>NZ_CP114176.1:2501680-2814390 GCF_027186265.1 Lentibacillus daqui | reverse complement strand
TCACAGTTGAGAATGCATCAATTAACGATATTCCCGAGGATGCCGATCTGATCGTCTGTCATGAACGTCTGCTGCCAACAATTAAACGCGTGGTACCAAATAAAACCTATTATCCCCTTCAATCATTTACGGATATGAAGGTTTATGATCAGTTGGTTCGGGAGCTTATTTGAGTTTGAAAACGCGGGCCCTTTGGATACGGGTTGTTAGCAATTGCTCATATAAAAACCCCCAATTTGATAACTTACTCAAACCGGGGGTTGTTCTGATTATAGCTTTTGACCATTAGTTGCAATAACGTCTTTATACCAGTAGAAGGATTTTTTACGGCTTCTTTCCAATGTTCCGTTTCCTTTATCATCCTTGTCTACGTAGATGAAGCCATAGCGTTTGGACATTTCACCCGTTGAAGCACTAACCAAATCAATGCATCCCCAGCTTGTGTAACCCATCAGTTCAACGCCATCTTCTATTGCTTCACGCATTGCCTTGATATGTTCACGCAGATAATCAATTCGATAATCATCATTGATTGACCCGTCTGCTTCTACTTTGTCATATGCGCCCAGCCCGTTTTCAACAACAAACAAGGGTACTTCATATCTGCCATATAACTTATTCAAGGAAATTCTTAAACCGATTGGGTCAATCTCCCAGCCCCAATCACTGGCTTTCAGGAATGGATTTTTAACCCCACTCATGATATTTCCTTTCGTCTTTTCCTGTTCGTCCTTTTCTTTTTTCTCCGTTCGTGACATGTAGTAACTAAAGGCAATATAGTCTACTGTATGCTCTTTAATTAACTCCAAATCTCCTTCATGAATATCCAGTTTAATGCCATGTTCCTTGAAATATCGGTTGATAAAGGCTGGATATTCCCCGCGCACTTGAACATCGGCACAGAAGTAATTGAAAAGATTCTCTTCTTGCAGTGCATACATCACGTTTTCAGGATTCGAATCATATGCGTAAACAGGTGCATATATGATCATACAACCGATTTTTGAATCTGGGATAATCTCATGACAGGCTTTGACAGCGATGCTACTGGCAACAAATTGGTGATGAAACGCCTGAAACGTTGGTTGATAACGATCTTCCTCGTTTTGGATGGAAAAGCCAAGTCCCATAATAGGCATCATTAATCCACTATTGATCTCATTAAATGTCATCCAATATTTGACCTTATTTTTATAACGATTAAAAATCACATTCACGTATCTTTCAAAGAACGTAACAACGTCTCGATTTCGCCAGCCGCCATATTCCTTGACAAGATTTACCGGCATTTCATAATGGGAAATCGTTACAACTGGTTCAATTCCATATTTGTGCAGTTCATCAAAAACACGATCATAGAAAGCCAGTCCTTCTTCGTTTGGTTCCAGCTCGTCTCCGTTTGGGAAAATTCGTGTCCAGGCAATTGACATGCGGTATGCCTTAAAGCCCATTTCCGCAAACAGTGCAATATCTTCTTTGTATCGGTGGTGAAAGTCAATTGCTTCATGGTTTGGATAGCTATATTTATCCTCATGAATGTCAAAATCAAAGCCGGAGGATTGCAATATGGAAAGACGTTCTTTTCCACCTGGTAAAACATCAGCAATATTTAATCCTTTGTTTCCTTCGTGAAATCCGCCTTCTATCTGGTTGGCTGCAGTTGCTCCTCCCCATAAAAATCCTTCCGGGAATCTTTTTTCGGTTTGTGGCATGTTTATTTCCTCCTGTTTTAAAATTTAACTAAAAAAACCTAAACAAGTGTGCACCCTTTCATTGAAGGTACAATACTTGTTTAGGTTTTGCCTGCTTTATCAGTAACAATCCTGTAAAACTAATTATTCGATTTAAGTCTATTATATATTAATAATAACATAATCTCAACGTTTACCCCTCACCCCGGCCAAGTTCAGCCGGAAGCATTTATTAGTTATTTAAGGTATAGTAGAGATAAATAATACAGCAAATGAGGTAACTTAAATGAGACTTATAGCTTCAGATTTAGATGGGACACTTTTAAACGATATAGGTGAAATCAGTCGGGAAAATTTAAAGGCAATTAAAAAGGCTGGGGAAAGAGGGATCAAGTTCGTTGCAGCAACCGGAAGATCCTTTAACGCTGCCAGCAAACCACTTCAGGCTTCGGGAATTTCATGTCCAATCATTTGCCTTAATGGGGCCAACACGTATGATTTGAATAAAAATTTGATCCGTACGATAACAATGGATTTGTCTACTTGTCGGGAAATCATATCCGTTTGTCAAACATCCGTCATGTATATTGAATTTTTTACGAATTTCGGTGTTTTTTCAAACGGCAGACATCGATTCATGGAAGTTATCATTAATATTATGAAAACTGCTAATCCTGATATCACTGAAGAAGAAATCCAGCAATACGTTGAACAACGGTTTCAAGATGAGCAAGTTCAATTTATCCAAAATTACGAGGAGATTCTTTCAAATGAGAACATGAAGGTGTACAAAATTCTAGGTTTCTCCCTTCAAGATAAGGTATTGCGCAACACTATTAAAAGTTTGGAAAATAAGTCTGGATTGGCCATTACTTCTTCTGGTCCTATGAATCTTGAATTTAATCATAAGGATGCACAAAAAGGTACTGCACTCAAAGACTTCGCAAATAGTCTGGGCATCCAAATGAAAGACGTCATGGCATTGGGCGATAATTTAAATGATCGAAGTATGCTTGAACAAGCAGGACATGGAGTTGCGATGGGAAATGCAGTAGGGGAAATAAAAGAAGGGTGTAAGTATACAACAAAAACAAACAATGAAAACGGGGTAGCTTATGCTATTGAGGCGATGCTGAAGAAATATAACCTCCAAATCTAAAAGGGAAAGCCATCGAGGCTTTCCCTTTTAGATTAGAGAACTTCTCCATTTGTCGCAATGACCTGTTTATACCAATCAAAGCTTTTCTTTTTCGAACGTTTCAGTGATCCGTTTCCTTCATTATCCCGATCTACATAAATATAGCCATACCGTTTTTTCATTTCACCAGTAGAGGCACTAACAATGTCAATTGGGCCCCAGCTTGTATAGCCGATGATATCCACGCCATCCTCAATTGCCTCGCCCATTTCGGCAATATGTTTTCGCAAATAATCAATCCGGTAATCGTCATCAATCGTACCATCAGCATTCGGCTCGTCAATTGCGCCAAGACCGTTTTCCACAACAAATAATGGTTTCTGATAGCGATCGTAAAGCTGGTTTGCCGTAATACGAAAGCCTTTTGGATCAATCGTCCAGCCCCAATCGGATGTTTCAAGATACGGATTTGTAACCGAGCCAAACACATTGCCGCTTGTTTGATCTTTCAACACTTCCGGATCCGTACTTGTTGTTTTGCTGGAATAATAGCTAAATCCAATATAATCGACGGTGTGATTTTTCAACAGTTCTTCATCGCCTTCTTCCATTTCAATGGTTAAATGGTTGTCCTTGAAGAAACGCTTGGCATAACCCGGGTATTCTCCGCGGGATTGAACATCAATGAAGAAGAACGATTCCTGATCTTGTTGCATTGCTTTATAAACATCGTCTGGATTGGCGGTATACGGATAAGTGGTACCTGCTGCCAGCATACAGCCGATTTTTGCATCAGGAATGATTTCATGGCATGCCTTGACAGCACGGGCACTTGCAACCAGCTGATGATGTGCTGCCTGATACTTGATTTGTGTTTCATTTTCGCCTTCTTTAAAGACAAGGCCAGCACCAACAAATGGCAGATGCAAGAGCATGTTGATTTCATTGAAAGTCATCCAATATTTCACTTTGTCTTGATAGCGATTAAAAATCGTTTTTGCATAGGTTTCAAAGAAGTCTACAAGCTTGCGGTTTCTCCAGCTGCCATATGCTTCAATTAAGTGTACAGGAACATCAAAGTGCGCTATGGTTACGACCGGTTCGATGTTATATTTACGTAATTCATCGAACAAATCGTCATAAAACTGGAGGCCGGCTTCATTAGGCGTTTCATCATCTCCATTTGGAAAAATACGCGCCCAGGAAATGGAGACTCGTAATGCCTTAAAACCCATCTCGGCAAACAATGCGATATCTTCTTTATAATGATGATAAAAGTCAATAGCCTTATGTGATGGGTAAAATTCACCTTCGACAGGTTTTAAAGAATCGATGTTTCCATTCATAACATTCCAGCGTTTTTCACCTGTTGGCATCAAATCAACAGACGTTAACCCTTTTCCATCCTCTAAATATGCACCTTCTACTTGATTGGCGGCTAAAGCACCGCCCCATAAAAATCCTTTAGGAAATGTTGACATGATAAAAACTCCTTCGTCTTGTGATAAAGAGGAAAGGCTGGAACACTTTCCTCCTGTTATTTTCGATTATCCTTCCAATGAAAGTAGCTGGTCGCCAGTTAAGATTTGTTCACTTTCAGTTATAGCAATATCTTTATATTTATCCCAATTAGTTACAATGATCGGCGTTGTTACCGGAAAGCCAGCTTCTTTAATTTGTGCAACGTCAAATTCAATAAGGAGTTGCCCTTTATCTAATTTTGCTCCTTGTTCCACATGACCTGTGAAGTGCTTTCCATCCAGTTGCACCGTGTCCATGCCGATATGAATTAGAATTTCTGCTCCGAGATCGGTTGTAATTCCAATGGCATGGTTCGTAGGGAATAATGCTGTGACTGTTCCAGATGCAGGTGAAAGTAATTTTCCTTCTGCAGGTTCAATCGCAATCCCTTTTCCAAGTGCACCCGATGCAAATGCGGAATCTTTCACTTCTTCCAATGCTATTACTTCACCATTTAATGGACTGAAAAGATCTTCATTTTTTACATTTTCTTCAACAGTTTCTACAGTAGGTTCTTCTGCTGGTTGAGAGGGTTCTTCCGCTACTGCTGTGTCTGCTTTTTTGTTAAAACCACCAAAGAAATAAGTCAACACAAAAGCTAGAACTGCGCCAACCACAACAGCCACAATGGAACCCATGAATGCTGTATTTAAACCTTCTTCCGGATGAATCAAACTCGGGAATTGGAATATACCAAGCCCACCCATTACATAGCCTTTTGTACCAAATAATCCTAGTATTGCTCCACCAATTGCTGACGAAACAAGTGTGAAAATAAACGGTCTTTTTAATGGCAAAGCGATACCATATAAAGCGGGTTCGGTCACACCAAATATGGAAGAAATAAATGCTGGTGCACTAAGTGTTTTTGTATTTTTATTTTTCGTTTTAATCCAAACAGCCAGAACAGCTGCTGCTAAAGCAAATGAATGAACAAATATCAATGCTAAAATTGGGTCAACCCCGGAAACGGCAAAATTATTGATTGCAATCGGAACGAGTCCCCAATGTAGCCCAAACATAACAAATACCAACCAAAAGCCACCAAGGAAAGCCCCCGCGATAACAGGACTTAAATCATAGATCCAAACCGTTGCTTGTCCTAGTATCTGACTTGCCCAAGTTGCGATAGGACCAATCACAATAAAAGTTAATGGGATAATAATCAGCAATGTAAACATCGGAACTAAAAACATTTTTACAACGGATGGAATAACTTTCGCAAAGAATTTTTCAAGCTTGGCTGCAAAAAATGCTGAGACAATGATTGGTATAACGGACATGGAATAGGTCATTAAAATAACCGGGATACCAAAGAACTCAATATAGACAGGTGATTCAAACATGGTTCCCGCAAACAATGTATACAAAGGTTCTCCTGCTTCCGGTATTCCTTCAAGTGCTGGATAAACCAAAGCCATCCCGATAACCATACCAATAAAAGGCGTTCCACCGAATTTTTTCATTGCACTATAACCTAAAATAATCGGTAAGAAATAAAATAGCGCATCTCCTGTTGCATTTAAAATTTGGTACGTTCCACCTTCTTCATTAAGCCATCCAAGCGCAACAAACAAAGCGTTGAAACCTTTAATCATACCAGAGGCAGCCAATACCCCAAGTATCGGAGTGAAGATACCGGAAATCATATCAATAAAACGGTTAAATAGATTACCTTTTTCAACATTATCATCAGCATCAACAGGCGCTTCGGCGTTAAAACCTCCAACCTCTACAACTGCTTTATACACATCAGGCACATGGTTGCCGATAACTACTTGATATTGGCCACCACTTTTCATGACTGTCACAACACCATCCATATTTTTTAACACGTCTGTATTCGCTTTACTTTCATCTTTTAATTTAAAGCGAAGACGGGTAATACAATGGACGACACTAGTAACGTTTTCTTTACCACCGACATTTTTAATAATATCTTTGGCCAATTGTTCGTACTTCATTATTCTCCCTGCTTTCTATTCTAATTGTCTATTATAATGCAATCAATTTTCTTTACCTTTTTCTACATAACCCATATCATTGTAAGATTCTATTTTGTATTCACCATCTTTATAGGTTAATTTGGTTATACTAGCATTTTCTAACTGTTCTCCTGTGAATTCGGGATCAATACTTTCAAGTAAAGCATTTATCGACAAACCACTCGATACGACCAGTACATTGCCACCACCGTTTTCAGCCGCTTTTTTACTGATGTCATCCAGTGCTTCGCGAGTTCTTGTGGTTATTTGCTTCCAATTTTCTGCTTCTCCTGTTTCATCCAGTTCAGCAATGGTATCGGCTATTTTCTCAAGACTAACTGTCGACATCAATTTTTCGAACGGTACATCATTTGCTTTTGAAATATCATCCCACATGGTTTCGTTTAAGTCGCCTTCGTATTTTCCAAAATACCATTCACGTAATCGATCGTCTTGCGCTAATTTTGTATCTGATTGATCGCTATTATCCAAGACTGTTTTTGCTGTGCTAATATGACGTCCACTGTCACCACTATATGCTGCTGTAAATGGTACATCTTTTAGCCCTTTTCCCAAATACTCTGCCACTTTTTTACCTTCATCTGTTAGAGGCGCATCAGCCCAACCTTGTACACGGTCCGTTTTATTAAGTAATGTTTCACCGTGACGGGTCAAGTAAAGCGTAACTGTATTGTCTGCATTTTGTTCTTTGGCGGAACTTGATTCTTCTGATTGGCTAGCATTGGTTTCCTTCTCTTGATTACATGCAGCCAATCCAAACAGGAAAAGAACGGATATAAAAACAATAGATAACTTTTTCATTTGAACCCCTCCAAAAATTAATGAATTTCATAAAAAAACCTAAGTTACGTTCAGCATAAAGAGAATAATCCCTCTAAACCGTCAGTAACTTAGGTTTTGCCTGCTTCATCAGTAACAATCCTAAAGTTAACCTAACATTTCTTATTAATAATACGCGCAAACATTTAGCGTTTTAAGATGAATGATCTATTTGATGCCGATTGGTAATTCGATGGATATGCAATGTTAAATAGACCTTTTCATCGTTGGAAATGTTCCAATCATAGTTCTTGGCAATGTAGGTTGCAATCCTTTCTGTACATTCAAATGCGGCCACATACTTCTTTTTGACCTGTTCATACAGGAAATTGTCATATGCCTCGTTTGATTCTTCTTTGCGAATGAAGCGAATGGCAAAGAACCGGAGATGCGTTAGAAATCGCTCATAGTTAATGGAGTTCTCATCTAATTCTATCTTGAAAAAGTATTTGACGATATTCAGGATATTGTTAACCAATTCCGTTACTTTAATGGCCATATCCATATTTTCTCCAGAAAGTTGACTATTGACCAGGTGTAGTGCGATAGAAGCTGCTTCATCTTCTTCCAGTCTGACCCCTGTATCTTCTTCTACCATGTCCAGTGCTTTTAATGCGATTTGAAATTCTTGTTTATAGTACCTGCGAATTTCCCATAGCAACGGGTTCTTTAAGTCAATACCGTTTTTATGCCTTGTAATCGCAAAACTCAAGTGGTCGGTTAATGCAACATATAAATAGTCATCTAATTTATATGTTAGATGGGATTTGGCCAATTCAAGAATTTTGTAGGAAAGCTCCAAATATATCTCAGGTGTATCTTTCATCAATTCAGCAAGCTTTTTAGCCACACCAGAACTTTCCAGGACAAAGGTTTTCTCTATTTTGGCAGTGTCAATAACGTCTCTAACCTTTTTTTGAAACGCCAAACCTCTGCCCATGACAACGACTTCCTGATCCGATTCATCTCTGGACATTACTACATTATTGTTTAATACCTTCGTAATTTTCATTTGCATTCACACCTGAAAGAGTATTTGTAAATCCTTCTGGCACCTATTTACTTACTAATTAAAAAAACCTGGATTAATCAAAATTGTAGACAAATAGTCCCACAACCAACTTTGATTAACCCAGGTTTTGCCTGCCAGACAGTAACAATCCTTTGATTAACTTCATTATAAATGATTGCGGTTTCAATTGCAAGAGGAAAAATGGATATTTTGTCGATGTTTTTGGAAATAAGATGGAGGACTTTGGTGCGTCATTGAATTACTTGATTAATATGGGCGTTTAGTTGGATTATTATAAATGATTGCGGTTTCAATTGCAAGAGGAAAAATGGATATTTTGTCGATGTTTTTGGAAATAAGATGGAGGACTTTGGTGCGTCATTGAATTACTTGATTAATATGGGCGTTTAGTTGGATTGACAAAAGTTTGGAAGTTATTGATAGTTGAAATGAGGATTAAGCCTCGTTTAAGTGAAAGGCGGGAATTAGATGACTACAGAAATTAAAATTGAACACAACCCAATCAAGCAAGCTATTACTACATTGAAAGGGTCTGCCCAAAACTTTCAATCTTCCTTTCCAGATGAGATAGAAGGGGGAAATCATCTGGATCTATTGGACCAGCTGAACGAATTAAATCACACGTACGCAACACTGCTACAATCATATCAGTTATTAATGCTGAAACACATCCATACAACCGAAAATTCTGTTGCGTCGTTAATGGAAACCGACCAACAACTTGGGGACTACATCGGCTTTCTGAAATAGTTCGGTACGAGGAGGGTTGGAATGAAAACATTAGATGTGGCAAGTTTGCAAGAAGGGGTCACCGCAACGCTACAGGAAATTGAAAACATTCAAAGTAAAATAACGGAGATGCAAAAAGGCGTTCGCGGTATGATTGACTTGGAAGACCATTTAAAAGGTAAAATGGGCGATTCTATCCGTTCTTTTTATGAAGGTATCCATGAACCCTTTTTGATTTTTTTGTACCAATCGTTAACCCATTACAGCCAGGCATTGGAAAAATTGCAACAGGCTGTTTATTCTTATGAATCTAATGAAAATGGGATTGTACGTGAAGATTTTATGGATAATGATGTTCTAAATGGATTGGACAAGGCCGAGCAAGTAACTTCAGCATTAGTTGACGAAGCGAATGGAATCATGGATCGTATTTCTGATCTTATCTCTTTGCCAAAGCTCGACATGGAGGAATTTGATTCCATGATGCAAAAAGGTAAAAGGAAAGTAAAGAATAGCCTGGAACAGTTGTATGAACTGGATCATGAACAAACCAAATCATTAAGTGAAGTGGGAAAAGATCTGAAGTTATTGAATCAATACATAAATGAGATGTCACATAATTTTGCTTCTGATTATTCCATTACATCATTTGATGCGCTGTCAGCCTTGAAGTTAACGACACTTCCTACTATTTTAAAGGAAGTATATGGAGAGCCTGTTAAAGAGGAAGAAGACCCCAGTTTATGGACCAAAATAAAAGACGGAGCCGTGGCGTTTGGCAAAGGAGCGGTCAGTACAGGGAAAGGTGCTGTGCTTGGCAGTTTTGATGTTGGAAAAGATACGTTAGTTGGTTTAGGAAATACATTTATGCATCCGGTTAAGACGGGAACAGCGCTAAGGAATATGATTCAGCACCCAAAGGTTACGGGCAAACTCCTGGGTCAAACAATCGCAGAATCATATAAACGTGATATGATCAATGGGGATGCTCAAAGCCGTTCGCACTGGGTTACGTATGCATTGGGTAATGCAGCGGTTTCAGTGGTTGGTACAAAGGGCGCTGGAACGGTGACGAAGACTAGTGTGACAACAACTAAAGCTAGTGTGAAAACAGCTGCAACGGCGGCTAGTAAATCTGTGAAAGACGCGGACTTATCAAGATTTTTACCTTATACACCACAGTATCAGTTGGCCGGGGGAGCCAGGGTACCTTATAATGTGGTGGATGGGAAGTTTTTGAAGGATCAGTTGATTTGGAAGGCGGAAAATCTACCGGGGACGGAGAAACATTTGAATAACTTGGGAAAAGCGACAGTATGGGGCGATATAAAAATTACCCAACCATTGTATAAGGGTACGAAAATACCTAAGTCATTTGAATTAACTGTAGATGGTGATAAATTTTGGGTGCATCCCAATGGTACTAAACATATGGTTGAATATATAACAAAGGATGAAGCTACACACGGTATGCCAATAAATAGTCAAACATTATTGTCTAGTTTCCAAAACTCTGTAAAAACAGTCAATAAGAACGGTATAGTATATGATGAACTCATAAATGTAGGTGATTGGGAATTAATATTTAGTAAGCCACGTGGCGACAAATTGCAACCAGTTATAAAGCATGCCGTGTATAGACCTAATAATTAAAGGGAGGTATCTTTATTCATGCTAACTGTAAAAAAATACAAAGAGAAAACATATGAGAGTATTGAATTTGATATATATACACCAATCAATATTGAATTTGGTACTTGGAACATTTCAAAGGAGCCCACGCTATATTGGAGAACTGGTGATTTTAAAAAATCTTTAATAGAAATTGGTATTGGGAGCGATACAGGGGTTTTGCGTTCCATTACCTTAACATTGAGCGAGAACGTGCTCAAAACAGAGAATAATGAACATTTAGTTACGAATCATGTTGAAGTGGCTGAGGGAACCCCTGTGTTTTGGGTGGATGAATATGCCAATGAAACCTATATAGATGAAAAAGGGAAATTAAATGTTTACATAGGGAAAGATAATATATATATATCATTTTCGGAAAGTGAAATAATATCACTTATCAAAAATAATACCATTCTATTTAGTATGGACGGAAATAATCAATTTTGCGGCATTTTAATAAATGGGGTAGGAACGAATGACAAAGAGTTACTAGAAAAGGCATTATCAATCTAAAACAGTGCCGCCTTGTAAAGTGGACCCTATTGTCAAGACACCAATTTTATAAAAATAAGGTGGGTCTATTATTTTATCCTTATCCCATCTTACTGACTAGGTTTTTCCTGGCTCGGAAAGATAATCGCTCAAGATGGGATAATGGCTATCTAATGAAAATAAATCGAAGCTGGTGTCTGATAATCCAATAAATCGATACATTCCAAGAGGCAATTGATAATTGGGAGTAAGACTATTTAGTGACGTCTAAAAAGTAGTATAAACGCCAATCGATTCTTAAATGGTGCAAGAAATATAGGATAATTTCGCATTGTACCTAACACCACTATAATAAGGGCGCGGAGCAAGTTGTAGTGACAGGTGATATCTCGTTTCATTCGGGGGGATTTTCCAAAGGATACGCAGGATATGCTTAATTAAAGAACCTTGATTGGCCTACGTTGCCTTTTAGGGTTCTCTAATGTTAATGGGAATAACAAGAATAAACTACTTTTCAATTCAGGGTGTTCGACCTCGAAAAACTGCTTTCTTTCTTCCTCCATGATGGTCTCCAACTGCTCTTTGACAAAGTCACGTACAAGGTTGTCCAGTTGATTTATAAAGTCATGATCCGTTATACTTTGAGACATGGTAGGGTTTCTCCTCTCTTTATTTGTTGTCCAATTTTGAGGATACCCTACCTCTTTTTTCGTCTCAAATATTTTATACAAACTATTTTACGTCATCACGGTAAAGGATTAGGGGTAGATGTACCAGATGTCATTTCATCTGTTGCAATTCTACTAATAGGTGATATTCAAAGTAATAGTGAACCTTGGCTGAAATTAATAAGGAAAGTCCTAAACAGTGAATCAGACTTTGAGGAATGTACAGATAATAATTGTACATTGGAAATAAAACAAGGTATTACAAAAATAATTGATAATTATAGTGAGGAAGAAGATGAAGAGTGTCTCATTGAACAAATGAACTTGAAAGGATTATAGAATTATGGACTAGAAAATTATGTGAGATGGAGTATACAAATTATTAAAGCCTTGATAAATTCGTGGCACATCAAGTTCATATCAAATATCCGGAACTGTAAATGTAGTAGTGTAGTCGGTTCAAATAGGGAAAGAGTAGGACAGTTATATTCCAAGTAGGTGAATTTATGATTAATATAAAAACGTTTATAAATAAACCAAATGTCCAAATTAAAAATTTAAAAGAAGCTATGGGAAACCCGGCTAAATATTTCATTAACATTGATAGTGAGACGGAAATAAAAAAATACGATAAAAATTTGGATTTCAATTATCTGAACGGTGCTATAATTATCGAATATTATAACAAACTGTTAATGGATTGTAGTCTTTGGGATTTGGTTGACCAATTGTGGAGCTATATTATTAAATTGGTAGAAGATGTTATACATACTGGTTATGGTGTGACTTATTTTCCGGACCAACCAGTGAAGGTTGAAATAAAAGTCATTTCAAAGGACTTAGTATTATTTACACTAGATGAGGGAAAAATAACGGGCGAAACGCTACCAATGCATGAGTTTATAAATGCTTTATTAAATAGTGCAGAAAATTTTTTTAGTAGACTCACCTCATATTTTGAGGATGACATAGATTTTAGTTATGAATTAAGTAAAATAAAATCTATTCGAGAACAATTCAATAATTGAAACTTGGATAAATTGACGGCGGTTATTCCTAAGATAACCGTCTTTTGTTACGGGTACAGCACACGCAAAGGCTACAGGTTTTGACCGCGCCGAACAGCCGGTAAATAGTCAACATAGGTGCTTTTGATCTGCTTCCAAACTCATTCATGATTTCTTAGGAAAAATTACCAAATTTGATAGAAAATAAAAAAAGGGCACGGTTCTAAAGTTTCATTTTTTAATATTTTGCCATAAATACCCCCACTTTTTACCCGGGAAATTATGATACAATTATAAGTGTACCGCGCTGTCCACACAATTACTTTGGATAACGTATATATGTTACACCATTGTTATCGCTTAGGAAGTGATTACTTGAATACACGTTTACAAAGGATACTTGAAGAATTAAGATTGGCTCAAGGACCCTCGACTAGTTCTGAAATTGCGTCTTTGTTGCAGGTCAGTTCTAAAACGATACGTAATGATGTAAAGATGTTAAATGAGCTATTAGAATCATATGGTGCACATATAGCATCCGCAAGAGGATTAGGATATCAACTTGTTATTCAGAATGAGCAACTGTTTCATCAATTTATTCAGTCCCAAGACAATGATCAACAGGAAGATATTCCTTCCAATCATCAAGAACGTGTAAACTATTTAATGGAAAAGCTGCTCATGAGTTCGGATTATCGTAAAATTGAAGATTTGGCTGATGAGCTGTATATCAGCCGTTCTACATTACAGCATGAGTTAAGGCATATTCGCGATATCCTAAAGGAATATAACTTAATTTTAGACCAAAGACCTTATCACGGTATTAAGGTTATTGGGGATGAAACACAAATCAGGTATTGTATTTCGGAGTATTTGTTTAATCAACAATCAACCTTAAAAGACAATATGGATGACTGGTTAGGAATTTTAACTGAGGAAGAATTGGAAGTTATTAAAGATAGTGTTTTATTTAATCTAAGAAAACACCATATTATTATTTCGGATATCAGTTTGCAAAATTTAATTACTCATATTGCCATTGCTTGTAAGCGGATACGGGAGAGTAACTCCGTTCAGATGGTTCATCATCACTTGCAAGAGATAGAAACGAAGAAAGAGTTTTTAGTTGCAAAGGAAATCGCAAAAGCTATTCATGACAAACTTTATATTTCATTTTCCAATCACGAGGTTGCATACTTGGCGATTCATTTACAAGGAACGAAGCTTACAAATTCATCTGTTCTTCATATGGAAGTTAATTCTGTTATCGATCGTGATATTCAAGAAACAGTTACAGAAATGATAAAACGTATTGATGATGAATATGGGTTTCATTTAACTAATGATAAGGAACTGTTGTTAGCGATGAGTTTGCATTTAAAACCAGCAATAAATCGGTATAAATTCAAGATGAACATTAGGAATCTAATGTTAGACGAGATAAAATCAAAATACCCATTATCCTTCAATGCTGCATTAATTGGAGCACAAGTTGTACAAGAGAAGATGGATATCATGATTGATGAAAGTGAGATCGGCTTCCTGGCCCTCCATATTGAAGCGGCACAAGAAAGGCAAAAAAAGAATACAAAAAATGCCCCAAGGTGCTTAATCGTCTGTGCATCTGGCTTGGGTAGTGCGCAGCTTTTAATGTACAAGCTTCAGAATGAATTTGGAGATCATCTAAATATTATGGGATCCACAGAATACTATAATTTGCTGCAACAGCCATTCCATGACATCGATTTCATAATCAGCACGATTCCAATTGAGGAAAAATTACCTGTTCCTGTCATACACGTAAGTACCATTCTTGGGGAAACAGATTTAAATAAAATTAATACGTTATTGAATCAGGGTGAGTTTGTATCAGATAAGTATTTACGGAAAAAATATACTTATTTTCAAAAGGACTTCTGTACGAAAGAAGAGGTTTTGCACTTTATCTGTAAAGAACTTGAATCCGATGGGAAAGTTGATGGAAACTATATAGAGTCGGTGCTTAAACGGGAGAGCTTTTCTCCAACTAGTTTTGGTAATATGGTTGCTATTCCGCACCTGATTGACCCGCAAACGGAAGATACATTTTGGTCAGTTGTAACACTTCAAAAGCCGATTCAATGGGGAGACAAGCCTGTACAGTTAATCGTTCTACTAAATATTAGCAAAGATATAAAACATGATTTAAAACCAATGTATTGCTGGTTAATGGACCTATTAGATGATAGGTATACGGTAAGAGAAATTTTGCAATGTAAGACTTATGAACAATTAAAAATGATAATAAAGTAAGATCAGACTGCTAGAATACCCGGGAAATGACTGCCTCCTGGGTGTTTTTCACGTTGAAGGATTCCAACTTGGTGTAAGGAACTTCCTTTGTTAACGGAAAATATGTCCCTGTATTTGAATCCGCTTACATAATACAATGAAGACAACAGGGAAACGATTTTTCTCGTAGTGTCGAAAAATGACAGATCCCGTTAGATCACTTAAAAACATCAATGTTGCGTAAGTGAACAAGATATAAGAAGGAGTGGATTTCCGATGTCAAAACTACCTGATAGTTTCCTATGGGGTGGCGCTGTCGCCGCGCATCAACTAGAAGGTGCTTGGAAAGAAGGCGGCAAAGGGGTTAGTGTTGCTGACGTTATGACCAAAGGCGCACATGGTGTACCTCGTGAAATTACAGATGGCGTGATTGAAGGTAAAAATTATCCAAACCATGAAGCTATTGACTTCTATCATCGATACAAAGAGGATATTGCATTGTTTGCCGAAATGGGTTTTAAATGTTTTAGAACCTCCATCGCTTGGTCACGTATTTTCCCAAATGGTGATGAAGCTGAGCCGAATGAAGAAGGGTTAAAATTTTATGATGACTTATTTGATGAGTGTTTAAAGCATGGTATTGAACCGGTTGTTACATTGTCTCACTTTGAAATGCCATACCATCTGGTTACAGAATATGGCGGTTTTAGGAATCGTAAATTAGTTGATTTCTTCACTAACTTTGCACGCGTATGTTTCGAGCGCTATAAAGACAAAGTGAAGTATTGGATGACATTTAACGAAATTAATAACCAGGCAAATTTTCATGAAGATTTCGCGCCTTTTACAAACTCTGGCGTGAAATATAAAGATGGTGAAGATCGCGAAAGCATTATGTATCAAGCTGCGCATTACGAGCTCGTGGCAAGTGCAAAGGCAGTAAATATTGGTCATGCGATCAATCCTGATTTCCAAATCGGATGTATGATTGCGATGTGCCCGATTTATCCATCAACTTCTCATCCAAAAGATATTTTAATGGCGCAAAAGGCAATGCAAAAACGTTATTACTTTGCAGATGTTCATGTTCATGGAGAATATCCTGGACACATGACAAGGTATTTTGAGCGTAAAAAATTTAATTTGGATATTACCAAAGAAGATTTGGAAGTCTTGAAGAAAGGTACGGTAGATTATATCGGCTTCAGTTACTACATGTCATTTACAATCAGCCATAAACAATCTAATGAAGAATATGACTATAATGAGTCGCGCGATAAAGTTGAAAACGAATATGTTAAAACTTCGGATTGGGGGTGGGCAATTGATCCAGAAGGTCTGCGTTATGCCTTAAACTGGTTTACCGATATGTATCATTTACCACTCTTTATTGTAGAAAATGGATTGGGTGCAGTTGATGAATTTGCAGAAGACGGCAAGATTCACGATGATTATCGCATTGGATATCTTAGGGCACACATCGAACAAATGATTAAAGCCGTGGATGAAGACGGTGTTGATTTAATGGGATATACCCCATGGGGATGTATTGATCTAGTATCAGCGGGTACTGGCGAAATGAAAAAACGGTACGGATTTATCTATGTTGATAAAGATAATGATGGTAATGGTACTTTAGAGCGTTATCGCAAAGATTCTTTCTACTGGTATAAAGATGTTATCGGTTCAAATGGTGAGAAGTTGTAGCAAGAAGCATAGCTATTTAAAAAAATATAATGTAATGGAGGAATGCAGGATGAAACAAGTTTTAATTATTTGTGCAGGTGGTATGTCATCTTCTTTATTGGCAAAGAAGGCAACGGAGTATCTAAAAAGTAAAGACCATGATATTGAAGTAGATGCCGTTTCTGCTACGGAAGGCAGTAAGAAGATTGAAAACAGTGACTTTGATTTATTCTTAGTGAGTCCTCAAACAAAAATGTACTTTAAAAATCTCAAAGCAGCTGGTGATCGTGCGGGTAAGCCGGTTGTAAACATTCCACCGCAGGCATACGTTCCGATTCCTATGGGCATTGAGAAATTAGGCAACTTAATCTTGGAGGAACTTCCAAATTAATGATGATCAATTAGAAGGAAAAAATAAATCATTTCATCAAACAGGATCAATTGCTCGTTACATTGTGTTTCATTCCACTTATCGTATAAAGTTCTAAAGTGGAGCAATTTTTTTCAGCGGGCAGTTGAACCTATTTCTAGCCCACTTGACGTATAAAAGAATTATGATTGCAACTTTGATATAAGAGAGGAAGATATTGGTGGATCAAGAACAAATTCAAAGCGTTGCCTTTGAAATTATATTGCATAGCGGCTCATCAAGAACAATGATTCATGAAGCCTTTAAAATGATGAGAAATAATGAATTTGAAAACGCTGCAACCAAGCTGGAAGAAGCAAATGATGAATTATTGATCGCACATCAATCCCAAACATCATTATTACAACATTATTCTTCTGGAGAAAAAATCAATATGGAAATTATTATGGTTCATGCACAAGATCACTTAATGACAACGATGACATTGAGAGAGGTTGCACTGGAAATGTCATCTCTATATGAAAGACTTGCGAAAATGGAAAAATGAGGGATTTATATATGGAAAACAATGGAAGGGAACTAGTAGAAAAAAATAGAAAAGAAACAAGTATTAAATCCATGTATTTTAACAGGTATTTACTTGTTAGATATGTTTCTGCATTATTTTTTTTCACGAATGTATACTGGCTAATTTCACTGTTAATGAGTGATTCTTCGCTATATTTCATCCCGTTGATGTTAATGATCGTAATCGTCATTAGTGTAGCGGAACAAGTGAAAATGTATAGTGACCATACCAATAATGCCAAGTATACAAAATATTGCTTTATCATTTTGTTCGGTACAAATGTGATGTTAATAATACCGACTTGTTTTTCTATGTCTTTCACTCAATTATATCCTTTTCTCTTAGATCAAGAGAAGTCTAGAATATTAGTTTTGGTTATTTTGACTATTGGGATACTATTAAGTTCATTTGTTCTCCATCGTTTATACAAGATTAAACATAATGAGGATAAGCATTATAAACGTATCAAGAAATATGAAGAAGCTATTAATGTATAAGGAAATGGGGTATTCCTATGGCAGAAGAAAATGAAAGTAAAGTATTTGCTCTTTTGGAAAAATATCTAATGGGTCCGATGGGTAAAGTAGCATCCTGGCGTTTTGTACGTGCAATTATGGCTGCGGGCATGGCTTCTATCCCGTTTGTAATCGTAGGTTCGATGTTCCTAGTGTTAAATGTATTACCGGAGACGTTTACATTTTTAGAAGGCTTTTTTGACAATACGTTTTTTAGATTTAGTGACTTGTATATGCTGGCGAATAAGGCAACTATGGGGATATTAGCGTTATATTTCGGCCTTGTAGTGGGATATGAGTATACAAAAATATTTGCTGACGAAGAAGAGTTAAATCTAAATCCCTTAAATGGCGCTTTACTAACTTTGTTTGCATTTTTTATGACCGTTCCTCAGTTAGTTTGGAAAAATGGAGAAATGTCTTTAATAGACAAAATGGGTGATGACAATATAATTGTTAATGGATGGGAAATGGTAGCGGATGGAGTAAGTCGTTTGGATGCTACAGGAGTGTTCACAGCGATCATTATGGCTATTATATCCGTACAATTATACAGATTGTGTGTGAAACGAAACTGGGTTATCAAAATGCCTGATCAGGTACCAGAAGGTGTTAGCAGATCATTTACCGCATTAATACCAGCATTCGTAGTTTCTTTCGTTGTCATCCTAATTAACGGTGTATTAGTTGTGTTAGGTACTGATATATTTAAACTAGTAGCAATTCCTTTTGGATTTGTTGTTCATTTAACAAACAGCTGGGTAGGTATTTTAGTGATTTTCTTCATAATCCATGCACTTTGGATTGTTGGTATACATGGGGCAACTATTATTTCAGGAATACTGACACCGGTCGTTCTTACAAATCTGCAAGCGAATATAAATGGAGCAAGTATTCCATTTGCAGGTGAGTTTCAAAACGCGTTCGTTGTTATAGGCGGTTCTGGTTCTACTTTGGGGTTATGTATTTTTATTGCATTTTTAGCCAAGTCGAAACAATTAAGCGTCTTAGGCAAATCAGCTATTGCTCCCGGTATTTTTAATATTAATGAACCATTGATATTTGGATTACCGATTGTATATAATCCATTCTTGGCTATTCCTTTCTTTTTAGCACCAATGGTTTCCGCATCAATAGGTTATTGGACAATTAAACTAAATATTGTTCAACCAATTATTGCACAGATGCCATGGCCTACCCCGGGAGGTGCGGGAGCCTTTATTAGTACAGGCGGAGACTATATAGCGATCATTGTTGCATTGATTTGTGCTATAGCAGCATTTCTCATTTGGTTGCCATTCATTAAAATGTATGATAAGAAGCTAGTTAAGCAAGAAAAAGGTGAAGATGCGTTAATTTGATTAAGGCCAGTAAGTCAACCGAAATTATTCACAACCTCGAAATAAAATAGAAAATAATAAGAAACGCCCTGATTTTATCTCGGGGCGCTTCTTTTATAAGGCGTAAGTGGCATTAATAAATACAGGGTTTACATTTCTTCAGCCAACATGTTTTCTTTTTCAATTTCCACATGATGACCTGCTTTCTTGTAAAGTTAACATTTGAATAATCGTCCTCAGAACACCGTCTTCTTCATTGGAACGGGTAATGAAATTCGCAGCATCTTTTGTATCTTGAACCGCATTTCGGACAGCAAAGCTATAGGTACTGCGGGTCATGAGCTCTATATCATTGTAGCCGTCTCCAAATGCCATCGTTTCTTCCGGCGTTACTTGCAATAACTGCTGTAGGTGTTCAACGGTGGTGCCTTTATGAACATTGGCATTAGCTATGTCAATCCAGGCTGCTTCCGATGCGACAATATAAGCTGACCCGAAAAAGCGAGATAGTTTTTCCCTGGTTTCGAAACATCGAAGGGCTGGATCGTGGACGGTAATCTTAACAAAATCCTCTTGAATCTCATTAAAATCGGATACTTGCTTTACTTGAGCATAGGACTTTCTGACAATAGCAGCTTCTTCTTGAGGAGTGTTATCTTTTATAACCGCACAATTTCTTGTACACGCAATAATGGTATGATCCAAGCTTATTTCCTCAAGTAAACGGATAATTTCCAGTCCTAATTGATTGCTTAGCAAGGATTCATAAACAAATTCGCCGTTATGCTTGATTCGGGTGGCACTATCCCCTAGGATCCATAAATCATGTGCATCATTACCAAATAACTCTTCAACACGTTCACATTGTTTACCGGTAACTGGAGCAAAAACAACGCCTTTTTCTTTCATTAGCCTTTTGACATCCTTGTATAGTTCCCTGTTAAAGTCACCACCATTATTTAAGAACGTTCCATCCATATCAGATAGCACCAATTTAATCATATAATTTTCTCCTTATTTTAAAAAAACGTTTGGGCTCATAGTTTACTAAAATCATGATTAATAATTTCAACTAATTCAAATTCATTATTCTCGTATTCAAATTTCAAAATACAACAATTGCCAATCTTTTCTTGTTGCGTAATGGAACTAGTATGTTCCCAGTATCTCATGAAATTTCTACAAGCTGCTCCATGGGATACGGCTAAAACAACTTTATTATCTTCTTCCATTATGTTTTGACATGTTTCAGCAACCCTTTTTTGAAATTCGGTTTGTCCTTCTCCGCCAAAGGTAACAAAGAAATCCTCATAGGGAAGTGGTGGGTTTAAGTCCTCACTCTCACCTTCAAATGTTCCAAAATTCCATTCCTTTAAACCTTTTAATCTCGTATAAGGTGTGTCGGTCACAATTTCCAAAGTATCACAGGCTCTTTCAGATGTGGAGCTATAGGCATCATCGAAAACTATATTGTGCTCCTTAAAATACTTTGCGGCAGTCTCTGCTTGTTTGATTCCTAATTTTGTAAGTGGTGAGTCACACCAACCTTGAATTTTCCTTCTCACATTAAATATAGTTTGTCCATGCCTCATTAGATATAATGTTTTTTTCATTTGTATGCACCTCGTATGATAGTTTAGAGTTCATATATAGCGCCTTACCAGTTGGATTTAGACAACTGGTAAGGCGCTATATGGTTTTTACCTCAAAATTAATGATGGATCATTTACGAGTAATCCTCATTGCTTCTTTATCATATAAGGCATTACGTTTTTAGTTCAAATTTCCGGCTACTTCATCTTTAACGGTGAGTCCATCTGCTTCCAATTCCACAATTTTTCCTGCAAACTGTGGTAAATATTTTTTATGGGCAATCAATAGTTCATCTAAAACACGCTTTGCAGTTTCACCACTAGGAATGAGTGGGTTGATAGTGAATGCTTGTAATGCCAAACCGTAGTCGCCGGTTACTGCTGCTTCTTCCACACATAACTCCATATTCTTCATTAATTGCAGCCAACCTTTTTCAGCTGGTTGAAGCGAGCCGAAAGCAATTGGTCTTGCTCCTGCTGCACCGATATAGGCAGAAACTTCGACAACGTCATCTGGAGCCAAATCAGGAACAGCGCCGTTATTCTTCGTTGAAACAACCATATGGGTATTTTTGTTGGCATAGATAGAAGTAATGGTTTCGCAAGCGGCATCCGAGTAATGGGCACCACCACGTTTTGATAATTGTTCAGGTTTATAATTTAAATTTGGATCCTTATACAACTCAAACAATTCTGCTTCTGTTTGTTTCACTTGCTGGGCCCTCGTACCAACATTTGGATCATTGTATTCTTCCAGCATGTGTTGCAACATTTCTTCATAGCGGTAGTAATAACGATGATAGCCACAAGGGATCATGTTCATCTGTTTCAGTTGTTCAATAAAGAATGGTGTATCATGAATATTTGCCGGAATACCCGAATCATTACCATACATTTTATCAATGATTTCAGAAGTAACATCATTTCCTTGTAAATCTTTCACGCGATGCCAGTGGAAGTGATTTAAGCCGGCAAAGGAATAAATAAGTTCATCCAAAGTTTTTCCGATTAATTCTGGTTCGGCCATCATGGCGCCAACTGGAACATTACACAAGCCAATAACTTTTTCCCATTTACCGTAACGAATAATGGCATCCGTTACCATTCCACTCGGGTTCGTAAAGTTGATTAACCAGGCATTCGGGCATAATTCCTTCATATCTTCCACAATGTTTAAAATAACCGGGATGGTCCTAAATGCCTTGAAAATCCCGCCAGCCCCGTTGGTTTCTTGTCCCGTCATACCATAGGATAAAGGAATTCTTTCATCTTTTACCCGGGCATTTAATAAACCAACTCTAAATTGAGTGGTTACAAAGTCAGCATCTTTTAATGCTTTGCGACGATCCAATGTTGTATGAACTTTCACATCATAAGGAGAAGCATCCCACATTCTTTGCGCCATCTTGGCAACAATGTCCAGCTTTTCCTTGCCATCTTCTATATCAACAAGCCAAATTTCTCTGATTGGAAGTTCTTCATATCTGTTAATAAATCCTTCCATCAATTCCGGAGTATAGCTGCTTCCTCCACCAATGGTTACAATTTTTACACCGTTTGCCATACATCATTCCTCCTCTTTCTTTCTATTATAAAAGGGTCGGAATGGGAAACAAGAGAACAGCGAACAAATCCTTTGCCGTTTACAAATCCATTTACAAAAATCCATTATTTTTGTAAATGCTATTTACGGCGGGTCGTGTTATAGTATAAGTGGTGATTGATATGTTATTGACGGAAAAAATGAAAGGAGATATTTTCTCTCCATCTGAAAAAGGAATCGTTCGTTATATGTTTGAACAGAGGGAAAATATTCAAGGTAAAACAGCAAAACAGATCGCGAAAGAAACGTATACGCATCCCTCTACATTAATAAGAGTTGCCAAAAAACTTGGATACAACGGATGGGTCGAGCTGAGAAATATTTTTCTTGAAGAAATTGACTATCTGAACAGCCATTTTAATCATATTGATGCAAATTATCCTTTTAGCGAACAAGATAATGTAATGACCATTGCCAACAAAATGGCTGTATTGAATCAAATGACCATTAGTGACACGTTATCCTTAATAAACAATGATGAATTACAAAAGGCAACAGATCTTTTGAATCAAGCAGAAGAAATCAAGATATTTTCGTTGAACAACAACCTGGACATCTGTCATGATTTTAAATCACAGATGGTTCGGATTGGCAAAAAGGTCAATCTTTGTACAGTAGATCAAGGGTATGAGGCAGCCAGCTGCAATTCGAATACTTGTGCTATTGTTATTTCCTATACTGGGGAGACTTCTGGTATTATTGGTTTATTACCGATGTTAAGGAAGAAGGGGACTCCTATCATTGCCTTAACAAGTATAGGAGATAATACCTTAACAACATACGCGGACTGTATTTTCAGAATTACTACTCGAGAAAAATTGTACTCCAAAATAGGCAGCTTTAGTTCGAATGATTCCATCTCGTTTTTGTTGGATCTTCTTTACGGATGTGTATTTTCCAGGAATTATAGAAATAATCTGGAATATAAAATTCGTATTTCCAAATATTATGATCACCGAAAAAGTTCCAATGAAGTGATGCAGGAAGGTAATCACGATAATGTTTAAAAGACAAATACTAAAATATGAGAGAGAATAGGGGAGAGTAAGATGACTCGAAACATTATTTTTTTTGATATAGACAGTACATTGCTAGATGATGAAAAAGAGTTGCCCGATTCTACGCGAGAAGCGGTTCAACAATTACAGGATGACGGGCATATTGTTGCAATTGCTACCGGACGCGCACCATTTGCTTTTAAAGATTTAAGAGAAGCATTAAATATAACAACATATGTCAGTCTTAATGGGCAATATGTCGTCTACAACAATCAAGTAATCTATAAAAATCAGCTGGATTTCACAGCTTTAAGTCATTTAAACGAGGAAGCAACTAACAGTAAGCATCCATTGGTTTACCTTGATCATGAAGATTGGCGCTCAAGTGTGGAACATCATCCATTCCTGGAAGAAGCGATCACCTCTTTAAAAATCAACCAACCCGTTACTTTTGATCCTAATTATTATCGCAATCGTGATATTTATCAAGCATTATTATTTTGTGATGGGGAAGCCGAACAACAGTATAGAGAAAAGTTCCGTCAGTTTGAATTTATTCGTTGGCATCGTTATTCGGTAGATGTTTTGCCAAATGGTGGCTCGAAAGCAAATGGAATTAAAAATTTGATTCATCATCTTGGCATTGATCTGCAACATGCATATGCTTTTGGGGATGGGTTAAACGATATAGAGATGCTAAAATTCATTCCGAACAGTGTGGCGATGGGAAATGCTGAGCCTCCAGTTAAAGAAGCAGCCAAGCATATAACCAAAGATGTCAATCACAATGGTGTTTTTCATGGTCTGAAGATTGTTGGACTTTTATAGGATAATGATGAAGATGAAGCGGCAGGCAAAGTCCCTCGCCGCTTTTATGGCTAAACGGTAATTAAATTGGGGTAACTCGATCCCATTAGGCAGAATTGGAAAACCAGATGATATTACACGGGTAATAGCCTTTCTCGCATCTGATGAAAGTTCTTATTGCAACGGTGCTGAAATTGTTATAGATGGTGGCTTAATATTAGGAACCGATGTTTAAATACGTTCAGTTGAAATTAGCTGAAAAGGTACCATCCTTTTCAGGGTTATCCAAACACCCTTTTAAAGTAAAATTAATCAAGATTCATCATGGGACATATGACTGTCCAAGCGTTCCGTAGCGAGCTTGGATGGTCTTTTTTTGGTGGCAGGAGCCTATTTGTTGTTTTTATAAAAAAAAATAGTGACTTTTTGGATTGAAATGTAGTACAATCAGGTGTGGATTAAATTGGTGAAATAAGGAACAGCTCTTCAATCTGATATGTATAATCATGTTTTTACACATTTTACGCATACTGTAATTGATCTTTATTTTTTTATTAACAACCAAGGCACGGGAAAAAAGTTCGGCTCTTCCTTCAGGGAAGGGTTTAATTTACGTGTTACAGTTTTTGAAAAGGAGTAACATGGTATGGAAAAAAACAAAATGGCGCTTATCATCGTATTAGCAAATTTATTTTTGGCATTTTTGGGAGTTAGTCTTGTTATTCCCGTTGTGCCAACCATTATAAATGAATTACATTTATCCGGTTCAATTGCTGGATATCTTGTTGCGGCATTTGCCTTTTTACAGCTGCTGGCTTCACCGATTGCCGGAAAATGGGTGGATCGTTTGGGGCGGAAGAGAATGATTGTAATTGGATTGGTCATCTTTGCCTTTTCTGAATTTCTATTCGGTATTGGGCAGGATGTTGTTGTACTATTCATTTCGCGCATGTTTGGCGGTGTCAGTGCAGCTTTTATCATGTCCGCGGTTACGGCTTATATTGCCGATATTACTTCGCTTGAATACCGCCCAAAAGCACTTGGATATATGTCAGCGGCCATTAACACAGGATTTATCATCGGACCAGGAGTAGGAGGTTTTTTGGCAGGGATTGGAACCAGGGTACCATTTTTCTTTGCTGCTGGTTTTGCGTTGGTGGCGGTTGTATTTTCGGTTATTTTACTGCATGAGCCTGAGCGGCATCATGACGCTGTACAACAGGTGCCGGGAGCACAAACAACGGGCTGGAAGCGAATATTTACACCAGTCTATCTTATTTCTTTTTTGATTATCTTTATTTTTTCGTTTGGTCTGTCATCGTTTGAATCGTTATTTTCCTTGTTTGCCGACCATAAATTTGGTTTTACACCGACAGATATTGCCATTATGATTTCGGGTGGCGGTATATTAGGTGCGGTATTTCAGGTTGTCTTTTTTGGTTACTTTATCAAATGGTTTGGAGAGATTCGGTTAATCCGTTACTGCTTGATTTTCTCGACAGTTTTGGTGTTAATAATGACCTTCGTGCACGAATATTACACAATATTGCTTGTTACAGTAACTATTTTTGTCGGTTTTGACTTAATGCGTCCGACTGTTACTAATTACCTGTCAAGGATTGCGGGAAATGAGCAAGGCTTTGTTGCCGGGATGAACTCCATGTTTACGAGTATCGGTAACGTGATCGGGCCAGTGATTGGTGGGCTTTTGTTCGATATCAATTTGGATTTTCCTTTTTACTTCGCAGCTATATTACTGGCCATAGGTGTTGGCCTCACCTTTGTGTGGAAAGGGGTTGCCAGGGAACATGCGTAGGGGCGACGCAATTTGTGTTTTTAAATAATGCCCCCACTTCTACTTACCTTTTCAAAAATTAATCGAAGTGGGGGATACATCCCAAAACAATAAATCCCTTTTCTTATAAACGTTTAAAATGAAGATAGTTCAACCAAGCGGGTTACAAATGCCTGTTTTAATCCATGTTAAACAAATGGCGTTTTTGTAAATTGAGCCGTAAAATGAATATTGGAATAACAGGATAAAAATGTGTACAAACATTAATTTCGTGGTATAATGAACATAGAAAAGTTATAAGTGCATACAATAATAAAGACCGTCCATGCTGATACATGGAACGGTCACAATAGACTGAACCCCGACAAGAGGGGTTGGTAGCTCAGGAAAATAATCCCTCACTTACCGGCTAAAGTGCATGAGGGATTATTTTTTATGGTTTTTGTCAGACATAATAAACGCCACCAACATCCCGAAAGATATCATCAGCGTTAGTGCACTAACAATGTCCATTGGTAAGCACCTCCCTCCCCGGGAAGTCTCCCAACGAAGACTAACGGCAGGTCGACAGTGCTACCAAACCCCTCATGCGAAGCCAGTCTATTATGTTTATTGTAACATATTGCAATCATTTATACTGTAATTAATAAGGGATTTTTCGAGTGTTTTCATATTGGGAAAATATAAGAATAAAGATCTTCAAGATCAGGAGCACCATGCTTAGGCGAAAGCAGTGGGAGACAAATATGGAAATCATTGATGCAACTATATAAAACCAGAGCTACACAAAGATGCAGCTCTGGTTTTTAAATTTAGTTTTACAAATTCCCAATCGATAAGTACTTCGTTTCCAAATAAGGTTCAATTCCTTCGATGCCACCTTCACGGCCAAGACCGCTTTCCTTCATGCCGCCAAATGGTGCATGGGCAGCGGATGGTCCGCCATCATTCCAGCCAACAATTCCGAAGTCAAGGTGATCATGTAAGTATGTCCCGGTTCGGTAATCATTGGTGAAGAAATAGGCTGCCAGACCGTATGGCGTATTATTGGCGATTTTTACCGCTTCGTCCAGCTCTTTAAAAGTAGTAATCGGAGCGATCGGGCCAAATGTTTCTTCGTGCATGATATCCATGTTATCATCGACATTTTTTAATACAGTTGGATAAACAAAGTAATAGCCTTTGTCGTCATCAGTATCATATTTATTACCCACCAAAACTTCGGCGCCTTTTTCCACCGCATCGTTTACCTGATCAACAATCTTATCGTAGCCTTTTTTGTTGATGATTGGTCCAACATCCGTACCTTCATCCATACCATTGCCGACCTTGAGTTTTTCCACTTCTTCTCTCAGCTTTTTACCATATTCTTCAGCAACATTTTCATGGATAATCAGCCGGTTGGCACAGACGCAGGTTTGTCCGGCATTTCTAAATTTGGTTGCGATTGTTTGTTTTACGGCAAAGTCAAGATCGGCATCCTCTGCAACGATCAGCGGGGCATGACCACCTAATTCCATCGTTACATGCTTAACCGAGTCAGCGCTGTTCTTGATCAACGTTTTACCAACAGGAGTCGAGCCGGTAAACGTGATCTTCCGGACGTAATCGCTATTGGTAAAAATATCTCCGGCGACACTTCCGCGAGTATTTACACATTGCACAACATCCTCGGGAATCCCCGCTTCATGGGCTAGTTCGACGATGCGAATCGCAGTTAACGGTGTTTCGACTGCTGGTTTGACAATAAAAGAACAGCCTGCTGCAAGTGCCGGTGCCGCTTTTCTGGTCATCATGGCAGCCGGGAAGTTCCAAGGGGTAATTGCTGCGACAAGTCCAACTGGTTGATGACTGACAATAATGCGCTTGGATTCCGCATTTGCCGGAATGGTACGGCCGTAAATCCGTTTTGCTTCTTCGGCATACCAGTCAATATAACTTGCTGCATAGTCCACTTCGCCTAATGATTCATGCATTGGTTTTCCATTTTCCTTGGTCATGATTTCAGCGATTTCTTGTTTGTTTTCTTTTACTTTGTTGGACCATGCCTGCAGTAAACGGGAGCGTTCATGGGCATTGACTTTTGCCCATTCCTTAAAAGCCTTGTGTCCAAGCTCCAGTTTTTGCTTGATTTCCTCCTCACTATCCATTTTGACTTCCTTAATGACTTCCCCCGTGGCTGGGTTCGTTACGTTGAATTGATTTGACATTGTTAGTGTCTCCTTTAATTGTTTTTGTTTGTATCATGTATAGACCAAATCCGATGATGCACCAAATACCTAGAATAATCCATTCACTCGGCCAACTAAGTGAAGATGGCATACCGGGTAAATAGAAGCTTATGAAAAGAATACTTAATACAATTGCTAGTGTACCAACCGTGCGCCAGTATTTCACTTTGTATGGTCTGTGTAAATCTGATTCTGCCCTCCGTAATTGTAAAAATGAAATGGAAACAATAAGATACCCGACAACAATACCAACGCCACCAGCATTGACAATCCATACCAGTGCCGGTCTTCCCATAAATGGGGCAAGGAAGGCCAACACTCCCAAAAAGACGATCGCATTTGTTGGCGTTTTGTATTTTGGATGAATATAACCAAACCATTTTGGAATCATGTCACGAATGGCCATTGCATAAAGAATCCGGCTGGCACCGATAATAAATGCATTCCAACTTGTTATAATGCCGGCAACCCCGCCCAAGACAAGCAGTGTTCCAAACCATTGACTACCAAACAAATTCACCATCGCATCGGCAGTTGCCAATTCTGTTACAGCAAGTTGCGAATCTGTTAGCCCTACCGTAACCCCGAAAACAATTAATAAATAGAAAATAACTGAGGTAATAATGGAAACAATTAATATTCGGCCAATAATTTTTGGTGGTGCTTTTATTTCCGATGCCACTTGTGGAATAACGTCAAACCCGACAAATAAAAACGGGATCATAATGAGTACGGACATTGTTCCACCAACGCCATGCTTAAAAAGTGGCTGTACATTAGTCATATTCCCATTTTTTATTGCGCCAAACACTAAAAGGATTCCAACTAATACGATTGCGACCGTAAACACGGACTGGAAAATGGCTGCCGGCTTAATGCCAAAATAGTTAAGTGCTGTTAATAGTATGGCCCCAATAGAACCGATCATCACCCACGTTAAATAAACATCCCATCCGCCTAATGACCATAGATAAACTTGATGATGGACGGGGATAACGTAATCTATAACAGTTGGTAGTGCTACAGCCTCAAAAGTCATGACAGACACATAGCCAAATAGAACTGCCCATGCCGCAACAAATGCACTCCTTTTGCCAAATGCCCGTAGCACAAAAACAAGTCCGCCACCTGTTTCCGGTATTGCTGCTGCCAATTCAGCGTATGTCATGCCAATAAAGATAACCAAAAGCCCACCAATGATAAACGAGATCACACTTCCCAAAAATCCGGCAGTAGTTATCCATTCACCGGAGAGAACAACCCAACCCCAGCCAAGCATTGCTCCCATTGCTAAAAATAAAACATCGGTCATGGACATTGATTTGGAAAATTTTTTGTTCATGTTGTTCCCCCCTGATGTGTAAGTGATACTGTAATTTATTCAAAAGCTTTTTCCAAAATGTCCAGTCCTTTATTTAATTCTTCATTGGTAATAACAAGTGGTGCCAAAAAGCGGATCACATTGCCTTTTAGTCCAGCCGAAAGTAGTAACAGGCCATTGTCATTGGCATATTTCACAATTTCACTGGTTTTTTGTTTGTTAGGCAGTTTTTCTGTTCGGTCAGTAACCAGTTCAGCTGCAACCATCGCACCAAGACGGCGAACTTCACCGATATAGGCGTGTTTCTCCTTTAATTCGTTTAATTTATCTTCTATTTTCTGTCCGATTGTCTCCGCTTTTGCTGATAGCTGTTCTTCTTCCATTACATCGATGACAGCCAATGCAGCTGCACAAGCAACAGGGCTACCAGCGTATGTGCCGCCTAATTCACCGGGTTCAGCAGCATTTAAAATTTCATTGCGTCCAACTACACCGCTTAACGGCAGACCGGCGGCCAATGATTTTGATACGGTAATGAGGTCAGGTACGACATCGAAATGGTCGATGGCAAATAATTTTCCGGTTCGTCCAAAACCTGTCTGAATTTCATCGGCAACAAAAACAATGCCATGTTCCTTACAGTAATCGCTTACAAATTGGACGAATTTTTTCGGTGGAATGACAAAACCGCCTTCTCCTTGAACAGGCTCCATAACCACACATGCCACAGTCTCAGGTGCTACTGTAGAAAGGAAAAAATCTTCAAATTCAGCAATTTTTTGGTCAACATAAGCTTCCTCTGTCATGGTATCCGGCTTATGGTATGTGTATGGATATGGTGCTTGATAAACCTCTGGTGCAAAGGGGCCAAAGCCAAATTTGTATGGTTTCACTTTGCTTGTCATACTCATCGTCATATTCGTTCGGCCATGGAAACCACGGGTAAAGGAAACCACAGCTTGTCTGCCTGTATAGCGGCGGGCGGCTTTTACCGCATTTTCAACAGCTTCTGCTCCTGAATTCAATAATATCGCTTGTTTATCAAATGTGCCAGGTGTAATCTCGCATAATTTCTCGGCTAGATTAATATACCCTTCATACATCATCACATTGAAGCCGGGATGGAGAAAACGATCAACTTGTTGTTTGACAGCTTCGGTTACTTTTGGATGGGTATGGCCGACATTTAATGTACCAATTGCACCTGCAAAATCAATCCATTCTTTTCCTTCGATATCTGTTACAGTTGCACCGCTGGCATATGCGGCAATATTCAAATTCCCGTTACTTACACCACGCGGGATATACTGTTGTCGTTTGGCTTGTAATTCTTCTGTTGTTAGCAAAGATGTTGTCATCAAAAGTCACTCCTTCTTTCCAATATAGTGATAAGTATGACAAATATCTGGTATAATGAAAAGTACCAGTTGTTAATTTCTATAGGTACCAGATGGAGGATTATCTTATGTTGTTTACGTTGGATAAAATGGAGTGCAGAAAAAATCTATATCAGCAAATTTATGAACGTTTAAAGGAACATATGATGAACGGTCGATTGCAGGCTAATGAAAAGCTTCCTTCTAAACGGCAGCTTGCCGAGCAATTGCAGGTCAGTGTGAATACTGTGACAAATGCTTATGAACAGCTACTGGCAGAAGGATATATTTATACCAAAGAAAGAAAAGGTTATTATGTAGAAAATATTACCCCGTTTATACAGAGAGGAAGCCTGCAGAAGTTACCGAAAGATTTGAAAGAATGCACGCAGAACAAAGAAGGCTGGCTCTCCCTATCCCATATGACATCCGATATATCCATGTTTCCCGTTCAGGAATGGATGAAATGCCAGCAAAAAGCGATTGCCAATCATAAACGTGAACTATCGGAGCTTGGCCATTTTCAGGGACCATATATGGTACGGCAAACGATCGCTCGGATGATCGCGATGTCACGTGGAGTGGTTTGCGAACCGGAACAAATTGTTATTGGCGCGGGCACACAATTGTTAATTCGCAATTTAATGGGATTAAGCAAGCGGGACAGCGTTGTTGCAGTAGAGGATCCGGGTTATTCCCGTTTCTATACGCTTTTGAAAAATATGGGCTTTGATGTGCGTGCACTTCCTATTGATGACAAGGGGATTGCCATGGATGAGGTTGATGACTGCAGCATTAATTACTTGTTTGTCACCCCGTCCCATCAATTTCCCACTGGTAAAATTATGCCGATTAACAGAAGGATTGAATTATTGAATTGGTCAACCCAGGGTCAGGATCGGTATATTATCGAGGATGATTATGATAGTGAATTTAAATATGAAACCGATAGTATTCCATCATTGCAAAGTCTGGACCAAAATCAACGGATCATTTATACAGGTACGTTTTCCAAAACCATCCTGCCCGGGTTGCGGATCAGCTACATGGTATTGCCGCCGGATATGTTAAGGAAATACCGGAAACATTATCGGCATCTGATGCAAAGCAGTAACGCACTATCGCTGTATACACTATATTATTTCATTGAAACAGGAGCATATGCGCGTCACCTTAAACGGATGACACACCATTATGAATCGAAACGCAAGGAATTAATGGGGCAGATCCGTGAACGCTTTGGGGAAAAGGTGGCCATAGAAGATATTCCGGCTGGCTTGCATTTTTTGGCTCGGTTTCAAACAAAGAAATCATATGAAGAAGTAGAAGAAGATGCAAAAAGGAAAAAGCTAGAAATCTATTCGATGCGCCGATTTATGTTGGCGAATAAGTATCAAACGCCGGGGGTAGTTGATCTGGTGTTGGGATTTGCCAATATTCAGGAGGAGCAGATCCCGGAAGCGGTGAAGCGGTTGGAGCGGGTTTTGCTAGGGTAGAAGGATTGATCACACGATGTTCAGGCCGAAATCTACCACGTGTTTCTTGGCGTGGCTTTACGGATCGCTGATAGAAAGCTCGGAATCGCTGATAGGCAGCTCAAAACCGCTGATAGGAATCCCGAAACCGCTGATAGGGAGCTCGGAATCGCTGATAGGGAGCTCGGAATCGCTGATAGGAATCCCGAAACCGCTGATAGAACGCCCGTAACCGCTGATAGGCAGCTCAAAACCGCTGATATATTATTGGACCCATGATAAAAATGACAAGTTCCGTGTTGTTTCGTGGCTGTTTTGGTAATCCCTACTGTCTCGCGGGCTGCTGAAAAAGTGTGAACAAGGTCTGTCGCAAATTTGATATAACGCATGAGAACATAACTGCATGCGTTTTGTCGGCAGGGGATTTTTTCAGCAATTCCTGATTGCCTTTCTGCGAGTAAGCTAAAAGTCTTGGTTTCCCGAAAAATAGATCAAAAGGCACTTCGAAATTATGCCGAATGTATCATATAATTTAGTTTAATTGGTTTGTTTTCCCATTCGGAATATATCACGGGACGCAGAGGTGAAAATGATGAATGCAGTGACTCTTGGCAGTATAGCGTCTGTTCAAGGTGCAATCAGCGGGTTGCGTCTACAGTTGGAGGCGAAAAGAGAGGAATTAGAACGGCTTAATCGGGCTTTATCGGAATTGTCGGATTGCCAAAATGATTTTCATACGAAAAAACCACTTTGTTTAAAACCGGAATTAACGGCAACTACCTGGTTCGGGGAGTGGGCTGATGATTTTGACTCCATAAGAGAAAATGAATTGCAAGAGAGCTATGTTGAAATCTCCGATGAACAATTGGATGATGCAATTTCCAAGTTGGAAGCAAAGATTCAGGAAATCAAACTAGAGATTCAAAGTCTGGAGGCAAGTATCGCAGCCCAGCGTACTATAATTGCTGGCCTGTACGCACAGGGAAAGGGGGACAAATAAATGAGTCAGGAAATTAAGGTCGCTCCGTTTTCAATTGAGTCGGCATTGGCGGAATTGCAGGCGGCTGGGGAGTCATTGGAGACGACTTTTGCCAAGGAAATAAATGGAGCGAACATCCTTGATATGGTCGAAAAAATCAACGAAATGAAACAAACGTATGAAGAAATTTTAACCTCCTACAAAATGTTGTTGAAGAATAATGCGGACGAGACCGGGGTGGCAATTGACTCATTTGTGGAAAATGAAAAAGTGATTGCGGACGCCATTCAATTTACACGATAGTTTTCAGATTGCACTGGCACTGAGGGATCAAAACAAGTAGATAAAGTTAAGGACGTTGGGATACAGGCAAACAAGTCAACCAAGAATACTACAACTTTATGGGATATTAAAACAACAGCTGATAAAAAATTGAAATATAAATTTAATGGGGAAAATGTTACCGCATATCGTGATCCAAAAACAAAATTATGGTGGGCAAAAGATACAACTGGACAAGGTGATTCAGCTTTTAAAGTTTTTAAAGAAGCAAAAGGTGGAAAAGAGCTTCACTGGTTGGCAGATTCAGATAAATATGGAAACTTTATTCCTGATAAGCATAAAAGTCAAACTGGAACCGTAATAAAAATAAAATAGGAAAGAGGTTTATAATGTCTTTAACAAGTACAGATATTGAAAAACTATTTAAATTAGGATTTAAGAGACCTGAATACGCTGATGATGTTTATCCTCAGGATGTTTATGAATATCAAAATGCTACATGGACGGTGGGAGGAAGAATTGCCCCCTCAAGTTATTTATTATGTGACGAAGAAATTTATAAACAAGGAACTTGGATTCCTTCATTGGAAGATTATATAATCTGGTTAGAAGAAAATAATTGTACGTTTAACTTATCTTTTGATGGGTTTAGTTATAAAGTTTTGGTCACTTGTGTCAATGAACAAAACTATAAAGGAAAGGGAGTTTCGCTTGAAGTAGGTTTATTTAATGTTACCATCCAAATACTTCGGGATTTTGGTGGTGCACCCGTACAAAAAAAATATAAGGTAATTGATGCGGAGATTATTGAAAAAGAAGATCTCTAAAGGAAGAGCCAGAATGTTTATTAAGTATGATGAATATGACCTATTAGAACTTTTTCAGAATGAGCCAGTTAGTATAACAGGTAATCCGGATGACGGGGAATTACTTTATTCATGCAAGGATAGTCAAAATTTTAAAGTGATTTTAACTTTGGATGTATATAGGCAAACGTGTAGTCTTAGTATAACATATAATGATGCTATAGTATTTGTTGGTGATTTTACCAGTGTTACCAGCATGAAGAAATTTGACAATAATATGATTATCTATATTGATGAAAAGGAAAAGATAAAAGTTAAATTTTCCAAACAAATTGGAGTAGAATTAATTTAAGTTTTGTTATTTCATGATGTGCCAGCACAAATTTATTACCATGTGGATAATGTGAAACAGTTTCCGAAGGGCCAAAACAGTATAGGCCATCACGTATTATTAAATATTGATGTGCTTCTTCCACTAGTTGAAAAGCTCAATCAAATCGGTGACGTAAAAGTAGATTACTTGGTAGCTGATCTAGGTTATTTTGGTGAAGAAGTCCAGACTACATCGTTGAAGGAACACGACGTCGCAGTGGTAACCGACTTTAAAAAGAACACGACCATCCCTGAAACTTGCTCTCCAAAAGGGGTGCCCGAATGTGAAGCTGGGCATGAGCTTATTTGGGATGGCTTTGATAAAGAAACCCAAACTTCCTGGTTTAACGGTGACGAAAGTAAATGCATGTCCTGTCCTTTACAGGCAATGCGTGATAAGCAGTTTAGTTTTTCCTTTGAAGAAAATCCATTCTTCTATGGACCTGTACCACAGGGCTCTGAACTGCAAAAAGAGATGCTTCATTATCGTAAACAAGTTGAACTAGGTTTCGCTCATGAGTCAAATCAATTGGACTCGGTCTTGCGTCATAAAAAGGTTCCTGTCAAAACAACGGAGAAAGTGCAATCCTTTTTCATTATGAGAGACATGTTTAGGTTGATTGAACGCATGATCAAACATGTACGAGAAACGGTTTTGCCCAAAGATCATGTTGAAAAAATTAAAGAGTTGCATAAACAGCAAATTGAGCAGATGTCATTGCCTTTAGCTGTTTAATCTCCAAGTTTATCTATGCTTCAAATGGTTTTTAAAAACCTATTTATATCCAAAGGGGAAGTATGTCCTTTTTTTGACTACAAATTATTGAATATTCAATTAAAACCTCCGCAATTCACACCATTTACTTTCATTTCCAATTATGGGGGTAAAGATTACTTACTCCGGTTCATATTCTTTAAAAAAGATACTTTTTGAACACGCTCTAATAGGGGTAGATATGGTAAAAATGAAATTAAAGATTAAAAATGATTCAAACAAATTAAGGTATATATCCATTATCAGACAAAACTGTAACGCAAGTATTGATAAAATTAAAAAGGATATAGAAAAGATTCTGTACTAGAGTGCGACTATTTTGATACGGATGAATTAAAACAGTTTCAAACGATAATTGATAAATTAATTGATGAAAAGGCCAAGGTTTATCTGTTTCAGGATGAAAGCGAAGTACCAATTGATAACATCAAAAATCTTATAAACACACATAAGCAAATTGCACAAGAAAGGGAAAATTTGGATGATGAAATTTTAGGACATGATTGATAAATATGGGTGTAATCTTGCTGAATCTTAGAAGTCCTTCCTATTGGATAAAGAATGTGACTTCTTTTATAAAACGGTAAAATAGATAGTTAGTTTAACAAAAACCTTGATTGGCATTAAGCCTTTCAAGGTTTTTTGCTAAGTTAGAACCGGAGTTTGATAGAAGATCTGCAAAAATAATCAGCTCCCAGCAAACATCAGCGCCACAGGGAGAAAGAGAATATTATGCGAGAGAACCGATTACCTTTGAAGATAAACGAAAGGTGATGGGTGGTAACTCTGACTTGGCTGGAGATCCATATATGATGGGGCATATTACTGTTGCCGGGGCAAATTTCATGTTTGATGATATTGTGACTATCGCGGATTCAAATGCAACAGCGGCCGATAAGATGATGGCCGGATTGTTTTTGTTTGGGAAGCCGGTTAAGTTGGTAGACAAGGGGTATGATTTATATCGGAGTGCATATAAGACTAGGAAGGTTGATAAGGGAAATGCTGTAAGTGAATTTGCGGGAAAAATTAATGCAACTAATATTCCTAACATGTCTAAAAAGGATATATTGGATAACCTGCCAAATAAGTGGAAACACACTGATCATAATGGCTTTATTCACATTAGAGATAGTAAAGGAAACATCAGAATGAAAATTGATCCTCCTGACAAAGTTACAAAATATGATCATGTTCATATATTTGATGAAAATGGTAACCCGCTTGATATAAACCTGAACATCGTGGATAGAAAAAGTCCAGATGCTCATATTCCATATGAAAATGAGGATGATTAATATGAAAGCACAACAAATTCAAAGCAAAATTGAAAACATGTACTACTGGGATGCAAGAGTATTAAAAATGGACTCCAACTTTTTTGGTGATGAGATTACCATTGTGTTTGAAGACACGGATTATAATGTAGAGTTATTGTTTACCGGTTGTTCGAAGTTCGTATTTGTAACAAGCGTTGACGATAGATTAAAACCTTTAAGAGAATTAACTAAACCTCAAATTCCTTATTTTATTCAGAATGTTGAGATTGAAGATATACAGATAGATGAAAAAGACCTACTGAAATGTAACATTTTAATGCCACCCTTAAATGTAGAAGTTGTATGTACTGATGTTATTATAAACAAAGCCTAATTAAAACCTTGGTTAGCTTAGGTCTTTCAAGGTTTTTAGTTACGGTTAAATAATATTGGATTTTTGGATTTCATCAAAAACATTGCCCGATGTTCTACATGAAGCATTGCAGAAACAGAACCAGTTCAATCGGGATGCGTAGCGGTTTGTCACGATGATGTACCCTAATTATGATGTTTCCAATTACATATAGGAATCTTGGCAGGAATATAAACAATGTCACGCCATTTGTATCGATGGCATGGTGGTAGCTATAAGAAAAGCCTGCCTGGTAAACCACTAGATGATACAGTTGATAATGATTTTTAAGGGAGGATATAAATATGTCGGTAATACTTTTAGTGGTAGAACAAGATGAAAATCAAATGAAATACTTACCCACAATAAGAAAAAATACAAATTTGGGATTTTCTGAGATTAAAAAAAGAATTGGAAATGTAAGTCCGATAATGGAATGTAATCTGTTTAAAGATGATGAGGACGGCGCAAAACTTAAAAAATTAATAAATGACCTGAATTATTCACTGAAATTCTATAATACAGTTTAAATGCTTATCTGACAGTCGGTTTAGCCAAAACATTTATTCATCTAATAAATGAAAAAAGAACCCATTTTCTGTTACAGTTAAAGTACCAACAAAAACCAACAGAAAGGGGTTCTTATATTGGCTACTTTACCGCAAATACCGCTAGATTTCAATCGCCAAATCAAATTAGTATGTGTCAAGTTTTTCTCGATGTTGCTTTCATACCAATATTTCAGGCACCATCATTTTGTACACTTTATTCGGGCTACCGCGCTGTCGCTTGCTGGCCCCGATTTTGAGGTAACGTTCTAAAGCCCAAGAACGTAACCCCTAAATCAGGGTATCATTTATTTAAAGCTCTTAACTAAATTACCCATGGCTGTTGAATGAGCCGTATATAAGCCTATAGCGCCTTGTCTGGCTCCCACTGATGGACGAGTTGGGTTACGTAGGATCTGCGACATTCTAACTGCTTTTTTAATTTCTCGTTGCTTTCTAGCGCTTCTGTGTTGATGTTTTAGGTACACATCTCTAAGTGTTTGATTTAAAATCCCTTGTTTCACTTTAACCATGGCTTCTCCGCCCTCTGAACTCCAATGCATCCCTCTTTTTTTCATACGAAAAGAAATGTGTCTTTGATTTGATTCCATCGCTCCCAAACTTCTTGCGTCTTTTGGTGGGTTTTCAACGACTTCTCGCCAGTCAAAAATCCGTTCCCAATTATTCATAACATACGTACGAAATGCTTTTACCTTTTCTATTTTTTTTGTATCGTCTAGGGTACTCTCATACGTATCTAGCCATAATATAAAAGCATCCCGGTCATGTTCTTTTAGTGCCTTTTTAACGCCATCCTTATACTTACTCCGTTCGCCACCTAAAGCACGATTTACAGCCTGTGAAACATGATAATGATCCAACTGATTCAAGACAGAGAAATGAGATTGTGAAAAGGCCTCTTGGAACTTCTCGGCCGTATATCCTAATCCTCCATCACTGTTTGTGACCACCCGCGTAGCCTCCAGTGAATAACGATGGGCTGTAAGGGCTTGTACTTCATTCCAAAAGTCTGGGGTTGATTGTGTCGTCATGATGACTTTGGGTTCTCGTAAAGCGACTCGTTTTCCATTTTTCTCCCAACCTTCATGAACAATGGCATGGTGCACTTCCAGGCTTTTTTCTTCACTGTACTACGCACAAAAACACCGTCTGCCTCCGCATATAGATACTCCACCTTTTCCCCTCCGGCAGGAAAGCAGCCTCATCCAACTCAATTACCATTTCTTCATCCGCCTGTGCCTGCGCTTTCCCAACACGTCTTACAATGCTTCCAACCGTTGTGTGACTGAGGTTAACTGCAGTCCATTCTTTTAAAACACGTGCTGTTTCCCGGTATGTACTTTGACTAGCAAGTTCTGCCACTTTTACTTCCACTAATGGACTATGTCGTTGGCTCTTTCGTATTCCCAACCATTCATCAAAGGGATAATGAGAATCTCCCTTCTCATCACCCATAAGCGTGTGACAAAAACACACTGACCCAAAGGTGAATTGAATTGTTTTCCAATCATCTCGCTTCACTGTCCAACCCATCGCTTGCTTCTCTTTCTTAATGACTTGATTCAATCCAGTAAATACTTCTCCCAATTTAGAAGCAAATACCTCATACATAAACAATCGGATACTTTCCTCTAATTCAATCAAATTACAGGTATCCTTTATTAACTCATTAATATTTGATATAATATTCCCCATGAAAAGGCCTCTCTCTAAAATGTATTTGCCCAGTCAAAGCATACATTTTATGATAGAGTGCCTTTTCTTTTTTGGCTAGAATATCGCTCAAATAACCTCGAGAAATATTTTACACTTACATCAAATTATCTAACGATGGTGGTGCACTTTCATCCGATACAGGTGAACTCTTATTCCGAGAGTTCGATGAAAAGATTGGCTTCTTCTCAACGCTGACAAAGCATTTAAAGCTTAAAGATGATCGACGTTACTATGTTCACTCCAATGAACAGTTACTTCGCCAAAAGATGTATCAAATCATTGCTGGATATGCCGAAGATGACGCAGCTGATCAATTAAGAATGATCCTGTCTTTACGCAGGTTGTAGGAACAGATGCTTTAGCTTCCCAGCCAAGTTTATCCCGGCTTTTCCCACGATTTGATGATGAATCGATGGAACAATTAAACCAGGCAAACCAGGAACTTTTAGACAAGGTGCATCAATATAGAAATGCCAAGTCGATTATTCTGGATTTGGATTCCACTCATGCAGATACATATGGTGATTAGGAGGATGCAACATTCAATACGCATTATGGAACCATTGGATTTCATCCTTTAGTTGCTTTTGACGGTATCACCGGCGATTTTTTGAAAGCAAAACTACGCCCAGGCAATGTCTATACTTCCAATGGCGTGGTGGATTTTATCGAGCCTGTTATCAACCATTACAATGAGCAGTTTCCTGAAACCATCCCGTTTCTGCGCGGTGACAGTGGCTTCGCCGTCCCGGGCCTATATGAACTGTGCGAGGATGAATCGGTTTATTATGTGATTCGTTTGAAATCCAATCCTAATTTGCAGCGACTTGCCGATGAGCTGCACCCTTCCACTGTTCCAACCGATGTGACAAAATCGGAAATCTATTATGAAGAAGCCGAGTATCAGGCAAAATCATGGTCCAAGCCAAGAAAAGTGATCATCCAATCCGTTCGTCCGGCCGGTGAATTGTTTTTCACGCACGCTTTCTTTGTAACGAACCTGACTGATGTCTTCTCTCCTAAAGATATTGTTCATTCCTACCAGAAAAGAGGAACGATGGAGAATTATATCAAGGAATCCAAAAATGGGTTTAACCTGGATCGCATGAGCAGCCATAAATTTGAATGCAATGAGGTTAGAATGATGCTTAGTTTGTTAGCTTATAACCTTACGAATTGGATGCGTACGCTTTGTTTTCCTGAAGAACAGAAAAACATGCGGATCCAAACGATACGAACTAGAATCATTAAAGTCGCCAGTAAATTGGTAAAGTCAGGACGATCTCTTTACTTTAAATTAGCCTCCAGCTTTGTGTATCAATCGTTTTTCTGGAAAGTATTACAGCGAATTCAAAGATTACAATTAGAGTGAGGCCATACCGCTGTTCTCTAAGCACATTTAAAAAACCATCGTAAGACCAAGGGAGTCGTATGTCCAAAAAATAGAGATTTTCAAGGATCTCTAGTTTAAGCAAACCATTTCTGGAAAGGTTCCATCTTATTTTACGAAAATAACCCAGAGCTAAGCTTCATTTATCTTTTTGGTTAGAAGTATGAATAATTCAGGAATGAATTGATAAATGTTGGTGCCAAGATAAGACTATTTGATGGTGAATTAGTTAAAAATAAAGAAGTATCTGTTGAATACTTGATGAATAGATTTGATAGATATAAAGATATACAAAAACAAAATGAAATGTTAGATGATTTAATGTATGGTGAAGGAATTTGATCTCCCTTTTTGAGGGGGATCTTCTTTTATATTCCGTCTGGAGGAAGGTGTTTAAGAATGTGCAAATCTGAAATAAAGTTACCAGATAATCGAATTAATCCGGATTTTTGGCTGATTTAATCTGATAAACGGAGGCTGGAATAAAGTGGCTGATTTACATTACTACATTAAAAAATGGGATAAGGGGCGAATTTATGGCGAATTTAGAAACCCAGTTAAACAACTTATGGGCAGGCATAATAAAAAATTAGACTTCGATTTGTTAAATAATAGGATATTCTTATCCCTGGAGGTTTTGGAAAATGGCAATGTAAACAGTTTCAATGTAACTTTTGTTGGTGTTTCGTCACATTATTTTTTAAGGAATAATGGGGAAGAAAGATTCTCGTTTTATAAGATAGAGGATGAGGATTATTTGGAATTGACGTCAATTGATTATTTTGAGAAAGGAGTAGGGAACATTGTTATTAGTTCAACCAAAGAAGAGTAAGTGAATATTTCTCTAGCGCAAATTTTGTCTTAGAAATTTGGAGTGCCATGTTATTTATCGAAGCAAAGGCCATCAAGATTAACGGTGTTGTTTATAATAATTTAGTGTAGATATAACGTAATAGAGTTTCTGGAGAAAGATTACCAGATGGGTGCGGAGTTTGATTAAACCTTGATGGTACCTTTAAAGGATTCATTGACCAATGAAAAAAGGCGGTTTATAAATGGAAAATCTAGAGATTATATTATCTGATTTTAGTAAGGGTAGAATCAATAAACTAATTGATGAAGAACTCAAATTATCTACATTAAGATCTAGGTCATCACATTTTTATGATAATGTTTCGGAAAAGGATTTGGATTTTTCTCATGTGAACAACATGGAAGAGACTTTATCACCGAAAGGCACAGGAAATATATTTTTGGAAGAATTGCAGTTAGGTATATCGTTAAAAAACGTATTAATAGTTTTCTCCTTTGATGAACATAATGGTGACATTGTATTTAATTTTCCTGAAAATGAATTATCAATGGATGAGGGGAATGACAATAGGTTAAGGCTGAAAAAGCTAGTACATTTTCTGGTTAATTTGAGAAAAAACTATGATATTCCAAAAGTTGTAATTGGTTATGAACCTGCCGCTGATGAGGATACTTTGTTAATAAAAATCAATAATACCGTAACCATTTATGACCCAATGAAATAAAAAATATTTTCTTGATTTAATCGCCTTAAGGAGGGTTTTTGAGATAGAGTTTTTAATACACTACCGGAATCATGGCAGGAATATAAACAATGTTACACCCAAGGATATAAGTAAGCAGAGGTATGTTCAGGAGCTTGCGGAACAAAACAGAATGACAGATGAGGAAGCAATCCAAATACAACAGTATCTGCAAAAAATAAGTGGTGAAGAAGTAACGACAAGCAAGGTAGGAGTTGCACCTCATAGTTTCCATAATCAGGAATTGGCACAAAAGCAAAAAGAGATAGAAGACCTGCAAAAAATGATCAGCTCCCGGCAAACATCTGCGTCACAGGGCGAAAGAGAATATTATGCGAGAGAACCGATTACCTTTGAAGATAAACGAAAGGTGATGGGTGGTAACTCTGACTTGGCTGGGGATCCTTATATGATGGGGCATATTACTGTTGCCGGGGCAAATTTCATGTTTGATGATATTGTGACTATCGCAGATCCAAACGCGACAGTGGCCAACAAGATGATGGCTGGGTTGTTTTTGTTTGGGAAGCCGGCTAAAATAGTGGGAAAAGGTGCAGAGGCGTTTAAGGTTGTGGGGGAGGTTAAGGAGGCTAGTAGGGTAAAGTATGAAAGACTCCAAATAGTTTTACGAATAGAGAAAAGAATAAGGTGGAGTTAAAGTGGAGCATTATGCCAAGGTTATACGATTAAATCCTAATATTGAGGAAGAAGTAAGAGTCGAAATTAATGGGAATGAATTTACAGGTTTTGCGATTATATGTCCATATGAAATTGAGGAAGGTAAGAGATATCCAGTTGAGTTGGGGTTTGCCATTTTAGATGAATTTACAATACATGAACTATTCGATGATAAAAAAGGGATAATGAATATTGATAACGCAGGTTATACATCTAAAATTTTTGGGATTTTACATGAAGAATATATCGACGCAGGGATTGCGATCCAGGATGACGATGGATATTTCCAAGACTTTTTACCCTTAACAGGGAAGTATGTTGAGGTTGAGGTAGACAAGATAAATATCGAATTTTTATAATCCCTAAACTTGATTCATATTATATTTAATATTCACCCTCCCTTGAATATAACCTTGATGGGCTTTGAGTCTTTCAGGTTTTTTGCTAGGTTAAGAAGATATTGAATTCGACAAAAGGTAATGTGTGGTAACTTCGATCTTTTTGGGATCCATATTATATATTGGATAGACTGACTAATTATCCTGGAGGTTAATAAGATGGAAACTAGTACAATGGAAGAAATATACCAACAAATTGCTAACTCACTAGTCAATATCATACCTGAGGAATGGAAAGAAATTTATCTATACGCTGAGTTTAGGGACGGGTATAAAAAGGTTTTTTCTATTATTACCCTGAAGCTAATAGTAAACCGATCTATAGTCTTGATTTAACCGATTTATTTAATGTTGGTGAGGACGAATTCGATGACTTGGAGGATGAGCTATATCATTGTTTTGCGAAATTACATGAAGAATTTAATAAGCAAGGACAGGAACAATGGATCAACCTCACCTTTATCCTGAATAATACTGGCGAAATGAAAATCAACTATGGATATGAGGATCTTACCCAGCTCAGCTCTGTGGAAAAACAGGAGAAATGGGAAGCTAAGTATTTAAAGTAATATAACAATTGATGATAGAACGGTTCCAAATTTTATGCAATTTCTCATCGAAAAACTATTTTTTAGAAGAGGGGTTTTTAAAAAGATCTGTTAAGTGATCCTGGTATAGCCTGAGCAAAAAGGAAAATATTTAGAAAAAACATGAAGCGCCTTTGACTGATAAAGAGTTGAGGCGCTTGATTTTTTGAAAGAACATTTAAAAAACATGGACGTTATGCAAAAGAATATTAGATTATGCAATATTTCATAGAAACACTAGCTAAAATGACTGGAAATAAAGGTTTTGCCCTTGGCATGAAAATTGCAACTATTATAATACTGGAACATCAAATCCAAAAGGAGGTTTTTTAGTATCACAATTTTAATATTGGCACCGCTTTCAACCTAATTTAATTGCCATGTAAAGGAGAGCTGATAAATGTCAGAGAAAGATACGCTAAAGCGTTCGCTTGGACTATGGGCGATTGTTGGTCTTGGTTTAGGCTATATGACGCCAACCGTTGTATTTGATACGTTTGGGATTGTCTCAAAGGAAACCAGTGGAGTTGTACCGCTTGCATATGTTGTAGCATTAATTGTCATGTTATTTACCGCGATTAGTTATGGAAAGATGGTACAAGTATTTCCGAGTGCTGGTTCCGCTTACACGTATACACGAGAAACGATGAATCCGTATCTTGGTTTCATGGTTGGTTGGGCGGCATTATTGGATTATTTGCTGTTGCCGATGGTCAATGCTTTGATTATTCGCATTTACATGGTGTCTTTTTTTCCAGAGGTACCTGCATGGATCTGGGTAGTTGGCTATGTAATCGTAGTGACAGGGGTTAATATTTGGAGTATGGGTAAAACATCCAATTTGAATTCCATCCTTATCGTTTTTGTATCCACTTTAATTGTAGCCTTTATTGTTCTCGCCTTTATTAAACTATCACAAGGGATGGGGCAAGGAACCATTATGACAATGGATCCACTATTTCATTCCAATGTGGAGATTACCTCGGTTTTGACCGGTGCAACAGTTGTTTGTTTTTCATTCATTGGTTTTGATGCCATTACGATGTATACGGAAGAGGCGAAAAATACTAAGGTTATGCCGAAAGCGATTATGCTGACTGTACTGATAGGCGGAGGTATCTTTTTTGTATGCGGTTATTTCGCCCAGGCATTGTTTCCGGATGTATCGCAATTTAAAGTGGTTGATGATCCGTTACCTGAGATAGGCTTATATCTTGGTGGAACACTCTTCAAAATATTATTCGTCGCTGGTGCGTTTGCAGCGACAACAGCTTCCGGACTTGCGTCACATGCCAGTGTTTCCCGTCTGTTATATGTGATGGGGCGAAATGGAGTATTACCAAGAAAATTCTTTGGGTATGTCCATCCTAAATTTAGAACTCCAGTCCTGTCGATTATATTAGTTGGCGTCGTCTCGTTGTTTGCAATAACCCCTAGTCTGGAATTGATTTCTGCTGTGATTAATTTTGGGGCATTGATTGCTTTTACATTTGTTAATTTGTCCGTTATTGCCTATTTTGTATTCCGGAAGAAAAGGTATAAAACGCCAAGGGATATTTTTTCCTATTTAATCATGCCCCTTATCGGAGCAGGATTAACAGGTGTTTTATGGTACTTTCTGCATGCTGATGCGCTTATTGGTGGTGTCGTTTGGGTGGCGATCGGGATTATTTACATGCTGTTTCAAACGAGATTCTTTAAAAGGAAGATGGCTGATTTTGATTTTGAAGAAGCGGAAAAAGCGACATCCCTTTGATGAGGATGTAAAACTGTGGTATATGGAGCAATATGTAAAAGACGCATTGAAGGCGATTACCTATTAAACGATTAAATTTTGATTTTGGGGAGGCTACACAATGAAGGAAGATACGAAATTATCCAGATCCCTGTCGCTGTTTTCCGTTGTATTATTCGGGTTTGCATTCATGGCGATAGGAACCGTGTTCAGCACATATGGTGTTGCATCGCAATTATCACATGGCATGGTTGCCGGTTCGTATGTTTTGGCATCAATCGTGATGTTATTTACGGCCTATAGTTACGGACAAATGGCTAAAGCTTATCCGATCTCCGGATCCGCTTATACGTATTCTCAAAAAGCCATTAGTCCACATATAGGTTTTCTTGTGGGATGGGCTATATTAATGGACTATATATTCATTCCAATGGTCAATTATTTGCTGTTTGGTATTTTCTTTTCGGCGGCTATTCCGGAAATACCATCGTATGTTTGGATTTTGTTACTGATTATTATAATAACTTTTATTAATATTAAGGGGGTAAAATTAGCTACCGGTGCGAATGTATTGATTATTGGATTCTCCATATTTTTCATCATTCTTTTCTGTCTGTTTTCTGTAAAAACGATTCTTCAAGGTACAGGAACAGGGATGCTCGTGAATATGGAACCGTTTATCAACACGGATGAACCGTTAAAGTTTATCGTGGCCGGCGCAGCTTTACTTTGTTTTTCCTTTCTTGGGTTTGATTCCGTGTCCACTTTTGCTGAAGAAACGGTTAATCCTAAAAAGAATATCCCACGAGCTATTTTAATTATCACGATCATCGGGGGACTCATTTTTGTCATTGTGTCGTATTTCGCACACAATGTATGGCCAGATTATGCGAGTTTCAAAGATCCGGATTCAGCCTCCTATGAGATTATTGAACTTGTGGGTGGGAATTTTCTAAAGACATTATTCTTAATTATGTATGCGGCAGGTGTAGTAGGTTCAGCCATGTCATCACAAGCCAGCGCTGCACGTGTACTGTACGCTATGGGAAGGGATGGGCAGTTACCGAAGAAATTTTTTGGTAAATTGCACAAAAAGTATAAGACACCGGTCAATAATATTTTGCTGATTAGCATTTTATCATTGTCATCATTATTTTTAAGTTTGACATTGGTTGCTTCTTTTATTAATTTTGGCGCATTTTTAGCATTTACGTTTGTGAATATCTCTGTTATTGTTTTATTTTTTGGACGACAGAAAAAACGTTCGCTTAAAGGGATTATCTGTTACTTGATTATTCCTTTGATCGGCGGGGTTCTTGATATATGGTTACTTATCAATCTCGATATACATTCCAAAGTTCTTGGAAGCATCTGGTTTTTATTAGGGGTTTTATATTTAGCGTTTTTAACAAAGGGCTTTAAAAAACGTCCACCGGAATTAAGATTGGAAGAAACAGAAACAGCATAATCAATAGATAGATTCATTATAAGAACAGCAAGGAGCTATGCTGAAGTAGTTCCTTTGCTGTTATTAAAGTAAAAACTGGATAGGTGGTACAAGGATGTTTTCATATTTAATGAATACGCATAATAATATGCAATTAATAATAGGTTATGCAATTTATCATAAAAACGATAGTTAAAACCGTTTGGATCAACAAATATGTAGTTGGCACGAAAATTGCATTCACTATAGTTGTAGGATTATATTTCATTCTTTGTAATCTTTGTCGCTACCTTAGAGGTTTTTTGAATTCTACTTTTATAAAATGCAAACATTTTGTAACCGCTTTAAAACGTTGGAAGAGGAGGATAATTTTATGGTTCTAGCAGACAAAATATTTTCCAGTCAATCCGTATTTACTGGTTTACAGGATCATGCCCAACCGGGTGCGATTGCGTTGAAGGATAACAAAATAATAGCTACTGGTTCTATAGAGGAAATGAAAGCATTCATTGGACCGAACACAAAAGAATTTGATTTTGGTGATCGAACAATTATGCCTGGTTTCCACGATGCGCATCTTCACATTATGCTGGGTGCATTGTTAATTCATGGTAGTGTTGATTTATCAGATGCTATTTCTTCAGGGGATGCCATCGAAAAAGTAAAGGAGTTTGCCGATCAAAGGCCAAATGATGAGTGGATTATCGGTTATGGTTGGGATCATTTAAGCTGGGGAGAGGACTTCCCTAATCGCTTTATTATTGATCAGGCAGTCATTGACCGACCAGTGCTCTTGTTTCATGCAGAATTGCATTATGCGTGGGTTAATAGTAAAGCGCTTAAAACGGCCGGGGTAACAAGTGAAACAGAAAACCCATCCAATGGAAAGATACAAAAAGATGAAGATGGCGAACCAACCGGTATTTTAATTGAAACTGCAACATCTCTGGTGGCAGACGTCGGGTTAGCCATGTCCAAGCAGGATCTGCAGGGGTTGTTGGAGGCTTTTTTGCAGGAAACGGCCAGATTGGGTATTACTTCAGTCAATGATTTATACCAGAGTAGTGTTGAACAAATGCATGGTCCAGACATATTCCATTTATTTAAAGAATTTGATGAAGCAGAACGATTGACTACCCGCATTCATCTTTATCCAGTTTTAGATGGCAACATAGAAGAAGCGAAAGATATGAAAAAAACCTTTGATTCGGGAAAACTAAAAATTTCGGGGCTGAAGCAGTTTATTGATGGTGTTGTGACAAGTCATACCGCTTATATGTTAGATCCATATGTAGATAAACCCGAAACAAAGGGAAATACTGCTTTACCAAAAGAGGTGATAAGAAGGCGCGCATTACAGGCTGATAAGGAAGGATTTCAAATCCGGTTTCATGCTATAGGAGATGGAGCAGTCAGTTTTGGTCTGGATGTTTTTGAAGAAGCACAAAAAATAAATGGAGTTAGAGATTCGCGTCATGCATTGGAACACATTGAGGTAATTCATCCGAATGACATATCAAGACTAAAGGCGTTGGGAGTTATTCCTTCCATCCAGCCTGCTCATTTGGCGCTTATGCCAAAAGAAAGTCATACGACACGGGTGAAAAAAGAAAAACATCCCTATCTATATACTTGCAAGTCATTACAAGGGGAAGAAATAAAGGTATCATTCGGTACTGACTTTCCGGTAACTGTATTGAACCCGATGCTGGAAATTTATTATGCCGTAAATCGATTGGATTACACTGGAGAAAATGTTTGGAATGCGCAAGAGAAACTTTCTGTTGCAGAAGCTTTGAAGGCTTATACTAGTGGTTCAGCATACAGTGTTTTTAGAGAAGATGAATTAGGAACGTTAGAAGAAGGAAAGCTTGCGGACATTGTCGTTTTGGATGAAAACATCTTCAAAATACCCCGGGAAAATATAGCTGATGTGAAAGTTGCTATGACAGTGGTTGACGGAAAGATTGTTTTTCAAAAGAGCAATTCATCAACTTCCGAACATTACCGTGCAAAAGCAGAGAGGTGATGGACAAGGTTTAACCGCTAAAAGTAGTTCTGCTTCAATCGATAAAAAGATTATAAAAAAGATAAAGAAACACGTGGCACATATTATGGGAGGGAAAACAATGGTCTATATTAATGGTGAATGGAAAGCATCCAACGAAAAGTGGGATGTGGTTAATCCTGCAACAGGAGATGTGATTGAGTCTATTGCAGTCGTGGGTAAGGCGGAAACAAAAGAAGCGATTTCTTGTGCGAAGGAAGCATTTAAAACCTGGAAGAAAACGACGGGGAATCAACGAAGTCATTACTTGGCGGAAACCGTTCGTTTAATGAAGGAACGTAAGGATGAATTAGCAGAGACCGTTACCAAAGAAAACGGGAAACCACTTGCAGATGCAAAAAGTGAGGTTAACAGCGCTATCAGTTATCTGGACTGGTATGCAGAAGAAGCTAAACGTGTGTATGGGGATACGGTACCTGCTTCCCACCCAGATAAACACTTAATGGTCATTCGTCAACCCGTTGGTGTAGCTGCTGCGATTACGCCGTGGAACTTTCCATTGTCAATGATCACCCGAAAAATTGCACCTGCACTTGCTGCCGGATGTACGATTGTATTAAAACCGGCTCCGGCAACACCATTATCCGCCATCAAAGTGTTTGAATGTTTCCATGAAGCTGGATTGCCAAAAGGCGTGGCGAATCTCGTGATTGGAGAGGCAGAGGAAATCGGCAGTGAGATGACGAGCAATCCGGATGTACGCAAAATCACCTTTACAGGATCAACCGCAGTCGGTAAAAAATTAATCCGCGATTCAGCGGATACGGTGAAAAAGATCTCTATGGAACTGGGAGGCCATGCACCGCTCATTGTGTTTGAAGATGCGGATCTGGATGCAGCCGTTGAAGGTGTCTTGCTTTCGAAATTTAAAAACACAGGTCAAACCTGTATCAGTACTAACCGGATATACGTTTCTGAGAGTGTTGCTGAAGAGTTTGGAGAGAAGCTTGCCGAGAAAGTTTCTCAGTTAAAGGTTGGCAATGGTTTGGAAGATGGTGTCGATGTTGGTCCGCTAATTAGCGATGCGGCATTAGAAAAGGTATCCAGTCATGTAGAAGATGCCAAAAAACATAACGGAAAAGTGCTCTGTGGTGGAAAAACATCCGGTGGTGAGCAAAATTTCTATGAACCAACCGTTATTCAGTATGCCAATGATGAGATGAAGATTGCGACGGAAGAAACATTTGGCCCGGTAGCACCGATCTTTACATTTAAAACAGAAGAAGAGGTGACAGAACGCGCGAATCATGCCTCTTATGGATTGGCTGCCTATTGTTTCACCAATGACTTGGGTCGCGGACTTCGAATGATGCAAGAATTAGAGTTTGGTATTGTTGGTATTAACGATCCAACACCTATTACCATTCAGGCGCCGTTTGGTGGTGTGAAGGAAAGTGGGATTGGTAAAGAAGGCGGAAAATACGGTCTGTTGGAGTATTTAGAGGAAAAGTATGTTTCTATAAAAGAGAACAGGTAAGATTTTTTGAACCAGTATGTTACGAAATGCTGGTTAAGCGAAATATGATCAGGGGCGATTCGCTTGTTTTGAACAGGCGTGAACCTTATCCATGCGGGTACATGCTAAATTCGCAGCCGTGTATTTTCAAGTGGATACATGTCAATCTCGGGTGACCGCGATGCAATTTCAGTGGAACAAGCTAAACCCGGGCGAATACAAGCCAAACTCAAGCGAATCGCACGCCTAGCCCGAGCGGCCACCACACTTTTTTTGGGCGCATTCCCTGTCAATGGAATAGGAGGAAAATGTATGTCATCATCAGATATCTCAAACATAGAGAAGAAACTGATTGTCAGAAATACGAGACCAGAAGACATCGATAACATTATTAAGATGAATAAACTTGGTTTTGGCAATGCAGATATTGCTTTTAAACGAGAACACTTTGAAAGTCAATTGAAAATTTTTCCTGAGGGTCAGGTTTGTATTGAATATGACGGGGAGATTGTTGGTTCATGTTCCAGTATTATTGTGGACTTTGATGAGTATGGGGAAGATCATTCATTCGATGAGATCGCTGATGAAGGGTTTATTCGCAATCATGATCCGGCTGGCAAAAACCTATATGGCATTGAAGTTGTGGTTCATCCGGAATATCGCCAAATGAAGATTGGCAGGAGATTATATGAAGCACGCAGACAAATCTGTAAAAGGTTTAATTTAGAAAGTATTCTATTTGGTGGGAGATTGCCAAACTATCATAAGTATGCGGATCAAATGTCAGCTGAACAGTATGCCAATGAAGTTATCAAGCAAAATTTATACGATCCCGTACTCACCTTTCAGCTCATGAATGGCTTTAAACTGCGAAAAGTGATGCCAAACTATTTACCAGATGATCATGCCTCGTTAAAATATGCAACCTTGATGGAATGGAAAAATCCAGATTATTTGCCAGAAACAAACGAGCTATATCAGCGTGCGTACCCGGTACGAATAGCTGCGATTCAGTATTCAATGAAGGAAATTAAGTCGTTTGAAGCGTTTGTCGCACAAAGTGAATATTATGTGGATGCCAGTTCTAAGGTGCGTTCAGATTTCGTTGTGTTCCCGGAGTCGTTTACCATGCAGCTGTTATCTTTTTTAGGAGAAACCGTACCAAGTAAGCAGGTAAGGAGAGTTGCGGCGTATACCAATGATTATTTGCGAGCGTTTTCCGATATGGCGATTCGATACAGTATCAATATCCTCGCAGGGTCGCAGTTCGTAGAAGAAAATGGGTCGCTTTATAATGTTTCCTATCTGTTTCATCGCAACGGCTCGATTGATAAACAATATAAGCTGCATATTTCACCGGATGAACGGAAATGGTGGGGTGTTCAACCTGGCAATGCGGTAAACGTGATTACTACCGATTGTGGGAAGGTTGCGATCTTAATGGGGTATGATATTCAGTTTCCAGAGCTTGCGCGAATTGCGGTTGATCAAGGAGCCCAGTTGATTTTCACCCCATTTACCGCGCAGGATCAGCAAGGGTATTTACGGGTTCGCTATTGTGCACAAGCCAGAGCCATTGAAAATCAAGTAGCTACGATTACGGCAGGAACGGTTGGCAATTTGACACAGGTTTACCATATGAATACAAATGATGCGCGGTCAGGAATTTTTTCACCAATTGATTACAGTTTGGCTGCAGACGGAGTGATTGCTGAAGCAGGTGCGAATATCGAGACAATGGTAGTGGGGGAAGTAGATCTGGAAGCACTACGGCGAAATCGTCTGGTTGGCACAGTGACACCTCTAGAGGATAAAAGAGATGATTTGTATCGGGTGGAAATATGCAATAAACCACATGTAACTTTTGTAAATTCTTAAAGGTGAATCCCGACAATCCAAAAGATGGCTGGAATCCGGATGAAAAGATCATCTTGGTAGAAGCATTACGTGATTACACCATTGGCTCAGCGTACGGAGGATTCCGGGAACATGAACTAGGTACATTGGAAAAAGGCAAACTTGCTGATGTGATTGTGCTTGACCGTAATCTGTTTGCTGTGCCAGTAGAAGAAATCAAAGAAGCAAAAGTAGAATTAACGGTGATGGATGGAGAGGTTGTGTTTCAGGATTCATATAGCAAGGTTTAGTGGAAAGGGAGCGTAATGCGGCTCCTTTTTTTCTTGTTGTTAAAAGGCACATAAAGGTTCACCGGTTTTAGGAATCGCTGATAAAAGAGCGAAAAGCGCTGATAAACCGACTGAAATCGCTGATAAATTGCTTGGAATCGCCGATGAAAGTGGAAAAACCGCCGATAAAAGAACGAAACCCGCTGCGCCGATAAATACCTTTAAGTCGATCAGGGTATAAGAACACCAACCGAATGGGTTTTGATGACAGGGTATTGACCATCTTCCTGTAACTGGGAATAAAGTAATGCTGTCCAAAAAACAAATAGATCAAAAGACACTTCGAACGTGTGCTGGATGTATCATATAATTTAGGTTAATTGGTTTATTTTCACATTCGGAAATTATCATTGTATGCAGGGGTGCAGGTTCATATGAGTGCTATGGATCATCGGCATTTGAAAATAAAAATTCTATAGCAGAGGAGATGAGTAGATGAGCAGTTCGACACTAAGCAGTTTAAATGCGCAAAGAACGACTGTTTTGGCAGGGATGGATGGTGCACGGTTACAAATTGCGGAATTGGAGGAGAAAATAGCCAAGTTGAAAAAGGCATCAGGTAAACTGGCAAAAAGCATTTCCGTATTACAATCTACCAAAGGTTCCATCGACAGTTTGAAGACAGTTGGAAAGGAGAGAAGGAGAATAAATTTGAGGAGCGTTATAGTGAATACAAAAAAAGTGTGAAAGAGTATATTTCCAAGACGGAAGATGCCCAAGAGGCGATACAGGACGACATTAAACGGTATGAGTCACTAAAAACATCGCTTACAACCGGTTTGCATAACTTGGAAATTACACTTGACTCGCTGAATAGTCAGATTGCTAGTGCGGAAAAGGAGTGAGATGAATGGGAGAAGAAGTTGGTATTCAATTAGGGGAATTCCGTTCAAAAGTTGAAAAATTAAGATCTTCGGTTACCAGTATTGAAAGTGGGATTAAAACAGGTCGTACATTTGAAAAAACAAATATTAAACCGTTTAAAAATGACTTAAAAAACACAATTGAAGCGATCGAACTGTTACAAAAATATAAAACACTTCTCCATTCAGATATTGATACATTGGAGAATGTTGGAGAAAAAATAGAAGAAAATGATGAAAAGCTGGCGGAATTATCCACCGCCAATGTAACCGGTGCGCAACCAATGGTATAATTATTGGAGGGGTTTAAATGGGGCATAAGGTAGACATATCAGAGGTTATTGACTTCTCGGATGACTTGAAAACGATGTCCGAGGATATTCAATCAAGCCTAGATGATGTGCAAGAAAGTATCGATCAGATTAATGCAATGAGTACTTTCTCGGGAAAGACAGCAAAAGAAGCAAAGGGTTATTTTAACGACCTACATAAAACCATTCTGGAAGCCTTTAATGGTTTATTTACAGATCTGGAAAATAATTTAAAGAAGCACTTAGATACATTTGAATCAAATGTCGATTCTAGTAAGTTAGCAATTATTCAGAGTAACTATTTAAATGATACAGCAGAAGATGTAAACGATGATTACCAAGATTTACTTGATGAACACGAGTCCATATACGATACTATTAGCAGTGTAGCGGATATTAGTAGCGCAACTTCCCCTTCCTTATTGAAGTCGCTATGAACAGAGCTAACACGAGTGATGGTGAGGCTCGATTTACTGATTATAAAAGTAAATCTACGGATGTTGGGTTAGCAGCTTTAAAGGATTATAATGAGGGGAAACAGAGGGAAGCGGAAATCGAAAAGGCCAAAGACATCCGAGATGAGGCGATAAAAGATCTTGATGCAGATTCGCGTACATACTTGCAAAAGGCCTATACAAAATTGAAAAACGATGAGATCAGCAAAGATCAATACGATGATATTGTATCGGGACTGAAAGATATTCAAAATGGAAAGGATACAGAATCTAAGACTGTTTGGAATTTTATAATAGAAAACGCGAAAGAAATTGGAACACTGTCTGGTGAAGGTATGATTGCGAAGTATATAGAAAAAGGTATTACGGAGCAAGGAAAAAAAGTGAAAGCAGATGGTATAAAGGTACAAGATAGAGGTAAAATCGTTAAAATGATGAATGGCGAACTCCCCGAAAAAGGTTTGCCTAATTACCTTATGGAGAACGGGAAAAATATCATAAAGAATGGAGAAAACATCGTAAAAGCCGGCAATTCTATAGGCGGAGCGTTTATGGTGGGAGATGTTTTTTATGGAATGTATGATGATATGGATAATAATAACATGACGTCAGGTCAAGCTGTAACACATACTGCCGGAAAAGTAGGAGCAGGTATGTTAGGAGATACGTTAGGAACGGGTTTTGTTGCTGGAGGGGCCGCCCTTCTGGGGACTAATCCAGGAGGATGGGCAGTAGCAGCCGGTATAGCAGGGGCTACTGTTGCAACGTGGGGTTTTAATAAACTTTATGATAATAACGTTATGCACATTCAAGATGGAGTGGAGTGGGCGGGTGAAAAAGTGGACGAGTTCACGGACAGCCTTAGCGATTTCAAGAACGATGTAAAAGAGGGAGTAAGTAATATGATTGATGGTGCTGGCGAGGCTTTTAAAGGTGGTCTTGATTTCATCAATCCATTTTCCTAATGTACTAATTGAATGAAATGGGGGATCGTCAAATGAATTGTAAGGTACAAGGTGCATTTAAAAACCTCCGGTATAGAATTCTGACTATTGATGGGGAAGGGTATATCCTGGATACGGGAAGTTCTTTTTGGAAAATTGTATTCCCATTGTTTTTCTGGATGTTTCCGAATGCAGTTTTCAAAGTGGATGATCCAAATATAACTGAAAAACTGAAGTCACCAGAAGTAAATCAAACAAAAACAGGACATTCCAGTATATTGGGAGCGGGTGTTGGCATTTTCTTAGCGACTCTTTTAAAATCTTTGGCAGATTACTTCGCTCTCCCGGATACCCCGCTAATCAATTCTGTGATTCTTGGTATCCTTGTATTAATCGTATTAGTATTGTTTGCATTTTTAAATCACAAGCTAAAAAAAAAGCTGTATCGCACTGTTAACCTTGAGGAGTTATCAATAGATAAATTATGGATAAGACCTAAGTCTTTTAAACATTTTTTGCAGGGTTTATTAACCTATCTTTTTGTTTTGCTATTAAACACAGTGTTTTTTTACTTGTCAATTGCATATCCCGATGTCGTAACACTATTTTTTACAATGGTTATTTTGTTTGCTTTACTGTATACCAATATTTTTATAACACCAGTAGGTATTACTCCTGTGAAATTCAAGGGTGGCAAAAGAACAGCGGTTTAATGCTGAACAAGGAATAAAATATTTTCAATTACGAAGGAAGTACCAAAAAACGAGAGAGGAGAACATTCATCTTGCCAATTGGATCGATTGTATATCTGAGAGAAGGAACGAGTAAATTAATGATCTTGAACAGAGGCCCCATTCTTCCGTCAGGGGAAACGGAAGGAGAAGGGATATGGTATGACTACTCGGGGTGTATTTATCCACAAGGACTGGATCCTAATAATGTATTCTATTTTAATGAAGAAAATATAGATAAAATTGTATTTGAAGGTTTTAAGGACGATGAAGAAGAACGTTTCCAAAAGATCTTTCATGACAGGTTAGAAGAAAATAAAGCAAATATCAAAAAGGGAACCGTTACTGGGCCAATGGAATAAAACAAAATGGATATTTAAAAAGAGGCATATGAACGATATGCTTCTTTTGCTTAGAATTTACATATAATAGAGTTAGTGGGTATGCACTGGAATTGTTTATTTGTTACTGCTACCTTGTTCCAAGGTGTTGGCTATTAAATTATTGGTCAGATTAATGCAATCAGTACTTTCTCCGGTACTCTTGCGAAAGTTTTTATAATATTAAAGACGGGAGAACGCCACGTATTACTTCTATTGCAGTAAGGTATTTCAATACAGGACAAACTATTTCCTTTTCAATTCATAAAGTGGCGGAGAAACAAGGTAAATTGAATAGCTGTTGAGTAATAATATAGTTCTTTAATTATAAATAAAGTTGTTTAAGTTACAATAAAGTTGTTTAAAAACTTTGGTTTACTTTTTCAATTAACGGAGCCAGATTGGTGGAAATTTTGAGGTGGAATAATGAATGATTTTTATACAGCATTAAATTATGTAAATAAAATGATTTACGAGCCAAATGGCTTAACTGTAAAGTCGATTCAAGAAGAAAAGCAAAACTCTAAGTATGGCGCTGGTACAACATTTCGATTATCTTCGAAAACAGTTCGTTTTAGAGTTGCAAATATAACCCCCACCAAAGTAGGGCAGTTTGTTGCTTTTTGGGAAAAAGATGAAAACAATAAAAACCAACCCTTTACATATGAGGAAGCACCTGATTTATTAGTTATAACTACTTTTAAAGACGATGGTGAGTTTGGACAATTTATTTTTCCAAAAGAAATTCTTTTCAAACAGAATATCCTTAGGTCCAGTTCGGCAAAGGGGAAAATGGCAATAAGAGTTTATTCCAGCTGGGATAAACCAACTAGTAAGCAAGCTATGAAAACTCAAAAATGGCAGTTGCCTTATTTTGTTGATATGAGTGATCCGAGTAAATTACACATAGACAAAATAATAGAACTGTATTCGCTTTAATCCTCTCCAAACTGGTGCGATTGTAGCATAAGGACTTGATTTTTAAACGACTTTATTGTTACTTCCATAAGTTCGTTTTAAGCATTCCACAAGAAATTAAACAACTTTATTTTTACACCATCCATAAATATGGACGGTGCAATGCGTTGTTTGAGTTCCAAAATTAAACAATTTTATTATCATTACACATTAGGAGCGGGAATTGGTGTGCTTTTAGCATCTCTTTTAGAGCCTTTGGCAGAATACTTTTCTCTTCCGGATACGCTATTAATTAATTCTGCGATTCTTATCCTGGTCGTCATACTCACGTTTGCATTGTTCACATCTTTATACAAATTTAAGAAGAAATTATACCATGTTGTAAAACTTGAAGATTTGGAAACAGATAAAATATGGATTAGGCCGAATTCTGTTAAGCACTTTTTTCAACTGATATTTGTTTATTTCTTTTTCATGGGTTTAACTCTGCTGTTTTGTTATTTTTCTATTTTGGATCCGGATATCGTAGCGCAGATTTTTATAGTAGGCGCTTTTTTTCACTTATTGCTAGTCCTGTTGCCGTGACCATGGGTACTACTACTGTGAAATTTAAGGGTGATAAAAAAACGGCAGTTTAATGTTGAATACAATAGAGAAGTGTTTTCAACTTACAAAAGAGGGAGGATACCAAGAATATCAGAAGGAGAATATTCATGTTACCAATTGGATCAATTGTATATTTAAGAAAGGGGACAAATAAGCTAAATGATCTTAAATAGAGGCTCTGTTCTTCCATCAGGGGAACAGAAGAAGGGAAATGGTATGACTACTCAGGGTGCTTTTACCCGAAAGGTTTGGATCCCGACAGTGTATTTTACTTTAATGAAGAAAATTTTATCAATCCGTTTTCTTAATGCAATTAACCAATGAAATGGAGAATCGTTAAATGAAGTGTAAGGTACAAGGTGCATATAAAAACATCCGGTATAGAATTCTTACCATTAATGGGGAAGATTATATTATGGACATGGGACGTTCTCTTTGGAAAATTATATTCCCATTTTTCTATTGGATGTTGCCGAATCCGGTTTATAAAGTGAACGAGCCGAATATCGTGGGAAAATTGAAATCGCCGGAAGTAAACCAAAAAGACACTGGAAATTCGGGTCCAATAAGCGCAGGCATCGGCATTTTTATAGCGACCATGTTAAGACCATTGGGAGATATTCTTGCTCTTCCGGACAATACATTGGTTAATTCTGTGATTCTTAGTCTTCTTGTAATATCTGTGATTGTAATGATCGTAACAATAAATTATCGATGTAAAAAGAAACTGCAAAAAGTAGTGGGTCTTGAGCAGCTACCTAAAAGCAAATTGTGGATTAGACCTCAGTCCTTTAAACACTTTTCTCAAATCCTATTCACATATCTCATTGCTATGGTTTCAACCTTAGCACTTTGTTACTTATCTATTGTGGCATCGAATGTTATAACCCTTTTATTTACAATAGGTTCTTTGGGGTTTTTATATATTGTCCACGTTTTGACGGCAGGAGTGGGTCAAAATACCGTAAAGTTTAAAGGTGTTTCTAAAGTAAACGTAGTTGTGAGAGAAAGGTCACGTTTCAATTGAGCCGTTTTGTTGAGTAAAGTTTTTACGGTAAGACGCTTTTTTAATGAAAAGATTAACGTCATTTTCAGGGATATTATGTAATTTATATGTTGACGCTTCGTATTATTCCTGATGCATTTCATGAATGATTGGAAGGAAACACAATTAATCTATGTAATGTTTAAGTAAGAAGGGATTATAAGTAATATGTGGAAAAAAATAAAGAAGGCATTATTTAATTGGTTTTTTTTATTACTATTTTCATTTTTATTGTTAACGGTTATTACAGTAATTGCCTCCAATATACCGAAATTATTTGAAGAAAATGAAGTGGGGCTTGTTGAAGATGCTTACACAAGTAAAGGCCTCTATTTCGGGCCTCAATATTACGTACATTTATCGAACGGAAATATACAGCGCATTTTTAAGAATGATTTTCTTTCACTAGAAAAAGGCGATACATTTAAAACGTTTTTTAATCAAATCTCCCTTAAAGATTTTCTGTTGGCCTCGATGATTACGATGTTATTTTTATGTTTGTTGTTTGCTTTGGTTTACATGTTTGCATCTGAAATATTTGGACAGATGAGATGGTTTAAATGGATGGACGAAAGGAAAGAACAATTTAAAAATGTTATAGTGGCGCCTTTTACAAGAAATAAAAAACAACCTGATATACTTAAACGAGTGGGAATGATCATTTTTATCTTGTCATTGTCAATGCTGCTTTTGCTAGTTGTGAAAAATGTTGTGTATAAAGTGGTACCCTTTGGGAAAACGAATGCGGCTGCAGAGTTACTTAAATATGAAAAAGAACGAATAGCTAATCCGAAAGTTCCTATTGTTACGTACACATTAACCTATCAATACACAGATAAAGATGGTACATTGTATAAAACAAAAAAGAACGTTTCGTCGGCTACATACAATAGGTACAAAGGTAAACGATTTATTCCAATTATGTATCGAAAAAACCTTCCTTACGATACATTTATCGAAAATCGTTCGATGGGAGAGTTTATTAGTCCGCTTTTTAGCGTTCCAACGTTTATTTTTGCGTGTGTTGGTTATTTAGTATTTTTTTTGATTAAAAAGTATGTAGAAGTATGGGGAATTCCATTTATTCGGACTGATTAAATGATAAAGGTAATGTTTATTACACAATAGTCGAGAGTCCAAAACAGGTTTTAGAAGGATTCATCATTTTTCGAGGGATTAATTTTAGACATAGATAAGTATGGGTTCTGGAAATCTTTGATCGCCCCTCTTCAAAACATCCGGCAATCCACTTGTTTGAAACAATAAATTTTAGAGTGTAAGTTCCCTTGAATACTCTCCATCCTTATAAATATGGATGCCTTAAAAAATGGCCTTGATTTTATTAATCCATTTTCTTAATGCAATCAATCAAATGAAATGAGGAATCCTCGAATGAATTGTGAAGTACGAGATATACCAAAAATTCTTAGATATCGAATGTTAACAATCGATGGGGAAGTATATATACTGGATTTATGGGGGTCTTTTTGGAAAATAATATTCCCGTTTTTATTTTGGATGCTCCCGAATCGCGTTTATAAAGTAGATAACTTAAATGCTGTGGAAAAATTGAAATCCACGGAGATAAAACAGAATAAAACAGGGCATTCTAGTATATTGGGTGCAGGTAGTGGTCTTTTTTTGGCACTTTTTTTAAAGCCCTTATCTGATTACCTTTCAATTCCCGGCAGTCCATTAACCAACTCTGTGATTTTACTAATTATTGTGTTATTAATGTTTGTCCTATGTGTGTCTGTAAATAATATGCTTGAAAATAAACTATACAACATTGTTAATCTTAAGAGGTTATCAACTTATAAATTATGGATTAAACCTAAGTCCATTAAACATTTTTTCCAAATTGTGGCTATTTATTTTTTCTTTTTGGCATTAACCGTATTGTTCTTTGTGATGTCTATTAAAGATCCAGATGTCATAACGCTAATTTTTACAATGATAGCTATGTTTTTTTTATTGCTTTGCAGTGTCGGTCCAGTGACAATGGGCACTACTATCGTGAAATTTAAGTGTAGTAGTGAAACAGCAGTTTAAATTGAATGATACAGGTGTGTTTTCAATTGTAAAAGAAAGATAGAAGAAAGATACTAAAAATAAGAAAAATCAGAAGGAAAATTTTCATGTTACCAATTGGGTCAATCGTATATCTGAAAGAAGGAACGAGCAAACTGATGATCTTAAACAGAGGTCCTATTCTTCCATCAGGGGAAACAGAAGAAGGGATATGGTATGACTACTCGGGATGTTTTTATCCACAGGGACTGGTTTCTAATAATGTATTCTACTTTAATGAAGAAAATATAGACGAAATTGTATTTGAAGGTTTCAAAGACGATGAAGAAGAACGTTTCCAAAAGATCTTTCATGACAGGTTAAAAGGAAATAAAGCAAACATCAAAAAGGGATCTGTTACTAGGCCGTTGGAATAAAACAAAATGGATATTAAAAAGAACCATATGATCGATATGCTTCTTTTGTTTAGGATTTACATTATAATAGAGTTGTAGCTTTGCGCTGGAATTGTTTATCTGTGGTTGCAACGTTATTCCAAGGTGCTGCTAATTAGGTATTGATCAGATTAACTGATTATGAACAGCTGCTTGATCAAGTGAAAGAAGTGGTATTATCCTTTGAACCAAATGAAAAAGCGATGATTTGAGAAGAATTTTTGGAAGCTGATGTGACATCTGGACTTGAAAAGATAGAAGATATGACTGTTAACCTGACAGATGAGGCAAGTAGTATTCGAGATATTGTGGTCTTGCTAAATTGGATGATAAGGAATTTTTACATAATGTCCAATGTGGAAAAAACAGTTGAGGAATTTCACGAGTTAGATGATTCGCATTGGGATCAGCTGAAAAACAGCATTGGTTCTCATTTTCAGTCAAATTTAAGTTGGAAACCAATCGGAGCCGGAGATGTATCGAAACGACTGTATATCCCTTGAATTTTTGGACGAACGGAATAAAATAACGAAACATATGGTATATACTTTCCGTGCATTACATAATAATGAGATAATATATTTTATACGAAGTTAATTTTTAACAGCCTATTGAAAGCGTTATCTAACATTCTGTATAATACTATTGAAGAGTAATTTTATTCGGATAATACTATGATGCTATAGGTATCCGAAAATAGGGAGGGATTTGGATGTCGGATTATACGTACCAAATGCTGGCCATCGTTATTTATCTTGTTGGCATGTTAGTGATTGGATGGTATGCATATCGTCGTACTAGCAATCTAACAGACTATATGCTTGGAGGAAGGTCACTCGGCCCAGCAGTAACGGCGTTAAGCGCAGGTGCCGCAGATATGTCAGGCTGGCTGCTGATGGGACTTCCTGGGGCTATTTACTTTTCAGGGCTAAGTGAAGCGTGGATGGCCATCGGTTTGACAATTGGCGCCTATTTAAACTGGTTATTTGTTGCACCAAGATTGCGTGTTTATACGCAGGTATCCAGCGATTCGATTACCATTCCGAGTTATTTAGATAGCCGGTTAAAAGATAACTCGAAAATTCTTCGTGTTGCTTCTGGTTTAATTATCCTCGTGTTCTTTACGTTTTATGTTTCATCGGGGATGGTTGCCGGCGGTGTGTTTTTTGAAAGTTCTTTCAACATGAATTATCATGGCGGGCTTTTGCTTGTTTCTACTGTTATTATTCTATATACATTGTTTGGCGGATTTCTGGCGGTAAGTTACACGGACTTTGTGCAAGGCTTAATTATGTTCTTGTCCCTCATCATTGTACCGCTTTTTGGATTCTTCCTGACGGGTGGATTTTCAGAAACAGCCGATTCGATCCGTACAGTTAATCCAGATGCATTCAGTTTTGTGAAAGGGGTTTCAATAGCTGCGATTATTTCCTCAGTAGCATGGGGACTAGGCTATTTCGGGCAGCCCCATATCATTGTCCGGTTTATGGCCATTAAATCCGTTAAGGAAACCAAACAGGCAAGAAGAATTGGAATTGGCTGGATGATTTTAAGCCTTTTGGGTGCATCAACTACTGCATTAGTAGGTATTGCATATTTTCAGCAGCATCCGGAAGCATCTTTAACCGATCCGGAAGCGGTTTTTATCGCTCTTGGTCAAATCATTTTCCATCCATTTATTGCTGGTATCTTATTGGCAGCGGTACTTGCGGCGATTATGAGTACGATTTCTTCACAGCTAATTGTTACATCATCCGCATTGATTGAAGATTTATACAAAGCCGTCATTAAAAAAGATGATGATGATAAAAAATATGTTCTGTATGGCAGGATAGCGATTTTAATTGTGTCGCTTGTTGCAATGTACTTCGCCTGGGAAAAGAATAGTACCATCCTGGATCTTGTCAGTTTTGCCTGGGCAGGCTTTGGGGCAGCATTTGGCCCAACAATATTGCTTTCCTTGTATTGGCGGAAAATCAATTCAATTGGTGCACTTTCCGGTATGGTGGTTGGTGCAGTAACAGTAATGGTTTGGGGAAATATCGATGCCCTGTCCGGTACATTGTACGAAATTGTACCAGGCTTCATTTTAAACCTGATTGTCACAATGTTGGTAAGTACGTTGACACACAAACCAAACCAAGCGATTGACAAGGAGTTTGATGAAGCACTAGAACTGTTGCATAAAGAGAGATAAGTATATACACGGGGAACTTGGACTCCTTTTTGGGAAGCATATAACTTAGTTGGAAGAAAATAATTGTGCATTTAACTTATCTTTTGATGCTTTTTGCTATAAAACGGTTCCGATCATAAGAAACACACCATCCGTATCAAGACGGATGGTGTGTGTGATTCACGCACCTATTGACGAATCTATACCTGCATTACACTTGCTCCTTGGCCAAAAAATTATCCACTTGCTCTTTATGATGATCATGCCATATAAAAGCGCAGAAATAATTGAACATGGAATGTGGGTAGCCTGAGTATTCATCAATTTTTTCCCCATTTAAGATGAAGGTTGCAAAGAAATCTTCTTCCTGTTTCCTTTCCAACGCGGAAATAAGTTCTTTTCTTCCATGCACTTGGGCCTCCAGCAGATTTTGTTTTGTAACCCCTGACTTCGCATAAACCGCTGCCCGCTTATTCATTGTCTCAATATCGATGCTGTTAATATCCGCATCCACTTTCATCTGTGGCAACATTTCATCCAAAATGTATTGATCCCAAAAAGTGATATGACTGATGATTTCGGCTGTCGACCATTTTCCTGGAGCAATGGGTGCAAAGAATAGTTTCTCATCCACTTCTTGCAGCTGCTCTACCCAGCTGTTGAATCCTGCAAAATCAGTAATTAGATCCTTGGTTGTATACATTGCAATCACTCCGCCTTATCCATACATTTATAGTAATACTGTATTTAAAAAATAATTGTGTTTTAAAAATTTCAAGTAAGTATAACTCTGTCAATTCCCATTTCTCTAATAACAACAATCATAAATGAACAAGTAAAGAATAGGGGGTGTAAGCTCTACAAGAAATGTTAAAATAATTATAATAGTCGATAAGAAAGGTGGATAAATGAATGTCAGATTTTGAACTTCTAAAAATAGAATTAGACGGAATCCTCGATGCATCCAATGATAATATTGTAGTTACAGATGGAGAGGGGAAAGTGTTACGAGTAAGTGCGAATTGTCTTAGTATTTACGGAAAGACCAAGGAAGATTTAATCGGTAAGACAGTCTTTCAATTGGAAAAGGAATATATTTTTTATCCATCCGTAACGGCAAAAGTGTTGCGTGAGAGAAAAGAAGTACAGGTTATGCAGAAAACACCGACGAATAAAGTTGTTATGGCAACCGGGATCCCACTAACAAACAGTAGCGGAAAAATTGTCAGGATTATCAGCTTTTCCCATGATTTAACGGAAATCCAACAGTTGAGAGAGGACTATGAACAACTGCGAATAAAAATGTTGCGGTACGAATCGGAAATTGAAGAATTAAGAGAAAAGGAAAGCAAAGCAGATGAAATAGTGACTAAAAGTAAAACCATGCAGGACATTTATCATATGGTACAACGGGTTGCAGCTTCTGATGCTACTGTCGTGTTACTTGGTGAATCGGGAGTTGGGAAAAATGTCATTGCGCATATGCTACATGATAAAAGTCAGCGGAAGAATCAATCGTTTATGGAAGTGAATTGTGGGGCAATTCCGGACACGTTGTTTGAATCAGAAATTTTTGGCTATGAACCCGGCGCTTTTACAGGGGCTGATAAAAACGGTAAACCCGGCATGATTGAGCTTGCGGATCGTGGTACATTGTTTCTTGATGAAATTGCTGAACTGCCATTAGCTATTCAAGTAAAACTTCTAAAGGTTTTGCAGGAAAAGCGAATTACCAGAATTGGTGGATCTACGGGAAAGGATGTTGATTTCCGTCTTATTGCAGCAACCAATCAGAATTTGGAGGAAATGGTGTCACAAGGTAAATTTAGAAAGGACCTGTTTTATCGTTTGCATGTGATTCCAATTATCGTTCCGCCTTTACGGGAAAGAAAGGAAGATATCTATCATTTCACGCAGCATTACTTAGCTATTTTTAACCATAAATATGAAACGAATAAGGTTCTTCATCCATCTACAATTGCAATTCTACAAAACTATGATTGGCCTGGCAATGTTCGTGAACTGGAAAATTTAATGGAACGGTTAGTTATAACATCGACTTCAAACGTGATTTATCCATCCAATTTACCGTTTGTTGAAGAAACGGATAAGGTAGGGTTACCTGCAGAAGAGTGGACAACGGAGGCTTTTGAACAGCAAGGCTTGACATTGCAGGAAGCATTAAGAGAAGTAGAAAAAAACTGGTTAAAACGGGCATATCGACAGTACAAAACAACGTATGAGATGGCAAAATATCTTGGCTTAAGCCAGTCTACAGTCGTTCGCCGGTTAAAAGAATACCAAATCAATTCAAAATGAATCAATTGATTCATTTTGAATTGATGGTCTGTTGGTTGATTCAATAATGAATTAAACGGATATGATGAGACCGATTAAATTGGGGAATTAAAAGTGGCATGAAATTTGCAATAGTATGTGATGTATTCGATAGGAGGGAATTTTTATGTATCAACCAAAAGATTCGTCAAAATCACCGCGGTATACCGGTCCACGTACATTTATGAGACTGGAATATTTACCGACAACAGAAGATGTGGATTTTGCTGTGATCGGTGTGCCATTTGATACAGCTGCATCCAATCGTACCGGGCAACGTTATGGTCCGCAACATATCCGTAATTTTTCGGTTTTACTACGTCCGTATAACCCTGATCAGGATATTAATATTTTTGATTATTGTTCGGGAGTCGATTATGGAGATATTGACATCATTCCGGGAAATATTCATCGGACCTATGACAATATTGTTCAGGCACTGGAGCCAATTTTGGACAAAGAAATTATTCCCGTTATGATGGGTGGGGATCATTCGATTACATTGGGCCATTTGCGAGCATTTGCTAAAAAATATGGACCGATTGCATTAGTCCACTTTGATTCACACAGTGATACATGGGATAACTATTTTGGTGAAAAATATGTGCATGGAACGCCTTTCCGCCGGGCAGTTGAAGAAGGATTAATCGATGTGGAACATTCCATACAGGTCGGAATGCGTGGCCCACTTTATGGTCCGGAAGATATAGAGGATGCGAGGGATCTTGGATATGAAGTCATTCCAATGAAAGAAGTTAGAGAAATTGGTTATGACAAAGTGATGGAACGAATCCATGCCCGTGCAGGTGATCGTCCAGTATTCGTTACTTATGACATTGACTTCCTTGACCCAGCGTATGCACCAGGAACAGGGACACCAGAAGTTGGCGGCCCTACAAGTTATGAAGCATTGGAATATGTCCGGGGCCTGAATGGGCTTGATATTAAAGGTTTTGATTTAGTAGAAGTATTACCAAGCTATGATAGTGGGGAAATTACTGCGGTTGCAGCATCGTCCGTTATTTTTGAGATGATTACGTTGATAGCAATGAAAAAACGTGCCGAACAGGATGTGAAAGTAGATATGATAAGGTAAGAACTTCCACTTGTGGAGTTCTTATCTGCTATTTATTAGAAAGTTTAATATGTATACTGCAGGAACAAGGCTCCTAAATAGTTTTGCAGACATGATCGAAAAGACTATATTTGAATTGTTCAATCATATTTTAGAACCAGGAAAGGTGGGAGATAAATGACTTGGATTGACATGACTATTATTATTATTTATTTTGCGGTTCTCGTTGTAGTCGGAATACTTGGTACCATAAAAGCAAAAACTTCTGAAATGTATATTCTGGCCGGACGAAATCTTGGTGTATTCATGCTGTTTGGCTGCCTGACTGCTGTATTTCTTGGTGGCTCATCAACCATTGGATCTGCGCAGCTTGGATATGAAAGCGGATTCTCTGGTGTTTGGTTCGTCTTTTCAATGGGTCTGGGGATTACGTTATTTGGCCTTCTTCTTTTAAAAAAGGTAACTGGATATCAATTAATGACAATTAGCGAGTTACTTGGGAAGCTTTTTGGCATCGAATCAAAGTTAATTGGAGCAGTTATTGCAGCCATTTATACATTAATGGTAAGTGTTACCCAAGTTATTGCAATTGGTGCGCTTTTGAGTGCTATTTTTGATTGGAATTTAACTTTTTCCATGCTAATTGGTGGAGGAGTTGTGTTTTTCTATACTATTCTTGGTGGCATGTGGTCTGTTTCCATGACAGATATTATTCAATTCTCCATTATGACGGCTGGTATATTCCTAATCATGCTACCAATTAGCTTGTCGAAAGCAGGTGGATTTGGCGAACTAACAGCTCAACTTCCAAGCTCATATTTTGATTTTTCGGCTATTGGATTCAAGCAAATTATCCAATATCTAGTAACCTTTACACTTGGAATGATGGTTGGACAGGACATTTGGCAACGCTATTTTACTGCAAAAAGTCTCAATACAGCACGTATAGGTGGAGTTCTGGTTGGGATCTATAGCTTGTTGTATTCCATGGCTATGATTCTCATCGGTATGTGTGCGCTTATCATTCTGCCAAATATAGCGGACACACAAAATGTCTTTACGAGTATGGCTTTTGCGACATTGCCATCAGGGCTTTTAGGTATTGTTTTTGCAGCAGTAGCCGCAGCAATCATGTCCACCGCCTCTGGTACATTGCTGGCCTCTTCAACCTTAATCTCAAAAGATATTTTAAAAGACCATTTCTTCAAAAATATTTCGGATCGTCAATTTTTGTTATTATCACGTGTTACAACGTTCATTGTCGGGATGATAGCTATTGTCGTTGCGTTATGGATACAAGAATTACTGGTTGCGATTGATGTAGCGTATGCTTTATTGGCGGGATCGATTTTTGTGCCAATCGTATTGGGGTTATTCTGGAAAAGAGCTACTGCCAAAGCCGCTTTTTGGTCGATCCTGATTAGTGCATTAGTTATTCTAGGTGGTCTTGCCATTGAAGGACTGTCTTCAAGTAATCCGATTTTGTATGGAATCGTAGTTAACATTGTGGTTATGATTGTTGTGTCAATAACAGATCGATCGAATAAAAATAGGGGACAAGATAACGTAAAAATTGAAATCAGCAGGTAGCTGAATGATTGTGGTTAGGGTTGAATGCATCAATCATAAATCTCTCCTTGCAAACATACTTTTATTTAAATGCAATCATTTATTATAAACTGTTTGAAGGAGATGGAGATATGCCCAAAAAGATCTTTAAAGTAGATTTGAATAAGAAGATGGATAAGCAGGATATGGTGGGACATAATCGTTGGCATCCAGATATACCCGCAGTGTTTTCTGTTGACCCAGGGGAATCGTTTCGTATGGAATGTTTGGATTGGACGGATGGACAAATAAGTAATAATGATGATCCGTCCGATATTCGTGATGTGCAATTAAACCGAGTTCATGTGCTTAGTGGGCCAGTCTATGTAAATGGCGTAGAACCAGGTGATTTACTAGTCGTGGATATTCTGGATATTGGTACGTTTGCTGCACATGAATGGGGATTTAACGGGATTTTTTCCAAAGAAAATGGAGGTAGCTTTCTAACAGACCATTATCCGGAAGCGGCGAAATCGATTTGGGACTTTAATGGTATTTATGCGACATCAAGACATGTGCCAAATGTAGAATTTGCCGGTATTATTCATCCTGGACTTATTGGTGTTGCTCCATCACAGGAAATGCTTGACGAATGGAATAGAAGGGAACAGGAACTGGTTGACAGTGATCCAAATCGTGTACCACCGCTGGCCAACCTTCCAACAAGGGAAAATGCGGTACTCGGCAGTCTGAGGGGTGAAGATTTTGATCGTGTGGCGAAAGAAGGTGCAAGAACTGTTCCACCCCGGGAAAATGGAGGAAACTGTGACATTAAGGAGTTGTCCAAAGGTTCCAAGGTTTACTTTCCAGTATTTGTCGATGGTGCAAAACTTTCGGTAGGTGACCTGCACTTTTCTCAAGGAGATGGGGAAATTACATTTTGCGGTGGTATTGAAATGCCAGGATGGATTGATTTACGTGTTGATGTAATCAAAGGCGGGATGGCGAAATATCAAATTAAGAACAATCCCGCATTTAGACCAGGACCGGTTATGCCGCATTATAATGAGTTTATTGTGTTTGAAGGGGTATCGGTAAATGAATTCAGTGGCAAACAAACGTATCTTGATGCAAATACCGCTTATCGGAATGCTTGTTTAAATGCGATTGAATTCTTGAAATCACACGGATTTACTGGTGAACAGGCATACATGTTATTAGGTTCGGCTCCAGTGCAAGGACATCTGGCCGGTGTTGTGGATATTCCTAACTCTTGTTGTACCATCGCCTTGCCAAAGGATATTTTTAATAAGGATATTTTGCCTAAGTAGTACGGAGGGATAAGGTATGGCAAACTATACATTTCGTTGTGAAAGTTGTGGTGAATTCACTCTATGGTATCAAGGGATGAAAGGAAATAAACGGGAAGCGGAATGCCCTGAATGTAAACGGAAAGCAAAGCGGTTATTTAAGCCACCGATCACCTTTCGTATGGATAGTCGAGTGAAAAAGAGAGTTGAACGTGGAATGGAACCGAGGATCGTAAATAAGAAGGACCTGCCTAAAGGTGGAAAGCGGAAACCGACTGTATCGAGGCCTTGGCAAGCCGGTCATTCATAGCGGATCCGGGTAAACCCAAGGGAGTAGATATACATCAGCACTACTCCCCATTTTTGTGATCATTTTTGTAAAACAACCTGAATTACATGGCAATCCCCGCTGTGCTTTTTCCCTTCATGCCGTTCTGCTTCTCCATAATAGAAATGCAGAACCTTGTAATCACTGATCCATTTCAGTAAATCTTTGGGGTCATATAGCATTTCCTTCGCTGGCGGTCCACCTGTTCCGTATTCCAGTTGTTCTTCAGAGTATACTTCAAACATCACATACCCACCCGGTTTGACGGAGCTGATTAAGCTATTAATAAAAAATGACTGGTCAGATTTTGGAACGTGGCCAAATACCATAATCCCAGTATCAAATTGATTTTCTAATACCTTTTCTTTTGTCAGGTCAAGCGCTACTGTTTTGACATCCACATTATTTTTCGCGGCCAATGCATTTGTTTTGTCCAGGCCAACTTCTGATTGATCAAATGCTGTTACATCATGACCTAATGTGGCCAGGTAAACTGCATTTCTGCCTTCACCTTCCGCAAAGCAGCCAATTTTTGCATGTTCCGGGATGATGTTGCTTTTATCTTGGATAAAGACATTTGCAGTCTCTCCATAAACATAATCTGTATCGGAGAAGCTGTTGTCCCAATGTTCTTTTGACATGAATGGTAATCTCCTTTAATGCTTACTATATATTTACCCTATCATATAGACTTAGGTGATACTATCAAGGTGCTTCAAAATTTTTTTCAAAGCTAGAGTTTGATCCAAAGATTTTTACTCTTTAATGCAGCAGCGCTGAACTATTCTGAATGCTCATATTTCAGGCATACGCAAAATTGCCAAACCTCTGTATTGCCATTATAATTTTGAGTAACAAGAAACATTCCGTATAAGTGAGTGTTCAAAAAGGATAAAAAGGACCGAGAAGTTCAAGGCGGCGTAGCTTTGAGCACCGGAGTGTACATAAAAGGTACATGAGGAGCGGAAAAGCAAGCCAACGAGCTTCTTCAAAGGAAGGCCGACTAAAAACGGGCTTGCGCTCAGGCGTCGGCATACCCCTTTTGCAGGGGCATGTCATTTTTACCGGACTTTTTGAACATCCTCTATAAAAGATGCACGAACGGGAGGGATACTGCATGCCCATTAAAATTATTATCGCGGATGACAACTCATTTATCCGTGAAGGTTTAAATATCATTTTATCTACCTATGAAGAGTTTGAAGTGCTAGCACTGGTAAATGACGGGCAAGAGGCTGTGGAATATTGCAAGGAACATGATGTGGATATTGCATTATTGGATGTACGGATGCCGCGGATGGATGGGGTAGAAGCGACCAAGCAGATTGTGGAGTCTACGAAAACAAAGCCGGTTATTTTAACAACGTTCGATGATGATGACTATATCCTTGGCGCAATCAAAAATGGTGCCAAAGGGTATTTGCTGAAGAACAATGATCCGGAACGAATTCGTGATGCCCTTAAGAGTGTTTATCACGGCACAAGCATTATCCAGGATGAAATGCTTGATAAAATCAAGTCCAGTTTATCCAGTGGACACCAACAAGAAAAGGAGACAAAGATTGATAAAAATTTGTTTACCGAGCGCGAATTAGAAATTATGGGTTATATCGCAAAGGGTTACGCCAATAAGGAAATTGCGGAACATATGTATATCTCAGGAGGAACGGTCGCCAATTACATCACAACAATTCTTGGGAAAACAGGCTTGAAGCATCGCACCCAAATTGCTGTCTATTATTTAACAGGAAACGTGTATTGAGATGGAACGCTGGACCATTATCAATAAACTCGTCCTCATTTTCTTTATCGTGTTAACCTTTGTTTATCAACAAACAACAGGAATTTCCTGGGATGTGTTTTTACTGTTGCTTTACATCTGTATCAATATTAGTTTGCATCTATTCAGGCGACGAACGTTTATTACCTTATTTTTGCTGGCTTCAATGGTGTTATCCGTCATTGCGAGCATTCATGTTAGTCCATTTTTTATATTATTGGTTCCGTTATCAATCATTGAATTGTTTGACCAATGGACCGCCCAGAAGATACTCCCATTCGTTTTTGCTATTATTCCTGTCTTTTACATATCAGTTGAAATACAGCCTGTCTATATGTTGGTGGCAGTTTACACGTTTCTTACATATACCATGGGAAAAATGTATCATCACAAGCTTGTAAAAAGTGAAGAGCAATTGGATGCGATGCGGGTGACGCAGCATAAATTGATGAAGCAAATCAATGAAAATGACGTGTTTATGAAGCAGTCTGCCTATACATTTAAATTGGAAGAACGAAATCGTATTTCCCAGCAAATTCACGATGATATTGGACATGCGATTACCGGTGCACTGATCCAAATGGAGGCAACCAAACGTTTGCTGAAGATAGACCAGGAAAAGGCGGAGGAATTGTTGCAAAACGCCATTGGGATTACACAGGATGGTATTGAGCGTATTCGGTTGACCTTGAAAAATATGAAACCAACAACCGAACAGGTCGGGATTAATCGATTAAAACTATATCTCGATGAATTTGCTGCCAAGCATGAAAAACATACGGTTCTCACCTATAACGGAAATATGGAACGGATAACCTCATTTCAATGGAAGATTATTCAAGAGAACATCACTGAAGCGTTAACCAACTCGCTGAAGTATGCGGAAAACAGTACGCAAATTACGGTTGATGTGAAGGTGCTAAATAAATTGATTAAAGTGGAAGTGAAGGATGATGGACAAGGTACGGAAAAAATCGAAAAAGGGTTAGGCATTATCGGCATGGAAGAACGTACAGCTGCATTAGACGGGAAAATCATCATTGATGGCAAGGATGGATTTTCGGTAACCACACTATTGCCGATTCAATAATTGTTTGGGTGCCAGGCACGCAAACAATCTGGCGGATTCACATTGAAACTTGTGCGGTCGTGCCCCGAGCCCAGAAGTTAGTCGGTGGCTGGAAATAAAAAACATGAAAAACTTCATGTCAGATAATGAATGAATGCACTTATGCTGGTGCGTTCTTTTTTTTATACTAATAACAGAGTTAATCAGCCAAAGAGGTGAAACGATGAATATTTTGAAGATAAAGGATCTGACAAAGAAATTTGGTGATTTTATTGCAGTTGATAATATGTCACTATCTATTGCCGAGGGTGAAATATTCGGCTTTCTTGGATCCAATGGAGCGGGGAAGAGTACGGTTATTCATATGGTCACGGGTTTATTACGGAAAAATAATGGGTCAATCATGATTCTGGGCAAAGAAACCAGTAAACATAGCGAATTCATTAAGAAACATATTGGGCTGGTGCCACAGGAATTAGCAATTTATGAAGATCTGACTGCTTATGAGAATGTAAGATTTTTCGCCGGTTTATACGGTCTGCGCGGGCAGAAATTGCAAGATCGAACGGAAGAAGCTTTGAAATTTGTCGGGCTTACTGAAAAACAAAAGAGCTATCCGAAAACATTTTCCGGCGGGATGAAACGTCGGCTCAACATCGCTTGTGCTATTGCCCATCAACCTAAGCTGATTATTATGGATGAGCCAACTGTCGGGATTGATCCGCAATCAAGAAATTATATTTTAACTTCAGTACGTAAGCTGAATGAGATGGGCTGTACGATTATTTATACAAGCCACTACATGGAAGAGGTCGAGGAAATCTGCACGCGCATTGCAATTATTGATCATGGAAAAATCATTGCCGAGGGCACCAAAGAACAATTGAAATCATTAATTACTGATTCCAAATTAATTTTTATCACTGTTCAGTCCGTAGAAGCGATCGATGTGACGGCCATTCAAGCGATCCAAGGGGTAGCAAACATCAATGTAGTCGAAAATACGGTGCAAATCACGACGGAATTAGGTGTTAACAATTTAAACCAAATTATCGCTTATTTTATCAACAATCAAATCGAAATTCGCACACTGGATGAAAAGGAACCAAATTTGGAAACCGTATTCCTAACTTTGACAGGGAGAAATTTACGCGACGCATAAGGAAAGGAGGTAATCCGATGAACATATTGCAAATCGCTTGGAAAGAAATGAAACATGACTTTCGCGACATTCGGACATTGGTATTTATGCTTGCGTTACCAATTGTTCTTATGCTTGTGCTTGGTACGGCATTGACTGGAGCATTTAATGAGGATATTTCGATTGATGAAATGGATGTGGTGTATGACAACACCAATGATAGTCTTACGCAACCGTTTGAGGCATTTACGAAGGGAGTAGCAGAATCCGGGATTGATTTTACCCCGGTCAAAGACAGTTTAGACGGAATGGACTTAGTAAAGCAAGGAAAAGCAGATGGTTATGTTTCGATTGATCAAGCGGGTTTCCACTTATTTGTAAATGATCAAAACAGTATAAAGGGCAGTATTTTACAGGGGATGCTTGCGTCTTTTGTAGACAGGTACAATTTAATAACCGAGGTTACAAAGGTGGCACCAAACAAAGCTGATACTGTATTTGCGGCGCCGGCCAAACACGATTATATTAATGATCATGCTATCCTTCCGACGAAACAGCCGGGCTCGATGGATTATTATGCGATCGTGATGACAACAATGATTGCGTTATACGGGGCAATATCGGCGAGCGGTTTGATTACCAGTGAACGTTTATGGAATACGGCAAGTCGATTAATGGTTGCGCCGATTCATAAACGTGACATTTTTATTGGCAAAGTATTAGGCAGCATTGTCATTAATATGGTTTGTGTTGCATTGGTTGTTGTTTTTAGTAAGCTCGTATTCCACGCGAATTGGGGAGATCATTGGGGGATGATATTCCTTGTACTGCTGACCGAAGTTATCCTTGCCGTAAGTTTTGGATTGGGGCTCTCGTTTTTAATTAAAACTCCGGCTGGCCCAGCGATGGTAATCATGATTGTCATTCAATTGGCCTCCTTCTTTGGTGGAGCATATTTTCCAATTGACGATGCTGATGGTGTGTTACAAGTGATCACCAATTTGTCTCCACTTACATGGGAAAATGATGCACTATTTAAAACCATTTATGCCAACGACCTATCATCCGTACTGCCGGCGATTGGAATGAATATAGGTCTTGCAATGTTGTTCCTACTGATTGCAACGATATCACTAAGACGACGGGAGGGATTATAGTGAGGGATATATTATGGCTAATTGGGAAAACATTACGGACGACATTTCGATACAAGAAGAATATTCTATTATATTTGGCGGCACCGATTGCGGGTATATTGGTTGCGTTGCTTGCTGTGGGCGGGCAGGAGAGTGAAATGACCATTGGTGTGGTGAATCAGGATGAAGGATCGATTGCTACTGAAACCATTGCCTTTTTAAAAGGATTGGACAATATTCAGGTAAAGGAATTGCAGAAGGGTGATATAACGGAAAACGTGACATCACGGAAGGTGGACGGTGTCATTACTTTGGAACAGGGATATTCAAAAAGTGTGTTGGCCGGAGCCCCAGACCATATTGGATTAACATCGATCAAAGGAGAAAGTGTGACCGGTTTTGTAAAATCGTATTTATACCAGTATATTGATAATTTATCCGCACTTGGAAAAGCCGCCGATGGAGATCCAGACACGTTTGCAAACATGTATAAAGATTATCAACAAGCGGATTTTCAATTGACAACAAACACATTAGCGGATTCATCCACTAGCAAAAATACGACACTATATTCATTTGGGTTTTTGATCATGATTATGATGACGTCAGCAGCCAACTTATCGGAAATCATTTTAGCAGAAAAGGAAAATCGGACGTACTTTCGATTATTGTCGACACCGATTACAGCACGGAAATATATTCTTTCCAATATCATCGTAAATATGATGGTGATGTTTGCTCAAGTGATCATTACGCTTGTTCTACTGACTTATGTCTTTCAAATCGATTTAAATGTTCCGTTTTGGAAGGCGCTGGTGGTTATGGCGATTTTTTCACTGATTTCTATTGGTGCATCACTGGTAATTGTGGCATTTTCCAATAGTCGGGGCTCATCCAAGGCTTTGATGAATTTGGTGATTTTGCCAACCGTTATGCTATCAGGCTGTTTTTGGCCGGTAGAAGTCATGCCAGAATCGATTCAGAAAATATCCGAGTTTCTGCCACAGCGGTGGACGTTAGATACCTTAACGAAACTGCAGGAAGGGAGCACATTTGGCAGCTTGTATTTAAATATACTCATCTTATTTGCATTTGCTGCAGCCCTCTTTCTGATTGCGATTTATAAGTTTAGTCATAATAATAGTACGAGAAGCGTTATATAATGGAGGAGTTCTCCATATCGGCAAGTTTGGCCGGTGTGGAGAATTTTTAGATGGGTGTGTTTAGACTTTTGATAATTTTGATTATGCGGAGGGGCTGGAACGGAATTAGCTTGGGACGGGAGAGAACAGCGCCAACTCGGTAGACAAAGGCAGGAAGACGGGAGGGCGCGCCCTTAACTCGGGAGACAGCGGTGAGAAGACGGGAGAGCGTACGTCTAACCCGGGAGACAACAGCATAAAGACGGGAGAGCGCGCGCACAACTCGGGAGGCATCACATGAATTCGTGAGAGAACAGCCCAACTTGAGAGACAGCTTGCCAGATTCAGGGAGGTTTGTCGTGTTGCCATCGCCATTAAAAATTTGTTCTGGTATACTTGCACAAAGATAGATTTTGGCAGGCAGGAGATGAACGGCAATGAATACTGCGGAACAACAAACGAAAATGAATGTTTCATTTATTATTCTATTAATTGGTGTGTTTATGGCAGCACTGGACAATGGCATTATTAGTGCTGCTTTGACAACGATCAATGCTTCCTTTCATGTGTCGGCAACACTTGGCTCCTGGGGGATAACCCTGTATACCCTTGGGCTTGCTGTCACCACACCGATTGTAGGGAAATTGGCTGACCGGTTCGGGCGAAAAAGATTGTTTTTGATTGAAATAGCGCTTTTTAGTATTGGTTCACTTGGTGTAGCGTTGAGCCCGAATTTTGCTTTCTTTTTGGCTGCACGTCTTCTCCAATCGTTTGGTGGCGGTGGTATTTTTATCATTGCCAGTTCGCATGTCATCAGTACCGTTGTGAAAAATCGTCAAGGAAGCATGCTTGGTTTTTTAGGTGCGATGAATGGAATTGCTTCGGTGATTGGTCCCAATATCGGAAGTTTTCTAATCGATTGGACAGGAAATTGGCACTGGCTGTTTTTGATTAATGTTCCAATCGGGATTATCTTATTTGTATTCGGATGGGTTTTCCTAAAAGAAACAAAAGACGTTGTCATGTCCAAAATTGATTATCTAGGCATCACGCTCTTATCTTTATCCATTTTAAGTGTCATGTTTGCTGTGAATAATCTTGGTACTGGCAACTTACTGGACAGTTTTCTTAGCTGGAGTGTCCTAGGCCTTTTAATACTTGGTATTATCATCTTTGCGGGACTATTGTTGCTGGAAAAACGGCAAGAACATAATAATGTTGATCCGATTTTGCCGTTTGCCTTATTGCGGAAATCGACCTATTCCATGACGATGATTATGGCGTTCATGTCAGGAACATTTATCGGTGCTGTCATTTTTATTCCATCCTTTGCTGAGCAGGTGTTGGGTATACCAGCCGCCAAATCGGGTTACTGGATGACCCCATTGGCACTCGCCTCAGGTATTGGCGCAAGTGGGGGAGGTCATTTTGTTGACAAGAGAGGCCCGGTTAATACATTGGTGTTTGCGGGAATTATCTCGTTTATCGGGTTTGCCGGCTTGGCACTCTTTACCGATACCAAGCTGACATTTATCATATTTACTGTAATCGCGGGAATCGGCTTTGGCTTCATGCTGGGCGCACCATTAACGGTTTTAACAGCCAATGCTGCCGGAACCCAAAAAGGTATCGCGATTGGCACATTGTCGGTGTCACGCCAAATCGGGCTGACCATCGCACCAACGATTTTTGCAACATTTATACAGCAGGGATTTAGCAAACTTGGTACGCTAATCCCGGAAAAATTGCGAGAACAGCATGTTGATATGAACGATATACCAAAAGAAGCAATGAAACACGTTCAAGGCTCTGGCGGATACAGTAATATCGAAGCAAACATCGATCAGATCCCGGTTCCGGAAGTTAGGCAATCATTACATAGTGCCTTCAATGAGGCGGCACATGCTGCATACCAGCCAATATATCTTTTCGTTGCGATTGTTTCCCTGCTGCTGATTGTGGTTGCCTTAAGTTTTCGGAAACAATTTGCGAAAGATGCGCGGGATAGCGAGTAAAATGCTTGGATCCGGACACAGTGATGCATTTGAAATGTGTAAGTGCCTGGATTCAAAACATAGCTCGGTACATAGTAGGTTGTTAAAAAGTATCCGTATTAGATGAATAGTACCATTGTCATTTCATTAATTTGGAATTATTATCACCGAAAATGCACCAAAACATTTTGGATCCTGCATATTATTTTGGAGAGCAAGGAACTAATTAAAGGAAGGCGAAAACTATGAAAAAAAGGTTATCCAAAGAAGAATTGGTAAACAAAATTTATAGTTCCAAGTTATCCGGCAAGGAGGTATATAGAAATTTTGGAAGAAAATGTTCCTCATCCAGCTCCTAGTGATTTGATTTTGGAATGAAGAAGATTTCTCACTAGAGCGGGTGGTTGAAATTGCATTGGCATATAAAGATGAGTATGAACTGGATCATGAGCAGACTAGAAAGGTTGGGAGAGGACCTTAAAGTGCTGAATCGATACATAAACGTGAACTTTGGCGAAAACACACAATTAGTAGAAAAAGTAATGAATTTTATTTATAACAGTAAGATGTTTAATAATAGAGGTTTTATTACTAATGCGGAAGTAATTAACGACTTTGGCGAGGCGCAAAATTTTGCATGGTCACAGGACTTAAATGAGGACTATACTGTGTGGGAGTATGTTAAATCGGTGGAAAGTGAAAATATTGTAGAAAAGGTATATAATTTGGATTTTGCTTCTTTGCAAGATGAGTTGTATGAATACTTTGGTAACCATATTAATAACGCTAATGATTTTCTCCCTTTTGATTATATTGATATAAATGAAGAAGTTGAGGGGGATCTTACAATGTGCGCTTTAAATAGGTTAGTTAATGGGAAAACGGATAATTTTTATGAACGGATTTTTGATATATATAAACAGGGAGGATGGCCATGCGGGTGGAAGGGGGCATATCCTAATGGAAAAATTATAGTATATGTACCAGAAACTAGTAATGAAAAGTGATTTGATACTATAAGGGAAATAATGTATGAAAGATGTTAGACTAAAGGTTAACGATTTTTCCTGGATAAGAGCATGAAGCAAACAAATTGATTTTTCAAAGCTAACGAAAGTACTTTATTCTTAATAGAAGGAGAAGAGCAGAGCAAAATAACGCCTTTTATTATGATAATAATGAGATCGCGGGTCATTAGACAAATTTTTAAAGAAGAGAATGGTGGAGGATGGCTAGTATTATATTGACTTTGAGTAATTAAAAGTTACAGCAGTGCAAGTTCCATTTCTGAAATACGGTGCATAGGATACTGTGATCAATTTGAAAGGGATGAAGAAAATGTACTATTATCCTTACATGAATATTTATCCATGGCATTACTTTGTTCAAGTTCCTCCATATGATTATAACAGGCAAGTTTGGTACGGTTATACACCAGAGGTTCCGAAGCAGGAGCATGATGCCATGAATAACAATAACAGGGTTGTTAGGGATCATGGAAAACAACCTTTTGTAGTGGATATTGAAAAAGCTGCTGAGCAAAATCGTACATTTCGTACTGCGTTATGGACCGGAGAACATTTGCAGGTAACGTTAATGAGTATTCGTGTAGGTGAAGATATTGGTTTGGAAGTTCACCCATCAACAGACCAATTTCTGCGGATTGAAGAAGGTAAAGGAATTGTTCAAATGGGAGATTCCAAAAACAATTTAACGTTCCGGCAAAATGTTCAAGAAGATAGTGCCATTTTTGTTCCAGCCGGGACATGGCATAATGTTACTAATACAGGTAATGTGCCTCTGAAGCTGTATTCTATTTATGCTCCACCTGAACATCCATTTGGAACCGTCCATGTAACGAAGAAAGATGCCATTGCAGCTGAGCATGCATAAAACAATCGCTTCTCACCTGATTATGGTAGGGATTTATCACGTATTAATAAACCAAAATTCGGAATTACTCGGGGTTTAGAAGTTAATCTCTAAGCTCCTAATTTTTGGTTGGGAAATTAATAACAATGGAATCTGTAAGAGAATTTTATTCTGCTAAACATTATAACGTTATATTTACATAATGTCCTTTATATGATATTATTACCTATGAAAAATGAAAACGCATTAAAATCCGAGTAAGAAACAGGTGACATATAAATGACGAACCAATTTGTTTTGCGTCATGCGAAAAGGTTAAACGGAGAGGAAATCGACATTGTCATTGAAAACGGTACAATTGCCGAAGTGACAGGTGCCGGGAAAGGACGTGGTCAGCAGGAATTTGATGCTAGTGGCATGTATGTATCAAGTGGCTGGATTGATTTGCATGTTCACGCTTTTCCAGAATTTGATCCATATGGCGATGAAATAGATGAAATCGGTGTGAAACAGGGAGTCACAACCATTGTGGACGCTGGCAGCTGTGGGGCGGATCGGATAGGCGATTTGGTTGCCAACAGCAAAAAGAGCTTGACGAGATTGTTTGCCTTTTTAAACATTTCCCGAATTGGCTTGAGACGGGTGGATGAGTTATCGAATTTGGAATGGATTGATCAAGAGAAAGCGGTAACGGCAGCCAATAGGTATCAAGACTCCATTGTTGGCTTGAAAGCCCGGATGAGCTCAAGTGTTGTCTCTGGAAATGATGTGGAACCGTTACATTTGGCAAGGGAAATTTCCGCGAAAACAACATTGCCACTGATGGTGCATATCGGTTCTGCACCACCGAATATAGAAGACGTACTCCCACTTTTGGAAAAACATGATGTCGTCACACACTTTTTAAATGGGAAAGCCAATAATTTGTTTGATAACGAAGGGGCGCCCTTACCTGTATTTGTAGATGCAATCAAACGCGGAGTTCATTTCGATGTGGGGCATGGAACGGCAAGTTTTTCCTTTAAGGTTGCGGAAACCGCAAAACAGCATGGCATCCATTTTGATACTATCAGCACAGACATTTATCGTGGGAACCGTTTAAATGGACCTGTCTATAGTATGGCCAATGTCCTTTCCAAGTTTCTGTATTTGGGCTATTCACTCGAGGAAGTGATCCAAGCGGTAACAACCAACGCTGCAGACTGGCTGCAAAAACCAGAACTTGGACGGATAAAAGTTGGTGATCAGGCGAATTTAACCTTGTTCACCGTCGAGGATCATCCGGTTACATTGACAGATTCAGAAGGAGAAAAACGAACTGCCAGCAAGGAAATCAAAGCAAAGGGTGTGGTGATCAATGACCGAATCATTGAATGCTAAGTATGGCTTAAAACGTGTGATTAATGCCAGCGGCCGAATGAGTATTCTTGGCGTATCAGCACCAACAGATACCGTCATGGATGCGATGAAACAAGGCGGTCAGCAATATGTTGAAATAGCTGATCTGGTGGATAAGGCGGGAGATTATATCGCCGAAATCCTGGGATCCGAGGCTGCCGTAGTTGTTAATTCTGCTTCCAGTGGGATTGCTTTATCGATTGCAGCGCTTGTTACACAAGGAAGCCGTCGAAAAAGTGAACGGCTGCATCAAGATATCCTGCCTAACAATGAAGTGATTATGTTGAAGGGTCATAATGTCCAATATGGTGCGCCGGTGGAAACGATGGTTTATTTAGGTGGCGGTCGACTGGTTGAGGTTGGTTACGCAAATGAGGGGAAAGCGGAACATATTGAAGAGGCAATCAATACGAGTACTGCGGCCATCCTTTATGTCAAGTCACACCATGCAGTTCAAAAAAATATGATTTCCGTTGAAGAAGCATGGGAAGTTGCTCAACGCAATGGTGTACCACTTATTGTTGATGCAGCAGCGGAAGAGGATATTCAAAAATACATTCCTATTTCCGATTTAGCAATTTATAGTGGTTCGAAAGCGATCGAGGGGCCAACTTCAGGTATTGTTGGTGGGAAACGCCAATATATTGAGTGGATTAAGTTGCAACTGCATTATATTGGACGCAGTATGAAGGTTGGCAAAGAAACAACTTTTGGCCTGCTGCAAGCAATCAAGGAATATGGAACAAAAGAGGATAATAGTGAACAAGAAAAAGCGACACTGAACACCTTGCTTCCATTGTGTGAGATAGACGGTGTGAATGTGACGATTGTACAAGATGAAGCCGGCAGGAAGATTTTTCGGGCACGTGTGCAAATTGATCCGGAAAAAGCAAAAATAACTGCAGCAGATGTTGTCACTCGTTTGCGTGAAGGAGAAATAGCTGTATATACAAGGGATTATGGTGTCAGACAGGGCTTTTTTGATATCGATCCGCGGCCACTTCAAGGCGATGATATAAATGTAATTAAGGCCAAAATAGAAGAAATCATTGGGGGAAAGTAATATGTCCATCACAACACGTTTTTATAAAGATCGGATTGCATTGAATGTATTGGCAAATAGCGTAGAAAATGCGAAAGAAGTATATGATGCTGCCGAGGGGCATGTTTTAATTGGTGTTTTGTCAAAAGATTATTCAACAGTCGATAAGGCCGTAGAAGCGATGAAGGCATATGGTACAGAAATTGAGGAAAGTGTATCGATCGGTTTAGGTGCGGGAGACAATCGTCAGGCTGCTGTGGTAGCGGAGATTGCCAAGCATTACGCCGGCAGCCACATCAATCAGGTATTCCCATCGGTTGGGGCGACAAGGGCGAACCTTGGAGAAAAAGAGAGCTGGATTAACGCCCTCGTATCGCCAACAGGCAAAGCAGGCTATGTGAATATTTCAACTGGTCCTGCTAGTGCAGAGCAAACGGAGCAAGCCATTGTGCCAGTTCAATCCGCAATCGCACTGATTAGGGACATGGGCGGTAATGCATTAAAATATTTCCCAATGAAAGGACTAGCCCATGAGGATGAATACCGGGAAGTGGCACGTATTTGCGGAGAAGAAGGATTCGCATTGGAGCCAACTGGAGGTATAAATAAGGAAAATCTTGAACCAATTGTTCGTATAGCTTTGGAAGCAAACGTGCCAAAAATTATTCCCCATGTGTATTCGTCCATTATTGATAAAGAAACCGGGAAGACGAATACCGATGATGTCCGTGAAATCTATGCAACAATTCAAAAGCTGGTAGATAATCATGGGTAAGAAAATAGCAGCATTTGGTGAAGTGGTCATGCGCCTGGAGGTTCCAGGGCATGACCGGTTAACACAAACGAATACCTTAACCTATTCTTTTTCCGGTACAGGGGTCAATGTCACTTCTGCATTAACCAGATTTGGTCATGAGGGATATCTTGTTTCTACCGTACCGGCAAATCCACTAGGCGATGCAGCTGTTGCGCACTTGCAAAGGCTGGGTATTTCTATGCCTTTTGTTCAGCGGACAGGTGATTATATCCGGATGTATTTCCTGGAAAATGGCTACGGTTCCAGACCAAGCCGGGTGACGAATTCCAGCAGACAGGACAGTAGTTTCAATATTGCTGCTAAAGGAACGTATGACTTTGAAAGGGTTGCCAAAGAAGTGGATATGGTCCATTTCTGCGGGATTAATTTGGCAACGAATGATCGCGTGCGAAATCACATGAAAAACTTTGCAAAAACCGTTCATCAAAACGGTGGAACGGTGATTTTTGATTGTAACTATCGTCCGGGATTATGGGGGGATCAGGGATATGAAAAAGCAAAACCCCATTATGAAGAGATGCTTTCATTAGCCGATATTGTCATGATGAACGAGAAAGATGCCATATATATTCTTGGTATGGAAACAAACGAAGTAGACCGCCAAGCCCAACTCCAGGATTTGTTGCCAACGGTGGCTGAAAAATATCAGATTCGTATTATTGCCGGGACGCATCGTACTATAAACGATGATCATACACATACGCTCCGTGGGTTTATGTATAAAAATCAACAATTGGTATTCGCGGATCCACTGACTTTTTCCGTTCTTGATCGGGTTGGGGCAGGAGATGCTTATACGAGTGGCGTTGTCCATGGTGAATTGGAAGGGTATTCTCCGGAAGAAACTGTGAATTTTGCTACTGCTGCCGGCATGCTGGCACATACGATTACTGGCGACACGCCAATGTCAACAGAAGAAGAGATTAGAAGCGCGATGGAAGTATCGGCGGGTGATATAAAAAGATAGGAGGATGACGATGCGTGTAACACGAAAAAAAGGTCCATTATATTCGCAAATCAGAGATATCATACGGGATCGCATTTTACACGGAATTTATGCAATCGGAACGAATATCCCGTCTGAACCGCAATTGGAAAAAGAATTTAATGTTAGTAAAATTACTGTTCGAAATGCAATTAAAGAGCTTGTCCAGGAAGGGTACTTGGAAACGAAAAGCGGGAAAGGGACAAAAGTCATTCAAAATACCACCGCTTCCAAGCTCTCGAGAGGTAAACGCTTTACAGAAATTTTAGTAGAGAAAGGACATCAGGTGCAAAAGCATTTATTGGATGTAAAAGCGGTGCAGAACGGGGAGGAAACGGAATTATTTCGCTTGTTTGGTGATCAATGCTTGCGTGTGGAGCGGTTATACTATCTTGATGGTGAGCCATATATCCATTATACGCATTATTTATCCAGGATATTGTTGGATGAGGAACTGGCAGCATTTAAGGATCAGTCTTTATACAAACTGATTGAGGATAAAAATATTGAAATGAAAACGTTTCGCGATCAATTTGACGTTACTGATGTTCCGGCATATGTGGCAGAAAAACTGGAGATTGATAAAGAAAAACCTGTATTGAAACGAGAGCGTTATTCATATGATGAACATGATCAGTTAGTGGAGTATAGTGAGGGGTATTACAATACGAAGAGACAGAAGTATCTGATTAATTATGACGCCTAATGGGGTGTAGGATGCCCCTGTTGATGAGACAGGTTTATGACCCCAAAGTGAAAGCGTTGCCTATTACAGGAAGGAGTGGAGTCGTATGGACATTTATTTGTTGGTTGTTACGTTACTTTCGATTGTTATCGTCATTTTAGGTGTTTCATGGTGGCATTGGCATGCATTTATTAGTTTGACGGTGGCAAGTCTATTTTTGGCGATTATGTCCGGATTATCACTGGATAAAATTGCTGATGCCTATGAAACCGGTGTTGGCGATGTATTAAGTCATTTGGTCGGTATTCTGGCGCTGGGAACCATTTTGGGGAAAATGATGGCAGCATCCGGCGCGGGTGTACAGATTTCCGAGTACTTTGTTAAAATATTTGGCGAAAAACGGTTGCCATGGGCCATGTTATTTACTGGTTTTATTGTCGGGATTCCGGTCTTTTTCGAGGTAGGGATTGTTATTTTACTACCACTTGTTATTGCCATTCGTAATAAAACCAAACAAAATATTTTGTTGATCGGGTTACCGCTCATCGCTGGTTTATCTATTGTGCACGGGATTGTCCCGCCACATCCAGGAGCAATGACGGCAATAAGCATTTTTGACGCAAATCTTGGCAAGGTACTGATTTATTCCCTGATTATTGCTCTTCCAACCGCTATCATTGCCGGCCCAATTTTTGCAAAGTGGGTGCACAAACGGGTTAAGCCAGAAGGAGAACCAAAGCTTGTTAGTTCTACTACAGAAGTAGAAAAACTACCCAGTGTTGGCGTATCATTTTTCATTATCTTGTTGCCCGTGGTGTTAATTCTCTTGTCTGTGTTTGGGCCGTATATGCCGGTTCCGGAAATGGTAGAGAAGATCTTCCTCTTTATCGGCAGCCCAGTTATTGCATTGCTTATCTCTTGTTTTGCAGCTTTTTATCTGCTAGGTTTCCGTCGTGGAATGGATAAGAAAATGATAAAGCGGCTTGTCGATGAATGTATTTTACCGGTAGGGTCGATTATTTTAATCATTGGTGCCGGTGGTGGCTTTAAACAAATTTTAATCGACAGTGGTGTAGGGGATTCCATTGCGCAAATGGCTGAACAAATGGCATTGTCACCAATTGTTTTGGCGTTTGCCGTAGCTGGACTGATTCGTGTCGCTACAGGATCTGCCACGGTTGCGTTAACCACAGCCGCTGGAATTGTCTCACCGGTTGTAGCAAACATGACCGGTGTAAACCTGGAATTATTAGTTATTGCTACCGGAGCGGGATCATTAATGTTATCACATGTAAACGATGCTGGATTCTGGTTGGTAAAGGAATATTTGGGATTAACAGTAAAAGAGACGTTTAAAACTTGGACCGTATTGGAGACCTTGTTAGCATTTATCGCGTTTTTCATTGTTTTGGTGATCCATAGTTTTATATAGTGGTTTGGGGACGTCCATTTAAAAGGACGTCCCCAAACCCGCTGATAGAAGCAGCAAACCCGCTGATAGAAGCAGCAAACCCGCTGATAGAAGCAGCAAACCCGCTGATAAGGATATGAAAAGAGCGGGTGTGTGCGGTTTAAGCGCTTTACATATTCATTCGTTCCATACTTTGCATGACGTTTGACTGCTTCTCTTTATGCGGACTGGCATGATGGGCACAATCCATAGATTTCAAATTTGTGATCTTCAATATTGTAATTTGCTAATGCATCCTCTACTTCTTTCATGGGACAAAAATCAATTTCCTTTGTTTTCCCGCAATATTTGCAAATAAAATGGTGATGATGGTGATCCGCGCAACTGATACGGAACAGTTTTTCGCCATTGAGTTCCGTCGTTTCAAGTATGCCGATCTCATTAAACAGATGCAAGTTTCGATATACCGTATCAAAACTCATATTTGGATAGGTTGGTTCCATATATTGGATCAAATCTTTGGCTGAACGATACCCATCAGCATTTGTAAAAAAAGTCAAGATATCCTTTCGCTTTTTTGTTGTTTTATAACCTTTTTCTTTTAAATTCTGAATTGCTTCATTAACTTTCATTTGAATTCCTTCTCCCTTTAAAAGTAAATGTGAGTCGTTTCAACCCTATCGAAACCAGTAAAATGATGATCGAGATAACCACGATTGTTCCACCGGGCGGGATACTGAAATAATAACCGGAAACCAATCCCAGAATAACAGATAATTCCCCAAATGCAATGGATAAAAACATGGTTTGTTTAAATCCTTTTGCAATTCGCATACTGGCGGCAACCGGTAGCGTCATTAATGCAGAAACGAGCAGTACACCAACAATTCGAATGGAGGCAGCGATTACTAGCGCTGTTAATACGATGAAAAGCAAATGAATCCATTTTGCATGAATGCCGGAAACAGTCGCATGTTCTTCATCGAATGATAAGGTAACTAGTTCTTTATAAAATAAACCAATCATTAACAGAACAAAAATGGAGATCCCCAAGATTGTAAAAAGGTCGTTCTGGCTGACTGCGGAGACGGAGCCAAATAAATAGTTGAACAGCTCGGTATTAAATCCGTTTGCCAGAGAAATAAAAATAACACTTAGCCCAACGCCGCCTGATAAAATAATCGGAATCGCAATCTCTTGATATGCCTTATAGACACCGCGAAGTTTTTCAATAAAGATGGATCCAAGTACCGAAAAGGCCATTCCGCCATATAACGGGGTGATGATTGTCATGGCTAGTTTTTTCTCTAATAATAATCCAAATGCAATTCCGGCAAGTGTCACATGAGACAGGGCATCGGCAATCAACGATAAACGCCTTACTACAATAAATGTACCCAGCAATGGAGCAATCATCCCAATGAGCAGCCCAGTTATAAATGTATTTCTTAAAAAATCAAATTGTAAAATATCCGAGAGCATTGTGTTTCCTCCATTACGCGTGATTGTGGGTGACAATATTTACCGGGTGCCCGTAAAAACGGGATAGATCCCGCTCCGTCAGGGAAGTATATTGATTGGGGCTACCATGAAAATACAATGTTTTATTTAAGCAAACAATGTCTGTAGCATATTCAGTCATCATACCTGTATCGTGTGTTATCAGTAATAAGGTAATATGCTGTTCTTGATGTAGTTGATGAAGTATGTCATAGAAACGTTTCACATTTTCCGCATCAACTCCAACGGTAGGTTCGTCCAGAATCAGCAAATCTGGATTGTTAACAAGGGCTCGGGCAATGAAAACACGTTGTTGTTGACCTCCAGAAAGATTTCCGATGTTTTCATGTGTATAATCATCCATGCCTACCTGATGAATAGCTTCCAAAACCTTATTTTTATGCTGTTTTTTAAAAAACCTGAAATAGCCAATTTTAGCGGTAAGTCCCATCGATACGACTTCATAAACGGTTGCTGGAAAGCCTTTATTAAATGAATTGGCCTTTTGTGAAACAAATCCAATTCGATCCCACTCATGGAATTTTTCAATTGACTGACCGAACAACTCAATGTTACCTGTATCTGGTTTTAGTAGTCCAAGTACTAATTTAATGAAGGTAGTTTTTCCGCCTCCATTTGGTCCAACTAATCCCATAAATGATCCTTGTGGTAATGTAAAATTGATATGGTCTAAGACTTCTCTTTTATCATATTTGTAATGGACATTTTTCATCGTAATAATTGATTGATTCATGGTTTGTTCTCACCTTCTTTACTCGGTAACTTTATCAAGTATATGCAAATTATGTTTCATTAACGATAAATAATCCTCGTGGTTCTCTATATCATTATCGGTCAAGACTTCAAGATTATGAATGTACTCCACATTCGCATGAAGCTGATCCTTCATGATTGTGGCGATTCGGTCTGAACTGTTTTGCTCAAAAAGGATATAGTCCAGATTATTTTCCTTAGCTTGTTTCATAATCGAGGTTAAATCCTTTTGCGATGGTTCATCACTTGTGGTGACACCCCTAATTGCGATTTGTTCGATCCCATATCTATCCTCCCAATATCCGTAGGCGGCGTGGGAAACAAGTATTTTTTTATTTTGTTTCGGCTCTAATGTTTTTTTGAAGTTGTCATCCAGTGCTAACAAATCTTTTTTCAACGCCTCAAAGTTATCTGTATACAATTCTTTTTTATCTGGGTTTAAATCAGTTAATTCTTGCTTGACCAGATCAGCCATATCGATCATACGCATGGGGTCAAGCCAAATATGTGGGTTATGGTCCCCATGATGATGCCCATCATCTGTATGATCCCGTTCTTTGTGCTCTTCATGTTCTGCATCAAAAAGCGCTTCATGTTTTCCAAGCTCAACCAAATGAACATTCTCTGACTGCAGCGCATCGGCAGCTGTTTCGGCAAAAGCCTCCATGTCGGCACCCAAATAAATAAATGCATCACTGGAAGCAATCGACGTCATCTTTTTTGTAGTTGGTTCGTAGCTATGTGCATCGACACCTGGTGGATAAACGGATTCTGCATGAACCGTATCACCGCCAATCCGTTCTACGGCATACTGGATCGGGTAAATCGATGTATAAATGGTTAAGTCTGCCTTCGTTTCATCCTTGGTAGCGGAATCACAAGCAGCAATGATAAGCGAAAATAGTAAAAATATCATCATTACAATAATTCTTTTCAATATATGAAATCCTCCTTAACGCTAGTACGTAAAATATATTACCGTAATAATTCCGATTTGTAAATAGTAATGATTACGTATTTGTTATAAAGTAATTATTTTTTCATGTGGGGTGGGGGAGTAATTTAGGGAGAGTGCTAAATGAAGTTGTGATACTAGGGAACCTGATGTTGCTTCACTTGCATTAAATTAACAAGAAGAAACCGAAGAATTTGTTATGCAAAAGGTTTGAAATTAGGGAAGGAACGTGTGGAACAAAAGTAGGATACTAATTTTACGTATAACGCTCCGTTCTGTAAATGAGTACAATTAGCTTTATATCATACACAATCTTCTTACGTCCCATTCAACTGATTTTCTGGAAAAGGTGAACGTTTCTATTGAATAGGAGCATAAGCGTTCACCTGTTTTGTATATTTCAAATCGACTTCAACAACAACCGCTTCAACAACGGTGCAAAATGTGCCGGTAGTTCGGCTACACTTGGAATCATTAAGCGTTCCTTTCCATATATATTCTTCATGGTCGCATCTTCATGCTCATCGATCTCGCCATCGGATAGGAACATTCCGATAACCTCAATCCCTTGTTTGCGAGCTTGAGACACCGCGACGTTTGTGTCGACAATCCCATTTTGATCATATCCCATTGCAGCCGGTTCACCATCGGAAAAGACAAGCAGGAATTTATTTTTTTCGCTTCTGGCTATCAATTCCTTAGTAACGAGACGGATACTAAAGCCATCCCGGTTATCTTCTTCCGGTTCCAGTTGCATAATTTTAGCGCCATCATTTTGATAGAATGAATCGCTAAAAGAGTGGATCCGGTGAAAATAGTTTGGCTGATAGTCTTCCTTTGTTTCGTTGGCATCTTCCCAAAAACCGACAATGGCGTGGGGGATTTTTAATTGGTTCAAAACCTCATGAAACAGGATAATCCCGCGTTTGGTTTCATCCATTTTATTGTGCATGGAAGCAGAACAGTCGATTAGGAGAGTGAACACTGCGTCCACCTCGCGTGATTTCTGATTTTTCTTGTAAAATACACGAGGGCTTTCATCAACAACAAGCGCCAATAGTTTTTTTGATAGCCGGCCGATGACTAAATATTGTCGTGGTGCATTCTTTTTATGCTCGATCGTTTTTTCAATCGTTGCCGCAAGCTTTCGTTTAAACGGTTCGATCTCCTGTAGATATTGCCGGTATAACGCTTGATCTGCTTCAGAGGGTGTCTTGGCATGTTTGTCAATAGCAACAGCATTTTTATTGTCTTCACCGTATATACTATCGCTGGATTCTTTTCCAGCCCGTTTCTTCTCCTGTTTCTCCAACGATTCCAGCTTGGAGTAGTCATTCTGATTACTTTTTCCGGATGTACCCTGAACGCTGCCCATCGCTTGGTCCGCGTCCTCGGTTTCGCGAGCAGCTCCGCCACGAATATTTGTTTTCGTACCGACTTCCAGCTCAAATTGGAGAAAGTTTTGCTTCCGGTCACTGTTTTGATTTTCCCGATGCCAAGTGGAAAACGGCTGATCGAAATACTCATTGTTTTTCTCATCCACGTCTTCCATGTCCTGGTTCGCCAACTCATCGGTTCGGGTTAATTCATCAAATAACGTGTTTTCTGATAAGGACTTGATATGAGCAATAGGAAACGTGAAGTAGTCGTTTATCATATCAATGTAATCATTTTCCAATGAAAACACAATTTGTTCTGCAATACGAGCGATATCTGCTGACGTCTTTGCTGCAAAACTTTCATACAGGAGTGGCTTCAGTTTTTCCAATCGCTTAAGCTGTTTGCCGGTTGCATGCGGAAAATCCGGATCGGGCCGGTCAGCTTGTAATAGTAGATAGATCAGGCAAAATAGCTCATCCAATGCATAACTTCTTGTCACATTCATCGCTAATTGAGTGGAAAAAAAGTGTTTTAAATACTTGGTACGGATGGCAAAATCACGTTTCGTTCCCGGCCGCATGTGTTTGACCACTTCCTCCAGTCGGATATCTTCCAGTAATGTAATAAGCTGGACAGCAAATTTCGATAGTCCGGATTCTTCTATTTCTTGCAAATAGGTATTTAGGGTTGGAACATGGGAAGAATGCAGTGTCCCGATCGTTCGTAAAAATACATCCGTCTTGTAGCCAGGTACGCTAATTTCTGGTTTATCCATATCCCACATGCTGCTGCCGGTTACTTGATGATTGATGATGTCAATGAAGGACCCATATGTGTACGCAAAGGTGAAATCAGTATTTCCGGATAATACGGTCGTTAAATCCTGCAGCTGCAGGTATAGATTCGTATTGACGTTTATATCAATCCATCGGTTATCCATCATCTGGCAGGCTCCCTTCTAAAATAGTGTAGCCGCTATATTATTAACAAATTCCCGTTCGCGTTCTTCTTCCAGTTTATCCGTAATTGATCGGACAATCGCCCGTTTGGCCGGAATAACTGTACTCAAATCACAGGCATCCAATAATGCACGGATCGAAGCGGCATCTTCGGCAACTTTTCCCTGATAGACTGCGTTAATGAGATCGGCTGAGAGTTTTACGAATAAATCAATAGTTGTTTCATTTGCCAGTCTTGTGTTCGTTTGAATCAATTGTTTGAGTTGCTCACCTTGCAAATAGGGAATATCAATAATAATGAACCGGTTTTTCAAGGCCTCATTCAAGGGAACCGTACCGACATAGCCTTCATTGATCGCGGCAATCACGTTAAATCCATCTTCGGCATGAATAATTTCATTGGTGAATGGATTAGTCACTGTTCGCCGGTAATCCAGTACACCATTGATTAGTGGCAATGTTTCTGGTTTGGCCATGTTAATTTCATCAATATATAAAAAAGTGCCATGTTGCATCGCCTTTGTCACGGGACCTGGCACAAATTCGATCATTTGCTTTTCATCTTGATAGGCCAACGTTTTAAAGCCCATTAAACTTTCCGCATCAAGATCAACGGAACAATTAATACTGAACATCGGCTGTTGGAACAAGTTTGACAGTGTCTCGGCAAATTTCGTCTTTCCTGCACCAGTTGGACCTTTTAATAAAATATTTTTCCCCATGCTTAAAGCAGAGATAGCGTCAATTAACAAATTGATTTGTGGCGGAACATAGCCACCTTGGCGAATCAGGTCATCAAACGTGTTATCTATTGTTTTTGGCGTTTTCTCAAGCATTTCTTGTATAGAATCTGGCAGGTTATAGTTTACGTTCATTGGAATACTCCTTTCCCAATGAATATTGTAAAGGTTGTAGGGAGGGAAGGCAATGGAAGAGGGCGGATATGCTGGTGCGGTTTTGGAGTTCATTGGAAAATCGATCAAGAGCCACTCGAACACAGCATTGAATTTTACTCGGACACACTAGTTAGCCGGGATATTGAAAAAGAATAAAGTCCGAGCTAAACAAAAGTTCGCTGGAATGGAATACTTGATGGCGTGTCGATGAACCAAGTCCTAAGGTAAAATCACATTCAGACAGCTGCTAACTGTTTCCGCCGTTACTATACTATGTTATAATATAGGTGGTCTTTTGCCTATCTATTTATTTTTCTAAATGGCTGAATGGTACAAATTATCCTGAAGGAGTGGAAATAATGCAACAAGATCAATTAGAAAGAATGAAAAATGGGAAAGGTTTTATTGCAGCGCTGGACCAAAGTGGTGGCAGTACACCAAAAGCACTGGCAGCATATGGTGTAACTGAAGATGCCTTTTCCAATGAGGAAGAAATGTTCAAATTGGTACATGATATGCGGACACGTATTATGACTTCCCCTGCATTTGATAGTAAGTATATTTTAGGTGCTATCCTTTTTGAAAACACGATGGACAGAAAAGTTGAGGGTTTATATACAGCTGATTATTTAGCAGAAAAGAAAGGTATTGTACCATTTTTAAAGGTAGACAAAGGGCTTGCTGAAGAACAGAATGGCGTTCAGTTAATGAAGCCGATTCCCGATTTGGATGAGACATTAAAACATGCAAATGAGCGCCATATTTTTGGTACAAAAATGCGCTCCGTGATCAAAGAAGCCAATCCGGAGGGAATCAAGGCGGTGGTTGATCAGCAATTTGAAATAGGTAAACAAATTATTGCCGCTGGTCTTGTCCCAATTATTGAACCGGAAGTAGATATTCATAGTCCGGAAAAAGAAAAATGTGAAGAACTGTTAAAAGCAGAAATTCAAAATCATCTTGATCAGTTAAATGATGATGAAAAAGTAATGTTGAAATTATCCATCCCAACAAAACCAAATATGTACAAAGAACTTATCGAGCATCCGAATGTAGTACGTGTGGTTGCACTTTCCGGTGGATATTCCCGGGATGAAGCAAATGAGAAATTGAAAGCAAATGATAATATGATTGCAAGTTTCTCCAGAGCCTTAAGTCAAGACTTGAATGTTAATCAAACGGATGAAGAGTTTAATCAAGCATTAAAAGAAGCCGTTCAATCGATTTATGAAGCTTCTATTTAAGTAAATGTTTGGAAATCGCAATGAAAAGATTCCAGAGCAATTTTGCTCTGGAATCTTTTCATTTATTCAATCGCTCAAGCTTTGAATAAAAAAGAAAAAGAGAAGCAGTCACGGCAGATAAGGAAGAAAAACAGTGAGGAATCACCCGAGAACCAGTTTATCACGACTGATAGGAAGAGAATAATAAGAGGAATCGACCGTGATTAGTTTTTGAAATAACTAAACTTACATAATATGGGGGACTTTGCGACGGTTGTTATTTCTCTGGTGAAAATAGTTTGACAAATTTGTGAACAGGGTAAATAATACTTGTAAAGGGGGATGACGGTCATGAAATCTGAATTGAAAATACTGAATGTTGTGAAGTATGTGGGTTGTGCAGTCCTTACACTTGGAATTGCTATTTTCATTTATGCTTTGATGAACCAATATGGCACTATGATGGGCATTGGTATTGGAACAGTGATGGGGGCTATTTTTATCTTTCTGATGGGCGTTTTCTTCGTGGTTACAGAAGAAATGGAGAGAAAAACAGAAAAAGGGATTCGGCTTGATCCATGAATAAAGGAAAAATGAAAAGGAGCGCCTATTGAAAGACGCTCCTTGATGATGTCTGGCTTCAACATCCAGCAGTGTGCTCACCGGGTGCTTTGTTTTTAAGCCATATCCCATATCATAATGAGCAGGGTGCCGAATATACTTGCCAGTGCAATCGCAAATCCGTAAGCTAAATTCGTATAGATGGAATGTTTATCCTTCGTTTCACCAGCGTGCATGAAGATAATCAGCTGAACAAAAGCTTGCACAAATGCGGTAATAAGGAGGATCGTCATCCCCGCCGTAAACGACAAATCAAAGAAATAAACAGCCAGTGCAATCAGGGTAAGCACTAAGGAAAAGATGAAGCCCATTACTTGTTTTTTCGGAAATAACTCACCCATGTTTACATCATTCCTTTCAAGTAGATGAAGCTAAAGATAAAGATCCACACGATATCCAGAAAGTGCCAGTACAGAGAGAAAATGAACGATTTATTTGCGGTTGCGGATGTGATGCCGTTCCTTTTCACCTGTATAATAATAAACAATCCCCAGAATAAACCAAGTGTCACGTGCGCTCCGTGCGTCCCGAGCGTCGTTAATAAGCTGGCAGTAAAGGCGCTGATTTGCAAGCCGGCACCAATATGCACATAATGGATAAATTCATAAATCTCCACACCAAGGAAGGAAAGACCAAGCAGCAATGTGATTGCAAAAAATCCCATCATTGCTTTGGTACGACCAATCCGCATCGCATGAACACCAAGACCAATTGTGAAACTACTGGTTAAAAGGACAAACGTTTCAATGAGTACTGGTCCGATTTCAAAAATTTCTGCGCCGGATGGCCCGCTCCCTGTGCGATTCACGAGGGTAAAGTAGGTGGCAAACAGGGTAGCGAACAACATAATCTCGGCACCAAGGAAAATCCAAAAACCGACAATGTTGATTTGGTTTTGTTCCGATCGATATTCAAGAGGAAGCGTATGATCCATCTTCATTAGCTAACACCTCGCAATTTCTTTTCTGTTTCTTCAATTTCCTTGACAGATATGTGGTGACCGTCGTCTTTTTCAAAGGAACGATAGGCCATAAATCCGAGTATCACCAGTGTGAGAATAATGGCCGGTAGCCACATACTGAAAATCAGTGAGAAGCCCCAGACAAAGAAAACACAACTCAACACGAATGGCCAACCGCTGTTATTTGGCATATGAATGGTTTCTATCTTGTCAGCAAAAATAGGGCGGTCATTTTTCTTATGATCCCAGAATGCTTCAATGGAATCGACTTCTGGTGTGGTTGCAAAGTTGTACTCAGGTACTGGACTGTGTGTTGCCCATTCCAGTGTGCGTGCATCCCATGGATCCGAACTAATATTTCTGGAAGCATAACGCACGCTGTAATAAACATTGTAGACGATTAATGCAAAGCCAATCGCAAGGCCGATCGCACCCACGAACGATAGCAGGTTAAGTGGACCAAATCCAGTAGCTTCCGAGTAGGTGTACATTCTTCGTGCCTGACCGTTCAGTCCGGTAAAGAACATTGGGAAGAATGTCACGTTAAAACCGACGACAATAAACCAGAATGCCCATTTACCAATTCGTTCATTTAACATGAAGCCAAACATTTTCGGCCACCAGTATGTCAAACCGGCAAGCATGGCGAATACTACCCCAGGAATAATGGTGTAATGGAAATGCGCTACTAAGAACATTGTATTATGGTACTGATAGTCGGCACTTGCCATTCCAAGCATAACTCCGGTCACTCCGCCAATGGTAAAAATAGGGATAAAGGCGATCGAATACAGCATTGGTACCGTAAATTTGATTTTTCCTTTCCACATCGTCAACAACCAGTTAAAGATCTTAATCCCGGTCGGTATGGCAATCGCCATGGTCGTAATCGCGAAAATACTATTCGTTAATGGCCCTTGCCCCATCGTAAAGAAGTGATGGGTCCAGACCAGGAAAGATAGGAACGAGATCAGGACGATGGAAGCAACCATCGTTTTATACCCGAATAAGTTACGTCGTGAAAAGGTAGAGATCACTTCACTGTAGACACCGAATGCCGGTAAGATTAAAATGTATACTTCCGGGTGTCCCCAAATCCAGAACAGGTTGGCCCAGAGCATATCCATTCCACCATTTGTAGTGGTAAAGAAGTTTGCCCCGAATAAACGATCCATCGTACCTAACAACAAAGCGATCGTTAAAACTGGAAAGGCAAATACAACAATCGCATTGGTAATAAACGCGGTCCAGGTAAACATCGGCATTTTCATTAATTTCATACCTGGTGCACGCATTTTTAGGATCGTCGTAATAAAGTTAATCCCGGAAATTAATGTCCCGATTCCGGCAATTTGTATCGATAGCATGTAATAATTGGTACCTACCGATTGACTAAAATCATTTCCGGCGAGTGGAAAATAGGATGTCCAGCCGGCATCTGGTGAACCACCAACAACAAACGAAATGTTAAATAACATTGCACCCATAAAGTATAGCCAGAAGCTGAGTGCATTCAATCGTGGAAACGCAACATCCCTGGCACCGATTTGTAATGGCACAACAAAGTTCATTAATGCATAGATAAACGGCATCGCCATAAAGATGATCATGACAACTCCATGGGTGGTAAATACCTCGTTGTAATGCTGGGCATCCAAAAATGTATTATCTGGTATCGATGTTTGTGCTCGCATCATGATAGCGTCTACTCCACCCCGGAACAGCATGAGTAAAGCAGAGATTAAATACATAATGCCGATTCGCTTATGATCCACCGTTGTTAACCATTCGCGCCATAAATAGCCCCATTTTTTAAAGTAGGTTAACCCGGCAATAATCGCAATCACTGTCAAACCGATAGCAACCATCGATGCATAAATGAGTGGATCTCCATGGGGAATGGCAAACCGATCAAAGTAATTCATTACGTTTTCTCCTTTCAAAAGTAATTAAAACATGTTGACGCTATGGTATTAATGATGATGTTGTTCTGAATCATCTGTTGATCCATGCTGATGCCCGTCATGATGGCCTTCTGGAGGTGGCATGAATGACAAGTGTGTGCCACTAAACGTCATTTGTCCAAGATGACCGGGCTCCAATAGTTCGTCAAATTCTTCTTTGGTCAGTGGTTTAGCTGTTTTTTGAACATCGTCCACCCATTCAGCAAATTCTTTAGCAGGCATTGCTTTGACCTGGAACGTATTTTCGGCAAAACCTTCTCCGCTAAAGTTGGCATTTCGTCCCATATATTCGCCAGGTTCATCCGCTGCTAAGTGTAATGTTGTTACCATGTCAGACATGGCATATTTCTGCCCGCCCAGTTGCGGAATCCAAAAGCTGGTGATTGGTCCATATGAATATAGTTTAAATTCGATAGGACGATCGGTTGGAATGTATAAATAGTTAACCGTCTCAATATCTTCTTCCGGATAGCTGAAATGCCATTTCCAGTTTGAACTGGAAGCGTAAATGGTCATTGGTTCCTGTTCTTCATACCCCGTTGGTGTCGCTTCAACCTGATACGTCGATTTGACGGTAACAACGGAAAGAATCACAATAATGATGACTGGGATCGCAACGATAATCGTTTCCAGCCATTTGCTGCCTTCAATATGTGGTGGCTCGTAATCATCCGGTTGCTTGGAAGCGCGGTACTTAAAAAGGACAAAAATTAACAGAGCAAATACTGCAATGACGATAATGGCCATCGTGGCGATTGATATCCAAATTACATTGGATGTTGTTTCCGCTTGTGGGCCTTTTGGGTCTAATACCTTTAATGGCTCACATCCAGTAAGCAACAGCAGTGTAACAATAAATGAACCAACAAAAGCCGATTTTATTTTCAATGAAAGTACCCCTTTCTATATTAATTTCAACTTCAACTTAAGTGATCTACGTCACAATCCATCTACATATATTAATGCCATAAAAGGTGTTGAAGGACAATGGATTGTGATTTTTGTCACAAAGTGTTCAGAATGTGTGTCACAAAGTTTTCATGAATGCTGGTTTGACGGTAACAGGGGCAACGGTTTCGGGAAGTTGAAGGGGGAAGGTGGCTTTGAACTAAGGTTTGATGCTTTGTGAAAAATGAAGAGACAGACATACTTTGGAAGAATTAGCCTATAGTCAACGAGAGATAGAGCATAGCAACTGTTTATTACTGCTTTGGGAAATTATAAAATTAAATGCTTGTGGATAACTTTGTAATCAGGATGAGCCCCGTCCGGCTCCAGCGCCCAGCAGCTAGTGTGCTTCCTTCACCTTCGTACGATAAGTCAACATCGACTCGGGGTAAAGGAAGGCCGACTAAAAACGGCCTTTGCGGCCAACGTCGGCATACCCCTTTTGCAGGGGCATGTTTCCTTTATCTCCTAGGTTCAGTCCAGCACATACGCTGCTAACCGGGCGCTTACGCCTTTGTTCTTTAAAAAACCTCCCATCTAGACACAGATGAGAGGATTTTCACCTTCATATTTGACCTTTATAGTAATACGACGTTGTCAAAAAACTATATTGCCCAATCTCCATTCCTGAATACCGGAATAACCGTGCCATCTTGTTTGATGCCGTCGATATCCATTTTATCGGAGCCAATCATGAAATCCACATGAGTGGTGGAAACATTTATGCCATGTTCTTGTAATTCTTCTTCGCTCATTTTTGTCCCGCCTTGAATACATGTTGGATAAGCTGCACCGATGGCTAAGTGATTGGATGCGTTCTCGTCAAACAGTGTCTCAAAGAAGGTAATGCCCGATTGTGAAATAGGAGACGGATCTGGCACAAGCGCAACTTCTCCCAAGCCTGTTGCTCCCTCATTATCCTCAACCAATTTCTTAATCGTTTTATCTCCTTTTTCAGCGGAAATATCAACAATTTTGCCATCTTTGAATTGGACTTTGATGCCTTCAATTAGTGTACCGGCATAACTTAATGGTTTGGTACTGACAACGACACCATCCATCCGATTTGTATCGGGTGCAGTGAACACTTCCTCTGTCGGCATGTTGGCAATAAATTCTTCGTTCTTCGGATTAAAGCTTTCCGCACTTTGCCAAATATGGTTCTTCGGTAAGCCAAGCGTTAAATCGGTGCCCGGGGCGGTGTAATGTAAAGCATCAAATTGTATGTCATTTAATTTCGTTGCTTTTTCCTTGAGTGTTTCTTTATGTTCATCCCAAACAGCAACCGGGTCATCATGATAGATGCGGCATGTTTTGAAAATCTCATCCCATAAAGCATCAACTTGTTCCTCGGAAGTTTTTAAATCAGGAAAGACAGTTTTGGCCCAGTCTGCACCAGCGGCAGCAGCAACGGTCCATTTTAAATCATCATTTTGCGTAGCTACGCGTTGGGCTTTGAATGCTTTCCCAGCCACTTTTTGATACGCGGCGACTTTGTCGGGATCCACCTCATTTAATAAGTTTGGATCATTAGATAAAATGGACAGCCGGCAAACGTGATGGTTTAGTACATGGTCTTCTGATTCATCAATCTGGTATTGAGGTATATCGGTCAACAATTCCTCGGACTGGTTTATGTAATGCTGTTTGGTGATATCATCGTCCGACCATTTTACGATTACTTTTTCCGCGCCAAGCGAATAGGCTTCTTTGGTAATCAAACGGGCTAAAGGAGCTTGATCAACGGCAATGGTCATTTTTACCCAATCACCGGGTTTCACATTGATCCCCTTTGCGACTAATAGCCTGGCGTATTTTTGCAGGTTTTCTTGAAAGTTGGGTAGCATGATTTTTTCCTCCCATATATTATTGGTGTCGATATTAGTATAGTGAAAAAGGAGGGTGTAATGCAAATAGTGTGTGATTTGGATTTGAAGCACACTAGTCGCTGGACGCTGGGGCCGGACGGAGGGCTAACTTTAATTCGATGAAATGGAAAAAATGGTGGGACAAGGCGCCTGTCCCCTTGTCCCGGCTTATAAGAGTTGCAGCTTCAACAATTTGGCTATTTTCTCCCGGTAAGCATCAAACGCTTTAATCTCCTTCAAGTTGGCGAGCATGCCTTGAAATGCATATTTATCCGGTTCTGGTTTTTTTAGTTCACTTTGGAGGAAATCTATTACATGAACTAGCCCATGCTTTTGCTCTTCAGAAAGCGGCATATCCTTTAATCTTGTCGCCATATCTTTTAACAGGGCATCCACTTGGCTTTTTGGATTGATGGATGAAAACGTGTGCTCCGACAGCAAATGGTCCAAATTGCTTGTATGGATAATTGGTTCTTCGTTGTTTTCAAATGCTTGCACGATGTCGTCCATCCGGTTCAGCAAAAACTCCGCAACGCGATTGGCATTCAAGTCCAGATTGTGAAATAACATCGTTGCCAAATAGGCATTTCGCATGCCCTCTGTCAGCAAAATGATGTCAGCGATGTAGGGTATGATTTTTTCCCCGTAGGTTTCCCTTAAGCGACGATAGTACCAGGTCAGTATGTCTTTTCTCGCTTGCTCCATCACATCGTGCAGTTCTTTGTTGATAGAAAAATTTTGTTCTCGCAAATAGACGATGAAAAAGGCACGCTGTTTATTCAGCTGTTCAAATGGTACACACAGCTGCTGTTTCATTTTTTCGCGTGGCGGCAGGTTGGCTTGATCAATCGCTTTGAGTGAATCATCCATCTGTTCAAAATAATATTGGAAAATCGCAACATGCAATGCTTCCTTTGATGAAAAATAATGATAGAATGCTCCTTTGGATATACCGCAATCATCGACAATTCCTTGAACGGAGGTGTTAAAAAATCCGTTTTCCGCGGACAATCTGATGGCTGATTCTATGATTTCCTGTCGCTTATCTTCTTTCATTTATCTTCACCCGTTTCGTTAATTCAAGCAATTCATCCTGCAGAATTCTTTGTTTCCCTCATTATGACCAATCAGTCAAATAGTGTCAATAAAATGATGAAAATATTGCATATAATACTTGATTCGGACTAAGTGATCGAGTAAGATGGAAGATGTGATTTTAAAAGCATACAGCTATTTGGGTTCAAATTGTTTAGTGAATTTTCCGGAAAGATAGATAGCCCGGTTTACTTTGACTGACCGGTCAGTGCTTTTAGAAAATAAGTGAATGCATAGCGAAAACAAGGCTTATGCAGATAGAAACGTAACATATGGGGAGTGTAGAATTTGAAGCGTATCATTAACTTTGCCCTGAACAACAAGTTTGCTATATGGATTCTCACAATTTTAGTCGTTGTGACAGGGCTTTACTCCGGCATGAATATGAAGCAGGAAACGATGCCGGATATTACGTTGCCAAACATATCGGTTATGACGACTTATCCGGGTGCAGCACCTGATGAAGTGGCTGAAAAAGTATCCGAGCCGATCGAGCAGGTTGTGCAAAATTTGGAGGGCGTAGAAACGGTTAGCTCATCGTCCATGGAGAATGCGTCTTCCGTTCAGTTGGAATTTGATTTCGATACCGACATGGATGAGGCACTTAACGATGTCAGCGAGGCGGTAACGAAAGCTGATTTGCCTGATGGCGCAGAGGATCCGGATGTTTCACGAATCAGTATTAATGCTTTTCCGGTTATCGCATTAAGCATCAGTAACCCCGATCAGTCACAGGAGCAATTGACCAAAACAGTGGAAAAAGATGTCGTGTCTGGATTGCAGGGTATCGACGGGGTGTCCGATGTACAGGTGACCGGACAGCAATTGCAAAAAGTGACCATCGACTTTGACGACGATAAATTGGAAAAATACGGACTCGATGAAGATACCGTAGAACAATTAATCCAAGGATCGGATACCACTTATCCGCTGGGACTGACAAATTTTGATGATGAGGTGAAAAATCTTGTCATTGATGGTGATGTTGCTAGTGTTAAAGATTTAAAGAAATTGAAGATCCCATATACCCCTCCACAAGCGGGACAAGAGCAGGGACAAATGCAACAAGGTGCAACTGATCAAGAGCAAATGGACCAAATGCAGGGACAAATGCCGGATAGTGATGCAATGCAACAAGGCGATGCTCCGGATGCAGCACAGCAAGGTCAAGCGACTGGAGAAGATGCGGCACAGCAAGGTCAGATGCCAAATACGGATCAAGCCGGTCAAGCGGAAGTGGAACCGGAAATTCCGACAGTTACATTGGATAAACTGGCTGACATCAAAATTGTAAACGAATCAGAATCGATTTCCAGAACAAATGGCGAAGATTCAATCGGTGTCCAAGTTGTCAAGGGAGCCGATGCGAATACAGTCGATGTCGTGAATGCAGTAAAGGACAAGATGGACAAATTTGAAGACGACTTGGGAATCACCTCTGTATCCACTTTTGACCAGGGTGAGCCAATTGAAGAGTCGGTCAGCACGATGATGAATAAGGCATTGTTCGGTATCCTTTTTGCTGTTGTCATCATTTTGCTGTTCTTAAGAAGTTTTAAAACGACGCTGATTTCAATCGTGTCGATTCCGTTATCACTATTGATTGCAATTTTCGTGCTTCATTATATGGACATCACCCTAAATATCATGACGCTCGGCGCGTTGACCGTCGCAATTGGGCGTGTCATCGATGATTCGATCGTTGTCATGGAAAATATCTATAGGCGCATGTCCTTACCGGATGAGAAACTGCATGGCAAAGAATTGGTCAGGGAAGCAACGCGGCAAATGTTCATCCCAATTCTTTCTTCGACCATTGTAACGATTGCTGTGTTCTTGCCGATGGGCTTGGTGCACGGGCAAGTGGGCGAATTGTTCATGCCGTTTGCGCTCGCTGTTGTATTTGCACTGGCTGCTTCATTGCTTGTGGCAATTACAGTCGTTCCCATGCTGGCCCATTCATTGTTTAAAAAACAATTAATCAATGGTACAGTAAGACAACAAAAAGAAAAGAAACCGAGCAAACTGGCTCATTTCTACAAGCGTATTTTAGAATCGGCGTTAAACCATAAAGTGATCACATTTGGCGGTGCGGTTGTCGTACTTGTGTTGAGTTTGTTCTTGCTGCCTCTTATTGGCGTCAATTTTTTGGCTGATGAAGAAGAAAAAATGGTTATGGCAACCTATACACCAGAACCCGGTGAAACGCATGAAGAGGCTAAAGATATTGCCGCTGATGCAGAAGATTTAATTAGCAAACGCGATGGTATTACCAAGTATCAATATTCACTGGGCGGGGATAGTCCGTTGTCGATGATGGGTATGGGTGGTGGAGATAATGCCGCACTATTTTTCATCGAGTATGACAAGGATTATGAAAATTTTGGTGAGGAAAGCAGCAAGATCATCAAGGATTTGAACAAACAAACGGATGTCGGTGAATGGAAGAGTATGGACTTTTCCGACATGGGCAGTGGAATGGAACTGTATGTCTACGGTGACAACCTTGAGGACATTCAAACAGGTGCCGATGAGGTGGAGTCCATCATGAAAGATAACAAGGATTTAGAAAAAGTGGATTCCAGTATTTCCGAGGCTTATGATCAATATACGCTTGTCGCCAATCAGGATAAATTGAGCAAATATGGGTTGACTGCAGCGCAAATCGGTATGAGTCTAAGCGATACAAGCGAAAATTCACCGATTACCACCGTGAAACATGATGGGGAAGATGTAGATGTCTATGTTGAAGTGGAGAAAAAAGATTACAAGAATATCAAGGATTTAACCGACGTTGATATCCAGACACCACTGGGAACCACCATAAAAGTTGGTGATGTAATGGATGTCAAGGAAGGAAAATCTCCGGACACCATCCAGCGTCGGGATAACAAAATGGTTGCCTCCGTTTCGGCGGACATTACAACCGATGATGCAGGAACAGTATCCAATCAAGTACAGGAGAAAATTGACAAACTTGACCTGCCAAGCGGTGTTACCGTAGATTTCGGCGGCGTAACAGAACAAATCAATGAATCCTTCTCGCAACTGGGGTTAGCGATGCTTGCGGCAATTGCGATTGTATACTTTGTGCTTGTGGTAACTTTCCATGGCGCACTGGCACCATTTGCTATTCTGTTCTCACTGCCATTTACGGTTATCGGTAGTCTGGTCGCCTTGTGGGTCGCGGATGAGCCATTGAGCGTATCAGCGATGATTGGTGCACTGATGTTGATCGGTATTGTCGTAACGAATGCAATTGTGTTGGTTGACCGTGTCATCCATCAAGAAAAAGAAGGACTCACTACACGGGAAGCATTGCTGGAAGCGGGCTCCACAAGGCTGCGTCCAATCTTGATGACAGCACTGGCAACGATCGGTGCATTGATTCCGTTGGCGATTGGTGTAGAAGGTGGCGGTCTGATTTCCAAAGGGCTGGGCATCACCGTTATTGGCGGTTTAATAAGTTCAACGCTACTAACACTTGTCATTGTACCAATTGTATATGAAATACTTGCCAAGTTTATGAAAAAGGAAAGGTAAAGAGGGAGGCGGCTGGTTATGTGACCGGCTGCCTTTTGCAATGGTGGCCGAGTTTGCAACTGTTGTTACCGAATATAGTGCGTGATATGCAATTTGCGAACTAGTGCCGAAGTGTTTTGAAATGATCGTGGGATCTTGTAATTTTCCATTTAAAATGCTATTATAATAAAAAGTTTATTCCTTTTAATATGATCCAGAGAGGTCAAAAAGGGTAGTGCGTACGTATTGTGTTGTGGATTAACACTTCATGCCCTTTTGTCCTTAATTGGACAAAAGGGCATTTATTTTGGCCCGATATTAAAATGGAATACTTTAAATCTCTTTTAAACATAGTCCTGAGAGACTTGAAAGGAGCAATAAATTCATGAAATATCGTAATAAAACAGTAGTAGCTTCTGTAACTGGATTGACACTTGAGGGTATGGACATCATGTTTATTTCATTTGCCATGTCCTTGATTGTCGCAGATTTTCATATTGATTTGGCGACAGGAGGATTTATTTCATCCATTACCAATATTGGGATGCTTGCTGGTGGAATGATTTTTGGAGTTTTAGCGGATCGATTTGGCAGGGTGAAGGTTTTTACGTATACGATTTTCCTGTTCGCCATTGGCACCGCATTAACAGGTCTGGCCACAAATATAGAGCAAGTTTATCTATTTCGCTTTATCGCAGGTGTAGGTGCAGGAGGAGAGTATGGCATCGGGATGGCGCTCGTGGCGGAAGCATGGCCGAAAAATAAGCAAGGGCGCGCATCTTCTTATGTCAGTGTCGGAGCCCAGTTTGGCGTGATTATTGCTGCAGTATTGAGTGCTGTCCTTTTACCGCTGTTTGGATGGAGAGGGTTATTCTTTGTTGGTGTAATCCCAGTTATATTTGCCTTTTTTGTTAGAAGAAATTTAAAAGAATCACCAGAGTGGTTGGCGGCACGTAAGCAAAAGCCTTCTATTCAAAACCGGGGGAAATTGTTGCAGTTAGTGAATAGACCCCGAACTGCTTTTACAACGATTGGCTTGGTCATTATGGCAACCGTGCAAATTGCCGGTTACAATGGTTTGATGATTTGGCTGCCATCGATGCTGCAACAGTCACAGGGGTTGTCTGTGTCCAGTTCCGCACTTTGGACGATAAGTACAGCCGTGGGGATGATTGCCGGAATGCTGACTTTCGGTAAATTTATTGATAAGTTTGGGCTAAAGGTATCCTATGGAATCTTTTTGATCGCTTCGGCGGCTGCAGTATTCTTGTATGCTTATGCAACAGGCAGTACGGCAGTGCTCATCGGAGGGGCAATTGTCGGCTTTTTTTCCAACGGTATGTTTGCTGGATACGGCGCTTTAATCAGCCGTTACTATCCTGTTGAAATTCGCAGTACTGCCACAAACACTATTTTCAACTTCGGCAGAGCTGCAGGAGGCTTGTCACCGATACTTGTCGGTTTTATACTCCAGCATGCCAATATGATGGTGGCCATGAGCTATTTGGCAGGTTTGTATGGAATATCGTTCCTTGTCATGTTAAGCCTTGGTGGCATCAAGAAGAAAGAAGCATCAGGTATACAGCAAAAACGACTGGCTTCCTAGTTACATCAGGCCTAAACTTTTGAATAAGAAAATTGAATATGAATTAGAAAAATACTTCAAACAGAATGCGCTGAGCAAAGGTGTAATGTTTGAAGTGTTTTTATGTACATTAAATAATGCACCACTAAGAGAAAAAACGGTACAGATCGCTGTGGAACGCCTTCATGAAGAACAGATAAAAATGCAGCGTGTCATTCGATCAGCTGACGAAAGAGTTGAAACAAATTCGTTGAAGATTACCGGAAAATCGATTATTTGATTGCAAAGGCGAATGCTGATTAATCCATCCAGTGGAAAGACGGCTGTTTATCTATTGCTGGATGAAAAAACCCCTACTAAAGGAAGTTCACTTTATTTCATTGCAAGGTTATTTTTAATGTTTCAAACTTGACCAAAACCTTTATATGAAAAGACATAATGAGGCATATTAAGAATAACGCTGGTTATATGTAAATACAACAAGCAAAGAGTTGATGCGAAGTGTTTCTTTTCCTCCTTAATTTGATGATCATTTTTTTAATCGCTTTTTCCATTGCAAAGAAGAGGCTAAACCTGCCGAGCAACTTATTTATTTTTATGATAATGGAACTTTTGATCACAAGTTATTTCGCCGTTTTGCATATAAATTTGGAAGTATGGGAAATAACCAACGACTTGAAACTGTTTATAATTTTCCGCCTCTATGAAATGATTTTCATTCCATTGTTATATGTTACATATTTCAATTTATTGGCCGCCATCAAGTTGCATTTGAATAAGGGTATGTTCACAATCATTTATATAGCCGTTTTATATGGCGTTGAAATCCTGCTGGTTGAAGGGAAGGTGATACGCTATAATGAGTGGCATTTTTGGCAATCACTTCTTTCAATTTCCCTTGTCCTGTTCATTTCGTATCTATCGTACTTAAGTTTTAACCATGTTTTACGTAAGGAGGGGATGGGGAAATGAAGCCCTTACAACTACCCCAAGCATTTGACGAGAATGAGTGGTTTGTTATCATTGCCATAATCATTGCTTATTCTGTTATATTTTGGCTTCCCAAAAGGTTTCCTTTAAGCCTAACCATTCTTCTTTTACTTTTTGGCTCCACAGTTGCCAGAATTTATGACCATTTATTATCATCACCTGATTTGCATTTATACCACATCATGGATACATCACATTATGAACTGTTTGACGTGATTGCCTACCTATTATATGGACCGTTTTCCTATATTTATATCTATCTTTATGAAAGGTTAAATATACAAGGTTTTTGGATATTGGTTTATATTGTCACATTTTCACTTTTTGGAACGATGTTTGAAGGATTAACGGTGTTGTTTGATGTTTTTAACTACCACGGATGGGAATTGACCTATTCGTTCACTGTTTATTTAATGGTGCAATCAACGTTTATTTTGATTTTTTACCGTCCGATTAAACGTTTTTATCGTTTACAAAGTACTACCAAGTAACGTTAAGTTGACCATGAAGACAACTTAAACAGGAAAAAGTAGATACTCCCAATAGACGAACGGCGGCCAGCATGGTACGATATGGTCTTGAAAATGACTATATATAAGTAGGACGTGAGAAAATGCTTAACCGCTTAAAAACCATCGTCATTCTTGTTATAAGCCTTTGCTTTTTGACTGCTTGTGGAATACAGGAGATATGGGGTGACAATAGTTCTGCAGATCATACGAATGTTACCATCACATCTATTTCTGATTTACAGGATACCGATAATTTCCGAAATGGCGCATTGGAACATATATTTGAAGGTGAGCTTAATAGTAGAGGCAATGCGGTTGGATTTCATTATGATGGCTTACCAACGAAAAAGGGTGAAGTCATTCCAGGTACGGAAACGAAACCAAATGAAGATGGCGTCTATGAAGCAAAGATTAAGGTGAACGGAACCACCAAAAAATCCAATGGCGGGAAGTCTACTTTATTTCCTAAAGATTGGAATTCCCAACAGGTAGTGGATGCAATTAATGAAGCGTACGATGCGAAAACGTTTATATCCGGAAATACATATGAAGGATTAACAGCAGATGGCATGGTGATTCGCATGTATCTGGATCAAAATGAAAAAATTATCTCCGCGTTTCCGGTATATTAAGGAGTTTTGTTGATGTATCACATAGAAGAAATCACTTTAAAAAATGGGCCGAAAGAAAGAAAAGATCTGGTAATACGTTTTGATGATCCGAACATGCAAATTGTTGGCGAATTTTTAATGGCGGATGCGAGCCTGTTGGATGCCGCTGTTTTGGATGAAATTGACCAGGTATTGTCAGGTGAAACTAAAGTTATTAAGTCAAGTGGCAATCGCTGCAGCCTGGTTATCAAAGCCGACAAAACATTGATCGAGGATTTGTTTGGAGACTTTGATGGTGTCGATACACTGCCATCGTATGCCATTGATACGAGGAAATTGAGAGAGTTGATTGTTATGTGGTTAAATAAATTGCAAGAATTTAAAAGTGGAAACAGATGGCGTGATTAAAATAATAAGTCAAAATTTATTTCAGCATATGCTTAAACAAGAGGCTGGGACATAAGCTGAAAACCTAATTCATTTTAGTACAAATCGTCAAAATAAAACCGCAAGAAATCAAAGCTTATAAATTTGATTTCTTGTGGTTTTTTCATTTTTATGGAGTTTTGTCCCAGCCTCTTTTCATGTTAAGATGATGTCCATGTTCCGCCATTAATATGGATTGCTTGTCCCGTCATGTACGATGATTCATCCGCTGCCAGCATGACATAGGGCCAGGCATGCTCCGAGGGCTGACCTGGCCGCCCCATTAAGCTGTCCTGACCAAATTTCTCCACTTGGTTTTCATCAAAGGACGATGGAATAAGTGGCGTCCATACTGGTCCAGGGGCTACCGCATTGGCGCGAATTCCCTTTTTGGCCAGACTTTGTGCAATGCTGCGGATGAACGCGGTGATGGCTCCTTTAGTCGCGGAATAATCGATTAAAGTTGGATTTCCCCGGTAGGCATTGATCGACGATGTGCTAATAATCGCATCGCCAGCTTGCATATAGCGAATTGCGGCCTTTGTTGTATAGAATTGTGAAAAGAAGTTGACACGAAATACTTCCTCCAATTGCTCTGACGTGATATCAAGCAAGTCGTTCTGTACATATTGTATGGCAGCATTATTTACTAAAATATTTATCTTGCCAAAGGCTTGTACCGTTTTTTTAACGAGGTCTTCGCAATGAGATTCATTTTTAATATCTCCTGGGAGTAAAATGCATCGTACCCCCTCCGCTTCGACCATTTTCTTTGTTTCCTCTGCATCCTCATGTTCATCCAAATAAGCAATAGCCACATTCGCGCCTTCTTTAGCGTACATGATGGAAACGGCGCGTCCGATTCCGCTATCACCACCCGTTATTAATGCACTCTTCCCCTGTAATTTTCCCGTACCTTTATATTCTGTCGGTTGCGCAGGCAGTGGGTTCATTATCGCTTCGATACCAGGTTGTTTTTGCTGTGTTTGCCGAGGGGTACTGCCCTTTTGCATATTTTTTGGATCGTTCATTGATGATTACCTCCTTGCTTTTTTACATGTAGTATAACCATTACCTTTTTAAAGCATGAAAAAACATACAGTTGATTAGTATAAGAATCAAGCAACATTCATGATAGGACGCTATTCAGCCAAAGTTTTTTGTACTTTTGGTTTGTATGGTCAAACTAAACCTTTGTATACGAAAGGGCTTAGTTTTTCTAAGCTCTTTCGTATTTTTAAGTGTAAATTTCATGTAAAATGTATGTATTGGTAAATACTACATATGGATTGGTTTTCTTTTAGGGAAAAAAGCCTGTGTACATTGGATAAAACTGCAGGATAGAATGAAGAATAGCGTACTTATTCGTTGTTGAATGATTGTCATAAGGAGGAAGTAAAGATGCGGGAAAATATCGTTGCCAAGATTTTACTGATTATCGGGGTGGCAATTATGGTCATTGGTCTAATTACAGGGATTGGAATGGGGTATGGGCATTATCATTCTTATTTCGGCTTTGAGAGCGGCATTGTCTGGTCTATTTTCTTTTCTTACCTTTTTGCTGGATTTATGATAGGAATGTTATTTATTGGCCTTTCCGAAATCATCAAATTGTTACATAGCATAAATGAAAGGATGCATTTTACCAAGCATCAAACAGCAGAACCTGATCGAAACACGACAATGGCTGACAATCAGCCCGAGGTGCCATCTGAGTCAAATGCCATTCAACCGGCGTTATCAGAATCAGTGGAACCTGTGCAATCAGATCCATCCCAGCCATCGGGAGCAACCCCTAAACAGTGGGCATTAAGTGAAACGGATCGAGAGAAAATAACGGATTTGTATTGCAATGAACAGATTTTAGACATGATCCCATCGAATATAGAAGGGTATTGTGTAGTAAAAATGATGGGAAGTGATGACCGTCAGTTTGTACGGATTGTTGATGTGTGTGGCTTTGGTGCGGAGGAAATAAATGACCCTGACTTGAAACAGCAAATTATCACTTGGTATAACAAGCGGGCATATTAGTTTGAATGATATTGTTTGATTGTCGATCGAACGAGTTGAAAAGTTGATCGAGAATGCCGAGAAGTCGATCGAGTACGCGCAAAAGTCGATCGAGAGAGTCAGAAAGTTGATCGAGCACGCGCAAAAGTTGATCGAGAGAGCCAGGAAGTCGATCGAGTACACGCAAAAGTTGATCGTACCTGAGTAAGCCGGTTGGATAGTTTACAGTAACAGGTAATGTATAAACAAGGCGAACTACTTTTCTAATTTGCCTTGTTGCTCTATAATTAATATAAATATGGTTATTGACATTGTAGTAAGGGGAGTTATCATGGGAAAAACATTAATCTTTGGACACAAAAATCCAGACACAGATACGATTACAGCAGCACTTGCATATGCACATTTGAAGAAGGAACTTGGCCATGATGTGGAACCTGTACGTTTAGGTGAGGTAAACAAGGAAACCCAATATGCACTGGACCATTTTGGTGTATCGGCACCACGTCTCATTGAATCAGTTCCAGAAAATAGTGACGTGATTTTAGTCGATCATAACGAATTTCAACAAAGTGTAGATAATATCGATGACGCACGCATTGTTGAGGTCATTGATCATCACCGGGTGGCCAATTTTCAAACGAATGAGCCGTTGTTTATTCGCTTGGAACCGGTTGGTTGTACGGCAACGATTTTAAAGAAAATGTATCAGGAAAATAATGTAACGATTACAAAGGAAATTGCCGGGTTACTTGTTTCCGCAATTATTTCCGATTCATTGTTATTAAAATCACCAACTTGTACCCAGCAAGATATTGATGCCGCCAAAGAGTTAGCGGAAATCGCTGGTGTTAATCTGGAGCAATATGGATTTGATATGCTGCAGGCCGGTGCGGATTTACGTGACAAATCAATGGCTGAGCTGATTTCTATGGATGCCAAGGAGTTTGACATGCATGGCGCAAAAGTAGAAATCGCTCAAGTGAATGCGGTTGATACGAAAGCCATTCTTGAACATCAAGCGGAACTGGAAGCAGAAATCAACAAGACCATCGAAAACAAAAATTTAGATTTGTTCCTGTTCGTGGCTACGGATATTATCAACAATGATTCCGATGCACTAGCGCTTGGAAAGGCAAAAGCCAATGTGGAAAAAGCATTTGATGTAACATTGGAAAATAATCGAGCCTTATTAAAAGGCATCGTATCACGGAAGAAACAAATCGTTACCAACTTAACAGAGACATTTAATTAAGAACAAACCCCTCATGCTTCATGCAGTGAGGGGTTTCTTGTCGGACAGCTTAATTTTCTGCTTCGACAATACGTTTCATTGCCTTTATTTGACCAAGATGCTCTGCTTCATGATGTATCGATAAATCATACAATTCACCATATGTTTTAAAATTACCAAATGGCAACGTGAAAGGAAGTTCTTGGGCTAAATAGTCATCAGACAGCTCATTGATTCGGGTCAACTGTTTTTCCAGATGATCAACAATTTCGGAAACACTCGGTACTTCTTCAGGCCAGTCAGCAGGCTTTGAACCAGGTTTGAACAACGCGTGATAGGATTCCGGAATATTACTTGATCCTTTCGGGTAGTTAAACAAGAACATTTCCGTTACCACAAGCACATGCCCAATGTGCCAATGCAGCGTGTTTCGAGATCCTGTAGGCTGTACATCGAGTACTTTTTCATCACAGTCTTTTACAAATTGCAAAAACGAATTTCTAGTGAAGTCATAGCGTGACATGGACGGTTCCTCCTCTTTTGAAGTTTTGTTTCTATTATCTACTATAGGATGGGATAGAGAGAATGTAAAATGTTGTGTTTCTTTCATCAAGTTAGTTTAAGGGGGATTACAGAAGTATGACTATGAGGTATGAAAAATCATCACGTAGGCAGGAGCGTCCATCTAAAAAATCAACTTTATATCCTCTTATTACCCGGTAGTAAATGAAAAAAGCTCTCCCATCAGGAAGAGCTTTTCTTATCAATGTTGTTATTAGTGTTTTACAACGTTAGCTGCTTGTGGTCCGCGGTTACCTTCTTCGACATCGAATGTAACAGATTGACCTTCTTCCAACGTTTTGAATCCTTCACCTTGAATTGCAGAGAAGTGTACAAATACGTCGTCTCCACCTTCAACCTCGATGAAACCGAAGCCTTTGTCCGCATTAAACCATTTTACTGTACCGTTATTCATTCTTTTTCCTCCATGTGCATCTTGCACGTTTATTACTATTCTTGCTCTTTCATATTCAAGGTGATAACGCCTTACATATTCCGAACATCAATAGTTATTCTTAGTATACCACAAAAGTTTGAAAAGATACAAGGATATTTTTAAAAATTTATTTTAACTGTGTATAATAGAGGATGTTCAAAAAATCCGGGATAGAGGAACTTAGTTGACCTTTGCCCTTTTGAACACGGGCTATATTCATGGAAGGAATGGAGGAATAAAGGATGTGGAAGGATTTTAAAGCCTTTATCGCACAAGGAAATGTCATGGAACTGGCAGTAGCTGTAGTGATAGGGGGAGCATTTGGCAAAATTGTTTCATCATTGGTCGATCAAATTATCATGCCATTGGTAGGCATTTTATTAACCGGAATTAATTTTTCAAACCTATCGTATAAAGTAGGAAATGCGGAGGTTATGTATGGCGAGTTCATTCAATCGATTATTGACTTTCTCATTATTGCTGTTTCGATCTTTTTGTTTATCCGCATGTTAAATAAACTCAAACGCAAAAAAGAGGAGGATGAGGAAGAGCCGGAAATTGATGAAAAAGCTGAATTACTGAAAGAAATACGTGATCTTTTGAAAGATGAGAAATAATTATGACAGCAAGAGACCTCCTATTTGTATTCCAATCAACAAATGGGAGGATCTTTTTACAAAATCTTGGTTGTGAATGATCTCATCGACGAAGGAAAAGTGTTAAAACCTTCTTACCCCACATATAAATAGTACAGGCATAACAAGGAGGTAACACATTTTGTGGTCGGATTTCAAAGCGTTTGCACTGAAAGGAAATGTACTGGACTTGGCGATTGCCGTTGTTATTGGCGGGGCTTTCGGCAAGATTGTTACATCTTTGGTGGAAAATATCATCATGCCGCTTGTCGGGATATTATACAATGGCGTTGATTTTACCCATTTAAAATATACAGTAGGTGATTCAGAAATATTGTACGGACAGTTTATGCAGTCGGTGTTTGATTTTGCCGTTATTTCCTGGTCCATTTTTATCGTTGTCCAGATCATTGCAAAATTGAAGTATGAGAAAGAGGAGGAAAAGGGAAAAGAGAAGGCTGCACCCAACCCGGATCAAAAAGAAGTACTTTTGACAGAAATTCGTGATCTGCTAAAAGATAAGGGAAAAAAGGAAAAAATGGTGATACATATTGGAGCCCGGAAAGATGAGAAGCAAAAACTCAGGAATGGGAAATAGAAGGTTCGCTGCCATCATCTGGTGATATATCCGCAGAATAAAGGCATATATTTTACTATAACGGAGAAAGGGGAATAGCAATGTATTATGCCAATGTATCTTCCTATCGACAGGAGCGGTCGCGGCGGATGACGGTAATTGGCAGCGCAAGTATTTCAGCAAAACCTGATGTTGTTACGATTCGGTTAGAGGTGACGACGCAAAATCGTGAACTAACACAAGCCCAACAGGAAAATGCGCAAAAGATGGATCAGGTTATACAAGCGCTGGTTCAATTGGGAATTTCAAGAGAAGCTATACAAACGGCTGCATATACAATTCAGCCACAATATGATTATGTGGATGGGAAACAGATTTTTCGGGGATATGAGGTTATACATGCACTTACCGTGAGATTGAATGCTGTCGATCAAGCAGGCACAGTCATTGATACATCGGTCCAAAATGGAGTTAATCGAGTTTCTGATATTGAATTTTCCGTTGATGATCCAAACGCATATTATCAGCGTGCATTAAGCGATGCTCTGAGGAATGCCACCGCTAAGGCTGAAACAATCGCCAAGACAATTGACGTGAATTTAGACCCTCGCCCGATCAAAATAGTTGAGGAAGGATCAAGGGATGCGATTGTCCAACAGACATTTGCCGCTACGAAAATGAATGTCTCTACATCATTGGAACCGAGCCAGCTCATATTTTCCGCAACATTAAGAACGAAATTTCAATATTTTGGATAACTGTTTTTTCCGCAATCTTAGTTCGTAATCACAATGGAAACAGTGGTGTTGAAATACACGGGAATATGACTTATGATTATCCCTAATTGTTTTGGTTAGTGAAAGAAGGGAAATCATGATCCGGGGTATTCGCTGGTCCTGTTTTGTCATCGGAGTGATCGTGTTCAGTTTAGGAATCTACATCACCATCCATGTACAGCATTTAGGTATTCATCCTTGGGACGTGTTGAATGTCGCCATGTATGAAAAACTGGGCTTTACGATTGGTACTTGGAACATTATTTGTGGTATGGCGCTGGTAGGCGTGTCGTGGATATTGGATAAAAGCTATATTAGGATCGGCACATTTCTTAACGCCTTTTTAGTTGGATCCTGTGTGGATTTCTGGCTGTGGCTGGATATCCTGCCACAGGCCCGCCATACATGGGTAGATGTACTGATTATTGTCGCGGGGATTGTGATCATGGGAGTTGGTGGTGGTATCTATAATGCGGCTTGCGTTGGGGCCGGTCCGCGAGATGGATTTATGTTGTCGATTGCCGATAAGCTGGGAGCACCAATTCGTCGGGTTCGTATGATTACAGAAACCGGCGTACTTGTACTTGGTTTGATTTTAGGTGGTCCGGTATTTATTGTCACGTTTATTTTTACCTTTGTCCAAAGCCCCATCTTTCAATTTTCCTATTTGCGCCACAAGGCATTGGTTGATCGGCTGGAACGGCGAAAACTGAAGAAACAGGCTGGATATCAACTGCTGCAAAATAGTAAATCCTGAAATCATTTCATGTAATATTATATGAATGTAAATACGTGAACTGCGGATTTCAGCTTATTTTACATTGTCAGAAAGCGGCTTGCCTCATGTAGGCGGAACCAAAAGATATCAAAGTAGAAGTGATTGATTCGATGGCATATGGTATGATACAAGGCGACAAGGTGCTTGATCAGGCCATTACACTGGTAAACTGACTATGATATAAACCATAACCATATTATTTTATGAGATTACAGTGATGGGCTACTGGATTAAGACTCATATTTATTTTTGAATATTCAAGAAAAAGCACTCCCACAATCGGAAGTGCTTTTTCATTATACCTCTGCTTCGGCTTTTTCCGTATAGAGCTTTTTGGAAATCCATGTTTGAATCACCAAAAATGAACCGGATATGGTCCAATATAATGGTAATGCAGACGGAAAATTAAACGAGACGATAAATATCATAACCGGTGAGATAAAGCTGAATAATGCCATTTGTTTCCGCTGTTTTTCATCCATGCCGATTTGTGACACACGTGCCTGAATCAGATAGACAGCTGCAGCGATAAAGGGCAGAACGAAATCGGTTTGCCCCAGGTTGAACCAGAGAAATGTGTGGGTAGCAATTTCTGGTGTCCGGCGAATCGCATAATAGAATGCAATCAGAATCGGAAATTGAATAATCATGGGCAAGCATCCGAGAGACGACAACGGATTCATTTGATGCTTTTGATATAGTTGCATCATTTCCTGTTGCATTTGCATCTGGGAATCCCGATCTTTTTTATCTTTATATTTCTTCTGAATCTCATCCATTTCCGGCTTCATGACTTTCATTTTGGCCTGCATTTTCGTACTGTTTTTCATTTGCCTCAACATGAACGGCATGAGGCAAAGGCGGATAACGATGGTTAAAATAATGATCGATAACCCATAACTGCCGCCCAAGACAGAAGCCAGTCCTTTCAGCAGTACGGAAAACGGATAAATAAAATAATGATTAAAAAAACCAGTAGAATCAGCACTAATTGGCTCATTTAGTTGGCACCCGGTTAAGACGATCAATAACAGAATACCGATCAGGCTATATTTTCCAAGAGTTGTGAATACAGATTTGCGTTCCATTTTTGTCCTCCTCGATGATAGTCGTTTAGAACTTTCAATGAGCAGGAATGGCTATCTGAATCATCATCGGGTGCTTCGATACGTTTCATTTTGGCGGCAATCCAGTGATGAATTTCCGTATTGGCCCCAAGTTCTTCCTGTGCAGGGAGCAAACGAAATCGGGTGGCATGCCATTGTCTGGTGAAAATTTGATTTTGCTGAATGGTGTTCCCCATTGTAAATGACATCCCGCGATATGCGCAGATGATGGTTAAAATGATACTCAGATATACATAAAATGGTGATACATCACTTGTTAGTTGATTGAGCAATTCTAGCATCTGTATTCACCTCCTATCTATAATTTCATAACAACTCATTTTCGGTTGTCCTCTATAACTATAAGGCAAAACGTATATAAATGAAACCACTTAGACGCATTTTTCATTATTCGTTATAGAATATGTGAACTTCGCGGAAAAATTGTTGTCTACAGGTTTTGACGATAGTATGAATGGAATATGAGTAATAATTTTTTTAGGTGATGCCGATGAAAAAAACAGCATTCCTATTAATGGGTATTGGTGTTATATGTATCGTGTATTCCGGATGGACGTATTTTTCCGCAACCCAATCGGTTCATGAATATACACCTTCACATCCTGCAAATGTGCAACATACACCGAAACCCGATACTATTAACAAGGTACATAGTGTTAAAGGAGCAGGATAACCCCTGCTTCTTTTTTACGTTTAGTATGCGGGGAAAGTTTTTATATCGTTTGTTCTGATTTTTTGCTCCGACACATAGATTTTTAGAAAAGAACTATATTTTCTTTGGCACAAGGGAGGGAACATGTAATCTTTCTTGTTCGTCTGTTTCAGGGACATCATGATTAACAGGAGGGTGAACGTGCAATGAATACCATCATTATCGCTGAATTTATCCTGTATTTTATTGTGATTATAGCGATTGGTTACGCTACGAGCCGAACAAAAATGAGTCATGCTGTGTTTCTTTTAGGCGGAAAAAAACTGCCTGGCTGGGCTTTGGCATTTTCGGAACGGGCTACCGGGGAATCAGCATGGTTGTTACTCGGGTTTACCGGATTTGTTTTTACCACCGGACTTGCAGGAATATGGGTAGCAGTTGGGATTGCTTTGGGGATAATTTTCTCCTGGCTTGTCTTGGCGCAAAAATTTCGTAAAGAGGCGGATAATTATCAGGTGTTAACCCTGCCAGATTATTTAGCTGTCCGTTTTCGGGAAAAAGCCAATTTGATCCGCTGGATTGCCAGTATTTTAATTGCTTGCTTTTTCATGTTTTATTTGGGAGCACAACTAGCAGGGGCAGGAAAATTATTTTTAACGACATTCGACATAAACGAGACGGTTGGTATCATTCTGGCCACAGTTGTTGTATTGGCAACGGCGTTTTTTGGTGGTTTTTTGTCTGTTGTCTGGACAGATATGGTTCAAAGTATCATGATGCTGGCTACACTTTGTGTGTTACCCGTTATTGCACTGATCTATATTGGTACACATGACCTGTCGATTAGCCAATCATTGGTGGAAGCAGGTGATTCATTTGATTCCTGGTTTGGTGGTGCGACAGGATTTGCGCTTGGGGTATTATTCTTCAACAACTTTTCCTGGTTTTTTGGTTATTTGGGTGGGCAGCCCCAGTTAAGTACACGATTCATGGCATTAAAAAATGATAAAGAAGCAAAACAAGGGATTTCCGTTGCCATTATTTGGACCGTGATGGCTTATACGGGGGCCTTTCTAATTGGGTTAGCAGCGATTGCATTGTATCAACAAGGGTCATTTGCCGATGTAGAAACCATTTTGCCATTTATGATCCTGGATTTATTACCACCTTGGATCGCCGGGTTATTACTGGCCGGGATTCTGGCCGCAATTATTACGACAGCTAATTCCCAGTTAATGGTTGTTACCAGTTCCGTTAGTGAGGATATTATCCACCGGACGCTTGGGTTGAATTTGACTGATAAACAGCTTGTAACCCTATCAAGAGTAATAGTTATCGTTTCCGGTGTGATTGGCATGATCATTGCCCTGACATCTGATTCACTACTCTATCTGGTCGTCAGTTGGGCCTGGGCAGGCATTGGTTGTACTCTATCACCAGCAATATTGATGACCTTTTTCTGGAAGCGATATTCAGGTGTTGGCGTGGTTGCAACAATTATTTCTGGATTTGTATTCACTGTTCTGTGGATTAGTACACCATTGGATGAAATAATCACATCTAGATTTTCCACCTTTTTTATCGCAGCCATTTTTGGGATTGTGTTCAGCCTATTGTTTCCGGATCGAAAAAAAGTGTGAGTGGATAAGAAATATCAACCTACGAAACCTGGAGGAAACCAACCGATCACTGGTTTCCTTCTTTTTGTTTGCAATCGACTATTGAACTGAAATGGATGCTATAATGAACATAGTAACTAGATTGAAAGGAGAATATGATGAAAATAGCATTATCTTTTAGTGGTGGGAAAGATAGTTGCCTTGCAGTATATCGTCTGCAACAACAGGGCTATGAGGTTTCTTGTTTGATTACAACAGTTTGGCGAGAATCGAACGAAACTGTAGCCCATGGTGAAAAGCTGGAACATATCGAAAAACAAGCGGCAAGTATTGGTATACCAGTTCATTTTATTGAAACAGATTTTAAAACGTATACGGCTAATTTCACTGAAACTTTAAAAACTTTAAAAGCGCAGGATCAGATGAAAGGCATAGCGTTTGGCGATATTTATTTGGAAGGACATCGCGAATGGGGAGAACAAGTGGCAAAGCAAGCCGGACTGGAAGCAATCTATCCACTGTGGACGGATCAACAACATGTACAGGATTTATTAAAACAATTTGTTGCGTTAGGTTTTCAGGCAAGGGTGATTAAAGTAGATCCGGACAAGCTGCCAGAAAGCTGGGTGGGGCGGCTTGTGGATGAATCATTTATTAATGACATCCGTATGAAAAATGTTTGTCCCATGGGCGAATCCGGTGAATACCATACAGCTGTGTTCGATGGTCCGATTTTCAAGGGACAGTTATAAAGGAATATACAAGTCTGTGACAGAAGATAAATAGGGTTGAGTTCAGCTACGAACCACTGTATGAAGTGTCATTTTTACGACTTTTTGAGCATTCTCTACAAATGACTGTTTATAAGATTGGGCTATACGTGAGATGAAAATTGGCGAGGGGGGATAAATGCATACCCCCCTCACTACGTAATGAACATGCGCTTTTTAGCAATTACTTTTTAGTGAATGTGCTCGGCATAACAACTGCTGTAACTTCCCCTTTAACAACAACCTCACCATTGGCAAATACGTCGGTATGTACCTTCCATTTTTTAGGATGAACTTCCTCGACCGTCCCTACTGCTTTTAATGGAACCCCATGTGGAGTAGGCTGCAAGAAATCAACATGTAATGATCCTGTCACAAATCGTGGTGGTTCCGCGCCATCACCGGGTTCATGACCATTTTTGCGATGTAATGCCAGGGCAGCTGATCCTGTGCTATGACAGTCGATTAAGGAAGCGAGTAGTCCCCCATAAACAAAACCTGGTAATGCCGTATGCTCTGGTTCCGGGGTGTATACGGTTATTGTTTTTTCCCCGTCCCAGCCCGTACGAAAGTGGTGCCCGGCCTCATTCATTCGTCCACAACCATAACACCATGCAAAGTCTTCTGGATAATCATCTTGTACTGCTTTTGTTACCGTTTCCATAAGTGTTTTCCCCCTTTTTAGAAAAGTATAGCACAAATATAAACAAAGAAATAGGTTGTTGCCTTATACAATCCGCCGATCCTTTTCATAGTTTATTAGTGAACCTATCACAGGAAAGGGGCTTTTATATGAGACATTTTGGAAACAATTGTGGGTGCCCGCCGAGACGGGTGGTTCATCCAACAAAATGTAACCGAATTGACTGCTGTACAGAAAACGTTATTGAGCATATTCATCCTTCTCATACAACGGTAGTGAATCATCATCTGGAAAGGCACAGACATGTATTTCCACATTCGACTTCACATGAGAACACGATGAATTGCGTAGATGAATTTGGCGGAGCATTTCAAACGCCTCCACAGGGACAATGTTGTGGCCCGGGTGGCATGGGGCCAGGTATGGGTAAAGGTAATAATGGCTACGGCGGTAACCACCATCCACATCACCACCATCACCATCATCATAAAGGGATGCATCACTGGTAAGAACCGCATCATTGGTGTTAATCTAATGGGACGGGGGAGAAGTTCTTCCCTCTGTCCCTTTAAAAAGTGGGAATCGCTGATAAAAATCGTGGAATCGCCGTAAAATGGGACGAAATCGCCGTATAATGTACACAAACCGCCGTATAATGGCCGAAAGTCGCCGATAATTTGCACATAATCGCTGAAAAAATGGATACAGCAATACCCGGAAAGGAATTAGCATGGTGAAAGTTTTGACAGTTACTGGATATAAACCAATGGAATTGAATATTTTTAAGGTCGATGATCATCGGATTACATACATAAAAGCAGCCATTCGTAAACGGTTGATTGTGTTCATTGAAGAAGGCTTGGAGTGGGTAATTGTTTCCGGACAGATGGGCGTTGAATTATGGGCGGCAGAAGTTGTGCAGGAGTTACAAGCAGAATATGCGATCAAACTCGCGGTTATCCCGCCATTTGAAAATCAGGAACAACGCTGGCCGGAATCCATTCAACAAGCTTATCAGGAAATCACGTTGCAGGCTGATTTTCATAAACCACTTTATGTTGGCAATTACAAAGGATCGTATCAGTTCACAGCAAAAAACAAATGGTTGATTTCCAAAAGCGACGGATGTCTCGTGTTGATGGATGTAGAATATCCGGGCTCTGTCCATTACTTTTATCGGGAGGCGAAGGAAGTGGATCATTACCCCGTTTATCTGATTACTCCGGCCGATTTAGATGATGTTGTTGAAGAAATCCGCATGGCTGATCCTGATTACTGGCTATAGTTGGGATAAAGAGATATGCAGAGGGGCGGGGCATTAGTTATGCGAAACACCGGATATTAACCTGGAGACAGGAATATCGACTGTGACTAGCCAGTATCAACCAATAGGCTGGGAATATCAACCACCATTAACCAGGTATCGACCGGCTTCTTGCCGATATCAACCGAATTAACTGGATATCGGCCACTAGATCTGGAATATCGGTACTGATTAACAAAATATCAACCACCATTAGCCTAGTATCAACTTTAAAGCGAACGTATCGCTCAAGCTGGTAAAACATTAACCTTAAAATAAATATCAACCTGAAAAAGTTATCCGTAAAAAGTAATCGGGCTGCTCATTTTTTACTGTCTGTGCTTGCCTCCGCGCCTCAGCCTTCATGTTACACAATTTTTTCTTCCCACTTTTGACTGGTTTCTATGATGCGATTACAATTGAAATCAAAAAGTTAGATCAAAGGGGAGAAACGTGGGGGATTCATTGATTACGATTAAATTAACGGATTTGACCAAGGCTTATGGTAAACAGGCAGGAGGATTACTCAGGAAAAATACTGGAAGAGGCTTGTATGAATAAGCAATCGAGCGGCTGCATCATCATTTGTCTGATTGATGCAGCCTTTTTGTAAGAAATGTGGTGTGTTGTGCCGATCTATAATATATCAGTGGTTTTGAGGATTATATCAGCGGTTTTGAGCACTTTATCAGCGATTTAAGGCATTATATCAGCGACACTCATTTTCTGGAGGGTCATGCATCTCTGTTTGTCGGGTTCGCCATTCCAAGCAGCATGTATAAAAAAGGTTTATTTAGCAAATTGTATAAACCACCTTTCTCGTTAGGGAATACACTCTTTTCAGTCTATTTTAGAAAGAAATCGCGGTTATCGGTTAATATTATAGGATGGACGATGAAATATGGGGGAAGGGGTATAAAAATTACCAAAAAGATTGTAGGAACTTCTTTAGTTGAAGAACACTAATGTGTATAATGGTATACGGGAGCGGAAATCGACAAAATCGGACAATTCGTTTCCCTTTTCGTGCGTCTGCGGTTGAAAAAATTATATACGAAGCAATGATTGCCCAGTCCTTTCGTTTAATGGAGGTTATACAAACATGTTCAAGAAAAAGCCAGATAAATTTTCGCTTTATCTCGTTGATTTTGCCAAACAGCTACACGAGGCAGCCGACTATTTTGTTCATTTTAAGGTAACAGATACCAAGACATTGAAGGAGTTTGCCAACACGATCAAGCAGCGGGAATCCGTGTTGGATGATAAAGTGCACTCCATTATCAAGGAGTTAAACCAGGCATTTATTACACCAATTGAGCGGGAGGATATTCTGCAATTGTCGATGAATTTGGATGATATCATGGACGGAATGGAAGATTTCTCTGCGACGATGGATATTTATCAAATTCTTTCAGCTGATCAGTATATGGATCAATTTACGAATTACATATTGGAGTGTTCCAAGGAAATATTAACATCGATGGAATTGATTGCAAATTATCAGTTAAAAAATGTTGAAGAGCACGCCATCATCATTAAAGACATTGAAAGTAAATGCGACGATATCTATCGTGAATCCCTCAGAAACCTGTTTCAAAAGGAAAAAGACCCGATTAAGGTTATCCAATACAAAGAATTATATGAGATACTGGAAGAAATTGCCGATTATTGTCAAAATGTCGCAAGCACTCTGCAAAGTATCATCATGAAAAACGCGTAATGAGGGATTGAATATGAATTTACTTGCCATAACAATCGTATTAATTGTCATCTTTGCTCTTTTGTTTGATTTTATCAATGGGTTTCATGATACAGCCAATGCCATTGCTACATCCGTATCCACGAAAGCATTAACACCCAGACGGGCCATTATACTCGCAGCCATCATGAACTTTGCGGGGGCTTTGACGTTTACTGGTGTAGCGCAGACCATCACAAGTGGAATTACCGATCCATTTCAATTGCACAATGGCATGACCGTTATATTAGCTGCATTAATTGCTGCGATCATTTGGAATTTGGTAACTTGGTATGCCGGTATCCCCAGTAGTTCCTCACACGCAATTATCGGCTCTATTACGGGGGCGGTTATTGTATCTGCCGGGTTTAGAGCGATTCATTATCACGGATTTATTTCAATTCTGGAAGGGTTGTTTTTTTCACCGGTAATCGCGTTTGTAGTAGGGTTTATATTTTATGGAATTATAAAAGTTATCTTTAAAAATAGTAACCTTGCGAAAACGAATAAACGATTTCGTCTGGTTCAAGTCTTAACCGCCGCGGTGCAGTCGTTTGCGCATGGAACGAATGATGCACAAAAATCGATGGGGATTATTACAATGGCTCTGATTGTTGGCGGGATGCACAAAACAATGGACATTCCGTTTTGGGTACAGGCTTCCTGCGCGACCGCGATGGCTTTAGGTACTTCCATAGGCGGTTGGCGGATTATTAAAACGGTCGGCGGTAAAATTATGAAAATCCGTCCAGTGAATGGCGTTGCTGCTGACTTGACCGGTGCAGCTGTTATTTTTGGCGCTACATTGATCCATCTACCCGTTAGTACAACACACGTTATTTCATCTGGTATCCTCGGTGTAGGTGCCTCCCACCGGGTAAAGGGAGTAAACTGGGGAGTTGCCAAACGGATGGTTGTTACATGGGTCATTACCTTACCAATTACAGCGGCACTTGGTGGCATTATCTTTTATATTTTGGAGATGTTTATGTGAAAAATCGCCCAAAAGCCTGACGATAGGCTGCTGGGCGATTTTATTTCCGGACAATTTCTGCGGACAGTATAATACCCGGCTTGGAATGGCTTGATCACTTTCCAATTTTTGTCTGTTGGTGAACGCCAGCAAATTGATCGTAAATTTTAGTGACTCCATGATGAACTGTAGCGTATTGGCTGTAAACTACAGCGAATTGAGTACAAACTGCAGCGATTTCACATCGATCTCCAGCGGATTTTTGCCTAACTACAGCGAAAACTGATTTGAATAGAATCGTGCGTTTTTCCAAAAGCTATGCTTAAGGATGAAAAGGAGGAGATTGGGATGGGCGGAAAACGAATGGGACCGAAACAACAGGAAGCCCCAAACTTGCCAAAAAGTCCAAAACAGCCATATGGTGAACCACTGGATGGATCCCATAAGGTGAAAAACCGCAATCATTCGCGGCAAAAGAACGATGCCAGTCATGATATGTAAAGTGGACGATGAAGCTATTCCGCTCCGGTGGGATGGCTTTTTTTATCGCGATTTATTTTTGCTGGAGTTCGACAAGATTTCGCTGAACTTCGACAAAAAATCGCCGGAGTTCGACATAGAAAGGCCGAACTAGCTAACAATTCCGCTGAAATTCACAATTTGGACACAATTTTAGTGCGACCTTCCAAGTTTAAGCAGGAATTTGCTCATTAAAAAGAGAATATTAAAGATAACAAAATAGAAAGGATGTCCTCTTTTGAATGTTAATCCGCTAAAAGTCCCCATTTTACTTCTACAAACAGAAGCATTATCAAAACGGCTGCCACCACAACATCGCCTGCACAGTATTGTCCAGCAACAAGCCAAAATGTTAAGAACGGGTCATAAAGGTGAAGAAGCACTTGAATTCCCACTTTCCTTTCTCCCTGATAATCAATACCATATTTTCCACAACCTGCGAATCTATGATGGATTGGGTTATTTTCAAATAGACAAGCTCCTCCTGACAAAAAAATTTATGCTTATCTTAGAAGTAAAGAATATATACGGTACATTGGCATATGACAATATGGGGCAATTCATTAGAATCGTTGAAGAAAAAGAGGAGGGCTTCTCCAACCCCGTGGCACAGGTTCAATTGCAATCGATTCGGTTGCGTCGTTGGCTGAAACAATTTCATTTCCCACCGATTCCCATTGATACACTTGTTGTGCACACGGATCCCAGATCAATTATAAAAAATGTTCATAATCAGGATATCATAACAAAAAAAGTTGTTCATAAGGAAAATCTTTTATCCAAGGTAGAAGAGGTTTCAAATGTATATAAGATACTATGCTTGACCGATATCCAAATGCATGAACTATCGACTTTGCTTAGTTCTTCCCACCACCCATATAAGGTTGATATTTTAAACAAATATGACATAACCAAGGATGTTTTGTTAACCGGCGTAATATGTCCGGCATGTGCGGCTATTCCAATGCATCGGATCCATGGAAAATGGCAATGCCTCAAGTGCAATTGCGTTAAAAAAGATACCCATATTCAAGCATTAAAAGAATATCAGTTGTTGATTGGCGATAGGATAACCAACAAACAGGCAAGAGAGTTTTTACAGTTGGATTCAGCATACGTAACGAAAAGATTGTTGAACCAAACATGTGTTAAACAAATTGGATCGACGAGTGGGCGTAGATATGAACTGGGTTTTTTTTCATAGTGTTTGTAGGTCATATTTGCTATCAAGTTGGGCGGTTATTCGGTTTTTATCGAAGTTCGACAAGATTTCGCTGAACTTCGACAAAAAATCGCCGGAGTTCGACATAAAAAAGCCGAACTAGCCGACAATTCTATCGAAGTTTACAATCGAGGTTGGTTCTCTATCCCGGTTGGATTAATTTCGTTGTATCTTATTCCCTAGTCGGTTGTGGTACTTAGTTGGAAGGCATTAGCCCATGGAAAATAGGAAGAATATATATTGATCGAGCAGGGTGAAGCTGTTTTTTGGGGAGCGGAAAGAATGGGACAAGAGCTGGCCAGAATAAGGATTAACCGCCATTATCCGTTATCGGCGGATTGTAATCTATGACGACCATGCGGATAAGCTGGCGAAACATCCCTATCTGTTTCAAGTTCAACCCGCAATGGGTAGTTACGTTGGGTATACCGATAATTTTGCTGAATTTCAAAAACGCAATTCCGGTAAATGGGATGCGGAACGGTTGAAACTGGAGGAATTATTTGTATTGTTAACGGGGCATAAGGAGGAATGACCAATGCGGATGCTGGTTCAACGTGAACTGGAAGCGATGAGGATTTCACCAGATCGTAAAGAACACCTGGTCACGATTGGTTTTGCAATGCTTATGGCTGTTTTATTTCTCTGGCTGTTAGGTCCAACCTTCTTCGATATTCTTGCCCCTAATGCGATTACTTCCATCATCCTGTTTGGAGGTATCGGTTTTGTTGGTATGGGGATGAATGCTTCGCTGCAGGAAGACAGTCACAAACGGCAAATGGCTTTTTTACAAACACTTCCAATTACGAAAAGCAGGATTGTTCATGCTAAATTCCTCAGTATTCTGATCGCCTGTGGAAAAGCTTTTCTGTGGATGGCGGTGCTTGTTTCCTTAAATTTAATTGTGAACAGTAATTGGACGTTAATAGCATCCGTGTCCGTTTTATTCGCCGTTTCGATTATGTTGTTGCTGTTGGCAGAAAATCTGCTTCGATATTATATTTTGGGATATCGTAAATGGAGTAATGGGATATATGTGGTGTCGGTTGTAGTTTGGGCTGTTCTTTTTCTCTATGGATTTCACTTTTTACTGGAATTAAAGGAACAACCGCTATGGATTCTTGTCTTGTTCATTTTTTCATTGGTTGTGTATGGCTTCTGCTGGCGGATATCGATACAGCGCATCCAAAAGCGGGGGTTTCCGCATGAAGTGGAGCAGCCTGGTTTAGTTAAACTAGAACAGAAGGCTGAGGAATTGAAAAACAGACAGATGTAAATGGCTATTGCAAGCTATGTCTATGAAAGGATAAATGTACAAAGACTTTATTTTCGAGAGGAGGAACAGGTATGCGGGCGGGAACAATTTGGGACTTAATCAAAGATGATTGGTATGGGCATAGGTGGATGATTCTTAGCTGTTTGTTCATTCCGTTGCTGTTGGAAATGTTGATGATGTGGCAAGGTGCATTCATCTATGGCTGGTTTCAGGATATTTTGGATGTTGATAAAATGACAGTAACCGTTGTATTTGGTTTGTTATGTGTATTTATTCCTTATACTTTACTGTGGATTTACGCCGTTAGCCGGTTATCCAGTGAAGCAGATGCAGGATTTTACAGATTTGCCCGAATGCTGCCCGTTAAAGCAGAAGAAGTGGTTACCGCCAGAGTTATTTCCAGTTTTGTTTTAAGTGTTGGCGGTTTGTTATGGTTTGCTTTGTTGTTGGGAGTATTCACGCCGGGATTAGGCCAACCAATTGAGCCTGGACTATGGACGGTTCTCTATTTAAATGCCTTCTTTTTTCCGGTTTCTCTTGCCGTCTATCACGGTCTGTTTTTTCGTTCCGGGACAAAGGGGACAACAGGAAGTGTGGTTTTCTTGTTTTTCTTGTTGATTATGTGGGGAAGACGGGGAGGCTTAGCCAAACGAGGGGTACAAACTTTTGACTCTATGTTGCATGATTATCCTATGATCACAGTAGGAATCGGAGCGGTAATACTTATCGTCATTTGGTTGTTATGCTGGTGTTGGGCGATGACGGCTTACCGGAAGTATTTGGAGGGAACGTTAAGATCAGCCAAAAAGCGGCGAACAAGGAGGGCGACCGAATGAAGGCATTGATTGGCAGAGAAATAGAAAATATGGGCTTTTCATGGCGGGAAGCATCACGGTTTTATAGTCTGATTGGAATCGGTGGTGTCCTTGTCATGTGGGTTCTGGGGCCGCGCGTATTGGGAGTGGTTAGTACAGAGTCGTCGTATGTATTAATAGCCGTAATGGGACTTGTGTTGGCATTTGGTCGCTTGATAGTAGGGTTGGAACGTGATGAAGCAAACAGGCAGCTGACCTTCTTGCAAACATTGCCCGTTCCAAAAACGAATATCATACATGCAAAATTCATGAGTCTCCTGTTATTGAGTGCTCTCACGATTGTTTGGATTGCTATTTTATTTTCTCTCAATATGTTTGTAAATGGTGGAAAGGTAGAATACTGGATGACAGATGTCCTTTTTGTTTCGATGTTTATTTTTGTAACGGCAATGAGTTTATTGTGGTATTACTTTTGGGGGAATCACCGACTTAACACGGTATTTTATGTGTTAGTTGGACTATGGGGGGCCATTTTTGTCTTTGTAGGATTTATATTAAGATTATTTGCAGGAGTTTCGTTTATACAAGTGATGGGTTTAGCACTTGGGGTATCAGTGCTAATTTATTTAATTTGCTGGCGGGTGGTAGTGCGGCGAGTGTATAGGAAAGGCATCCCAAGAGAGGATACACAAGCAGAGGATCTGGCTGAGTTTGTTGCAAATAAATGATAATAATGATAAATAACACATTTGGAGGTGGTCAAATGGCAGATCAAGGTAAATCAACACAAGGAATTCCGGTGCTCATCGGTGTTATTGCCGCTTTATTGAGCGGTCAAATTCTCAAGGATTATCAAATTGGTTACTTCCCAAGGGTCCTCATAACGCTTATCATAGCAGCGGTCTTTTGGTATGTGTTACGTCTTGTTAGTAATCGCAATACGGATAAGGGAAAGGAATAGTGGAACAGGGGGCGGGAATAAGGTGAATTTTTGTTTTCAAATGCATTTTTTCATACTCCCACAGCCGTTTTTCAACAAATTTCGTCAGCATAAACTGTTCCACCTTTTAAGAAATATGGTATGATACGTTTATCTATTATATATGGGGAGAGAGAAGAAAATGAATTTATTCGGGGATAAAAAGATACCCTACATATGCACACCATTAATTGGACGGAATAAGAATGAAATCAATGATGAACTGAAAGCGATTATCCCTCAAAGTCCTGATCTTATCGAGTGGCGGGCAGACTTTTTTGAAGGAATCTATGATACGGACAAGGTTTTGATGATTGTTGACATGATTTCTACTGCTAGCAATATTCCGGTTCTTTTTACGATTAGATCGGAAAAGGAAGGAGGAGAAAAAATATCTTTATCAGAGGAAGAAAAGGTTGCGTTATTAGGTAAAGTTTGTGAAAGTACACCGGTTGATGTGATAGATTTTGAGGTATCTAATGACCCTTTACATATTAAACAATTAAGAAAATTATCAAGAGATAACAATAAACAGTTGATTCTATCCTATCATAACTTTAAAAATACCCCCACAAATGAGGAAATGATGAAGCATGTGCGTCTTGAAGAGTCCTTTGGAGCGGATGTTGCCAAACTAGCGGTTATGCCAAAAACTAAAAATGATGTATTACGGCTATTAGATTGGACAAAACAAGCGGATGAATCATTAAATATACCGGTAGTTAGTATGTCGATGGGAAAGATCGGAAGTTTAAGTCGAATCATGGGCTGGGCTTATGGATCAATCATTACTTTTGGTGTAGGGAAGCGGAGCTCGGCGCCCGGACAGGTGCCGGTCAATAAATTAAGAGAACTGATTAATTCAATGCAGGAAGTTGTAGGAGATTGGGAGTGATGATTGTATTCATGAATTGTCGCTCCCAATGTATTCTACAGAATATCACTAGCGTTGCATTAAAACCATTTCTGAAAGTCAATCATCTTGATTAGCTACCCGACTTAATCGGGTGAATATTCTGTCATATATTCCTTCTATAAAATTAAAAAAGAACAACGAGGGTTTAAAGGTAGCCCTTCATCCATTTTTTGAATTTTATATACTATTTAAATGAGTGGATCATAAACCAAGTTATCTAAATGAAAAATCTCTCCTAATTCATATTGTGCTAGGGTTTCTTCAAAGATTCGTTCGTGTTCTTGCCGCCGTCGTCCTCTAGATGTGCCTTCAGGTGGTTTAAACACTTCGGAAATAAAATTCGTCATTGATTTATCCCAGCAATCACGAATCCAGTGAAGCATCTCTAGTAGTGTGCCTTTATAGCTTATTCTGTTCTTCATAAGCAGTGTTAAACAGTACGTGATCATCGCTAGATAGAGCTGATTGTATACGGCATTTTCACTTTTTCCATACAACTTTTTGATTACAAGGTGTTGCTTTACCCATTTGAAAAATAATTCAATTTGCCAACGATTTCGGTAAAGGTCGCTTATTTCCTGTGCACTCACCTTTGCATCATTACACACGATTCTAATTTGATTCCCTTCACTATCTCGGGTCTCTACTAATTGCAGTTCATGCTTCATGTTTCCAATCTTTATAATCGCATGTCGAGTGATTGGAGAAGTATCGTCAACCGGCATTTCCTCGATGACATGCACAACAGTATTTGATTTAATTCGTGTCACAAAACGAATACCAGCTTTCGAGTAGGCTTCAAACTTTTCAAAGTTGAAATAGCCACGGTCGAACACATGCAGCACATTTTTATCCGCTACAATCAATGCGTCCAGCTGTGTTTCATCCGCAGGTCTTGCCGGAGTAAGATTTACTTTATTTGGGTAAGAAATGCCATCGCAAAAGGAAATGGAAGTATGCATCTTCACTCCAGATTTTGTTTCTCGAAAATCTGCCCATTCATATTGACTGAGGCACATGGATATGGTTGATGAATCAATCAAATGAAGCTTATCAAGTTCTTTACTTACCATTCTTGGTCCAAGTATATGGTGCAACTTCTGAATTAAATGATGTAGAATCACTTCAAAAATTTCATGTGGGATACTTCTGTTTTTTCGAGAAAGCTGTGACTTACTAATATTTTCAATACCTACTAGCCTTTGAACTGTTTTCTTGCGTTTAATCGTATTGCTTATTCGTTTTAAACTATCTAAGTTTTTCAGTTGTGCATAGATAAAAGCATTGGTAAACGTTAGTAGATCAAGCTTTTTAACATACTTATCAAGTTCTGTGTGATCGACCATTTTTTGGATTACTTTTGAATCTAATGGATGAATGTATTCCTTGAATACAGTTTTTATGGTATGATTGTCCATGAGTTCTCCTTATAATTTGGGATTTGGACAGGACTACCATTCCCTTATTATAAGGTTTTTTTATAGACTTTTGTAGTGAAAACTCCCGTTATTCCTAATGTTCCAACTAAATATTTTTCTTGACATTTGTAGAAAAACTTTATGCAACGCTAGTGACAGAATATTAAAGCCTTAACATGTTTATAATATGTTCTGCTACTTCCTCTTCATTGTTGCTATCCGTCAATAATGTTGAATGACTTTTTGAATACACATTCCTACGTTTGTAAAACAAAGCTTCAATTTCTTCAATTTTTTTGTTTTGTAAAATAGGACGGGTATCTACTAACATCTCCATCCGTTTTTTCCATAGCTCCCAGGAAATGTCAAGGTGGACAACGATGCAGTTCTCCAGACAGGCACCTCTTATTTTTTCCTGCATAAATGCTCCGCCACCTAATGAGATAATTTTACATCTTTGTTTTGCGTGACGAATGACAGTTTCTATTTCCTTCTGCCGAAATGCTTTTTCACCAATCGTTTTAAAAATTTCCGTAGCAGCCATTTGGTACTCCTTTTCTATTTCATCATCGATATCAACGAAAGGACGTTTAAGTTTGTTAGCAAGAAGTTGGCCAACAGTAGTTTTCCCCACGCCCATGAAACCAGTTAGTACAATGCTCTTTTCATTTCTTGGTATGTTATCGTTGGTCATAATTGGCATCCTTTGTAATTTTGGTAGTATAGTTGATTATAATGCAACCGTATAAATATGATCAAGTATGATTTTAAGGAGCGTTAAAAATATATACAGCAACATTACTCGATATATTTGCGATACTGAGTAATAATAATAGGCATATACTAATGAAACTAGCAGCCAAACAAATAAAGGATATTAATAATGGAACAATACACCAATATCGTCTTAAAGAAGAACTAGATAAAATAGATGATGAAATAGAAAAAGAGTCGAATAATTTCGATGTAAACACGTAAAACTATTCCTACTCCATTTGGTTATAAGATTAAAATTCTAATCCACGCACCCATAAAGGTTGCGACATACAACATCCAACTCTCTATTAAAATTCCAATTTGATTTCAATCCACGCACCCATAAAGGATGCGACGGATTGTTCATCGTTTGTACTTTCACTTTCAGATATTTCAATCCACGCACCCATAAAGGATGCGACTGTCATCACCCCCTTAGAAAACCAGTTCATCCAGATTTCAATCCACGCACCCATAAAGGATGTGACTTTATATGAAAATATATCCATCTATAAGTATATTATTTCAATCCACGCACCCATAAAGGATGTGACACCCTGTGCAAGAAATATATGTTCAAAAGGGCGTATTTCAATCCACGCACCCATAAAGGATGTGACATGGTTGCGCCAAAATGGTTATCTCATAAGGCAAATTTCAATCCACGCACCCATAAAGGATGTGACGTGGTGACACCATGTATGTCACTGACTTTAAATACGATTTCAATCCACGCACCCATAAAGGATGTGACACGAAAGCAAGCCAATGCGATAGAAAAGATCAAGATTTCAATCCACGCACCCATAAAGGATGTGACTTCGACTCCATATCCGTAGTGTAACGCCTCTATATTTCAATCCACGCACCCATAAAGGATGTGACTAATCGCCCATTTAAAAACGCGCAGGGCGAACAGATTTCAATCCACGCACCCATAAAGGATGTGACTGCAATGCTTTCCCACGCTTTGTATCCTTGATTCTATTTCAATCCACGCACCCATAAAGGATGTGACCGTATATGATTTTGGTTCATCCTTCGGTGTTAACATTTCAATCCACGCACCCATAAAGGATGTGACGCATACGTGTGGCTACTACGTCATTTGGCGAGTATTTCAATCCACGCACCCATAAAGGATGTGACCACTAGCGAATATTAAGTTTCGTAAAGTTAAAGGATTTCAATCCACGCACCCATAAAGGATGTGACGTTTACCTTTTGAATGCTTGCAATACTTCTCCACATTTCAATCCACGCACCCATAAAGGATGTGACGCGGTAACAAGTACAAACCCAGCCAGGCTACTAGAATTTCAATCCACGCACCCATAAAGGATGTGACCGGTCTGGGCGATTTATATAGGAGATGATGTTATATTTCAATCCACGCACCCATAAAGGATGTGACTCCGATTTTCCCCAAAAACTGGTTGGAATCAATCTATTCTTAATAAAAGCCATATTTTCTTTAACAAAATAATCTTATTGACAATAAAAATGTAAATAACTGGATGGGCTATAGCAGAATATAGGTGCGAAATCACCCGGAAAATTATGTGAACATGCCATTCGCACTACTGGCTATCCATTTCACTGTGTATGACCATTTTTAGTTTACATTCTATTAATACCATTGTACGTTACCTCTTCACTCATTTTCAACATTATTTTAATTTATTACCATAAATAAATAAATTCTATCATTTGCAATAGATTAGATTCAAAAGGTGTGGTAAAATAGTCTCGTATCCATAATTTACAGTAAAATAAAAATGTAGATTAACAAGGGGTGCTAGAATGGATTATATCGCACATATTAGACAAAGCGATGCAAAGATGCAAACGGTAAAAGAACATTTAATAGAAGTGAAAGCGTTGGCTGAACAATATGGGGAACCGATCGGAATAAAACATTTGGCTGGACTTGCTGGAATGCTACATGACCTCGGAAAATATACAAATAAATTTAGGGAATACATACTAGAGGCAGTGAATAATCCTGATGATCCGCCGAAGAGAGGAAGTGTGGATCATTCAACTGCAGGTGGAAAGTTATTATATGAACGGTTTCACACAGAAAAAATTGCTCGTTTAAAGGGAATGGTAGCAGAAGTGGTTGGAAATGCCATTATTTCCCATCACTCATTTCTACATGATTTTATCACGCCAGATTTGGAATCGAAGTACTTAAAAAGAGTGCGTGACAAGGATGAAAGGGATCTTCCCGAATTCAAACATTCAGTTCAGTGTTTTTTTCATTCAATAATAAATGAAACAGACTTTGATGATTATGTTGAAAAAGCATGTTGGGAATTAAACAGTTTTATTGCCAATGAGCCTTATGAAGATAGTGAAAAGCAATTAATGTTTTTAACCAAATTTGTATATAGTGCCTTGATTGATGCAGATCGAACAAATACGAGGCTTTTTGAAGAGAATAAAGAAAACGAGCAAACCGACTATCAATCTTTGTTTCGTCAGTATTATGATCGACTACAAAATAAATTACAATCTTTGCAGAATCAACCATCAGCGAATACACCTATTAATCAGTTGAGGAGTGAAATGTCCAAGCAATGTGAAAAATTTGCCTCTAGGCCATCAGGTATATTTACATTGTCCATTCCAACTGGGGGAGGAAAAACATTAGCAAGTTTGCGCTATGCCTTAAAGCATGCACTTCTTTATAACAAAAAAAGAATTATCTATGTTGTACCTTATACTACAATCATTGAGCAAAATGCAGAAGAAGTTAGAAACATTTTACAAGATAGTCAAAATATACTCGAACATCACTCTAATATTGTTGAGGACATGGATGATAACGATGAACTTCAAGATGGCATCATGACGAGGCAGCAAAAATTAAAGCTGGCAAAGGATAATTGGGAATCACCTATCATTTTTACCACAATGGTTCAGTTTTTAAATGTGTTTTATGCTAAGGGAAGCAGAAATATCAGACGGTTGCACAATCTAAGCGAATCAATCATTGTGTTTGATGAAGTGCAGAAGGTCCCGGTAAAATGTGTATCCTTATTTAATCAAGCTTTGAATTTCCTAAAGTCTTACTGTCAGTCCAGCATGCTCCTTTGCACAGCGACTCAGCCTGCATTGGACTTTGTGGAACATAAATTAGAGATTGATACCGATGCTGAAATGATAGAGAATCTAGATGATGTAGTCGATGCATTTAAACGGGTGGAAATTATTGATGAAGCCACTGATAGAGCAATGAATAACGAGGAATTGGCGGAGTTTGTAGATCAGAAGTTAAATGATGTACAGAGTGTATTGGTTGTTCTTAATACAAAAACAGTAGCCAGGAACCTGTACCAAGAGTTAAAAGAAAAAATAGGGCTAGTCCACATTTATCATTTGAGTACGTCCATGTGTGCGTCCCATCGAAATGAAATTTTAAATGAGGTAAGAAGCGAACTGAGTGAAGGAAATAAGGTAATTTGTATTAGTACCCAACTGATAGAAGCTGGTGTAGATATTAGTTTTGATTGTGTGATTCGTTCTCTGGCAGGTCTTGATTCCATTGCGCAGGCGGCTGGACGTTGTAATCGTCATGGGGAAAAAGAACTGCAACAAGTTTATGTGGTTGATCATGCAGAAGAAAACCTTTCCAGGCTAAAAGAAATAAAAAAGGGTAAAGAGATTGCTGCTAATATTCTTATCGATATGAAAAAAGATGCAAATAAACACGGTGGCAACTTGTTATCCCGACAAGCGATGCAGTTCTATTTTAAAAACTTTTATTCCGGATTCAAGGATGAATTAAATTATCAAGTAAAGCAAGTACGGCAAAATATGACTGAACTGTTAATGTCAACTCGTGCCAACAACAAATATGTTCAAGCATATCAAAGTAAAACCGGAAAGGGACTACCGTTGTTTATAACTGGAAGCTATAGAACCGCGGCTGAACATTTTCATGTAATTGATAATGTTACTACCTCTGTATTGGTGCCATTTGGAAAGGGTAAATCCATTATCACTGAATTAACTGGAAGTGATAGAATTGAGGATCTTACGAGGCTTCTGAAGACCGCACAACATTATTCGGTTAATCTTTACAAATATGAATTGGACGAGTTAAGCCTTAATGATGGACTAATATCATTTTTTGATGGACAAATTTTTGCATTAAAAGAGGGATTTTATAGCCGGGAATTTGGACTAGATTTAAAGAATGATTCTAATTTAGACCTTGTTATGTATTGAAAAACCTATCTTAGCTCAAGATAGGTTCCCAAATAAAACACTATATTTTTCAATCCACGCTTTTAGCAAGCGAATTTAATTATAACACATAATAAAATAGAATTTAAAATTCATATAATGTTTAATTATGATTGACTGAATCCATTAAATCAATTAAAATATAAATATGTTATAAAATTTTAGAAAATGGAGGTGATGATCCATTGCGGAATGGTATTGAATTTGAGCTTTATGGAGACTATGCCTTATTTACCGACCCGTTAACGAAAATTGGAGGGGAAAAGCTTTCCTATCAAGTCCCAACCTATCAGGCACTTAAGGGGATTGTTGAAAGTATTTACTGGAAACCAACTTTATTAATGATTGTAGACGAAGTCCGTATCATGAATTCTATTCAAATGGAGTCTAAGGGTATTCGTCCGATTGAATATGGTGGTGGGAATACACTTGCAAACTACACATATTTAAAAAAACCAAGATACCAGGTGAAAGCGCATTTTGAATTTAACATGAATCGACCGGATATGGAGTTTGATCGAAACGAGGAAAAGCACCATAGCATTCTAAGGCGCTCACTAAAAGCCGGAGGGAGAAGGGATATCTTTCTTGGTACAAGAGAATGTCAAGGTTATGTAGAGCCCTGTACCTTTGGTGAAGGAGAAGGCTTTTATGATGACAATGATGAGATCTATTTAGGCACTATGGTACACGGAATTAATTATCCAGATGAGACAGGGGAAAATCAGATGGAGGTCCGTCTTTGGAATCCGGTAATGAAAAATGGTGTAATTCAGTTTCCAAGACCGGAAACATGCACAAATGTTAGATCGGTAAAGAAGATGAAATCAAAACATTTCGATCAGGAAAACGTGCAATCTGTTGATGAACTAACAACAATTTTAGGAGAGGAGGTGGATAGATGAGTTGGCTACACAACCTATATAAAACTTACGAAATGAATCAAGATAGGGTGGGCGTTGTGGAAAAAACAAGTAACGGGAGAGAGTACACGTTACTGCCCATCTCGCATACGACCCAAAATGCCCATATTGAAGTGGATATAACAGAAGACGGTGAATTTCAAAATGCAAGAGTCATTGATAAAGAAAGTACGTTGATACCGTGTACGGAGGATTCAGCCAGTCGAGCAGGATCCAAAATTGCACCGTATCCGCTGCATGACAAATTAAGTTATGTTGCAGGGGATTTTGTGGCCTATGGCGGGAAAATAAAAAAAGAAGAGCCTTTTGCGTGTTATATAGACCAACTAGGGAACTGGGCAAATTCACCATATGGCCATGACAAGATTAAAATTATTTATTCTTATCTGCGAAAAAAGCGCTTAATTCAAGACCTGGTTGCAAAAAAAGTGCTTTACCTTGATGAAGAGGGCAACTTAATTGGGAAATGGAATAAAAAATATGAGGCAATTCATGGAGAAAAGCCATCTATTTTTTCAGTGGTTAGTGGTGGGCAGGAAAGCGCTTTTGTGCGTTTTAATGTTTATTCGCCTGATAAAGTATTAACCAAAGTGTGGGACGATAAAGAAGTATATGATTCATTTATTCGTTATTATAATGGGCTATTACAAGATGACGATCTTTGCTTTGTAACTGGGAAAACGCAACCAAGCACGGAACGGCATGCTAACAAAATAAGGCATGCCGCTGATAAAGCAAAGTTAATTTCAGCGAACGATACGAGTGGATTTACGTTTAGAGGTCGTTTCAATAAAAGTCATGAAGCTGCAAGTATCAGTTATGAAGTCTCCCAAAAAGCTCATAATGCGTTAAAATGGCTGGTTAATCGTCAAGGGAAGATGATCGATCAACGCGTCTTTCTTGTGTGGGGAAATGACGATTTAGATATCGTAACCCCGGAAGAAGACACGTTTGCTATTCACCCAGAAATAGTGGTGAAACAAGAAATAAAAACCAATACGCTGGATCATTTTGCTAATGAGATTGCCAAAGCTTTGGATGGTTATAAAAATGATTTAGCCTTAAATTCTGATGTCAACATATTGGTGCTTGATTCGGCGACTACCGGTCGAATGGCTGTACTCTATTATCGTAATTTCAACAAAGAAATTTATTTAAACCGATTGAAAAAATGGCATTCAAGTTGTGTTTGGCTACATCGGTATCGTAAAAACGATCAAAATAAGTTTGTTCAATTTTGGGGGGCACCTGCAACGCGGGACATCGCCTTTGCTGCCTATGGACCAAGAGTAAATGAAAAAATTGTAAAAGAATTAATGGTTCGGATGTTACCGTGCATTATTGACGAACGTAAAATACCACAAGATATTGTAAAAAGTGCTTTCTATCGAGCTTCCAACCCAGTCGCCATGGAAAAGTGGGAATGGGAAAAGACGCTCAGTATTGCATGTGCACTAATAAATAAGCAGGAAGAACAGGAGGGATTCAGCGTGGCTTTAGATCATGAGATTAACGATCGTGATTATCTGTTTGGTCGCTTGTTAGCAATTGCTGACGTTTTAGAAAGACGTGCCCTTGATCAGGACGAAACACGAGCAACCAATGCGATTCGGTATATGAATTCATTTTCTAAACATCCGGTAAGAACCTGGAAGACTTTACAAGAAAGTCTGCAGCCTTACCAAGCTCGTATGGGTAAAAGAGCTGGTTACTTATCAGGAATGATTGATGAAGTTGCTTCAAGAATGGATATTAATGATTTTAATGATAAACCGTTATCTGGAAAATACTTATTAGGCTTCTATAGTCAACGTAGAGAATTATACCAAAAAAAGAATAAAGATGAAAAAACAAATAGCGAGGAGCAATCACAATGACCACTTTAGATCACAAAATTGATTTTGCTGTAATTCTATCTGTTACCAATTCAAACCCAAATGGGGACCCTTTAAACGGGAATCGCCCCCGACAAAATTATGATGGCCATGGAGAAATTTCCGATGTTGCAATTAAACGGAAAATCAGAAATCGTTTACTGGACGCTGGCGAATCCGTATTTGTTCAATCTAATGACAGAAAGGTAGATTCATATAAGAGTTTAAAAGAACGTGCGGATGCTAATTCCGAATTAAGTAAGGCGGTGAAGGCAAAGGATAATGAAGCATTCGCTCAGGCTGCATGTAAAGAATGGATCGATGTACGCAGCTTTGGACAAGTTTTCGCTTTTAAAGGGTCAGATGTTTCTGTGGGTGTACGTGGTCCGGTAACGATTCACACCGCCACCAGTATTGACCCAATAGATATCACAAGTATGCAAATCACTAAAAGTGTGAATTCCGTTACAGGAGATAAAAAAGGTTCTGATACCATGGGGATGAAGCACCGTGTTGATTTTGGTCTGTATTTATTTAAGGGTAGCATCAATACGCAATTGGCTGAGAAAACCGGGTTTACCAACAATGATGCTGATAAAATTAAACAAGCACTCATTACATTGTTTGAAAATGATGCATCTTCAGCACGTCCCGATGGAAGCATGGAGGTCCACAAGGTTTACTGGTGGGAACATAAATCAAAACTTGGACAATATTCATCTGCTAAGGTACATCGCCTGATAAACATTGAACCTAAACAAAATGATCCAAAAAGCTTTGATGATTACGAGATTACGTTAAACGAACTAGATGATTTGGCGGTTGAGGTTATTGATGGGCAATAAAGATGAAGATTATCTGATGTTGTCAGGGATCCAGCATTTTCAATTTTGTCGCCGGCAGTGGGCGCTTATTCATATTGAACAGCAATGGGAAGAAAATATAAAGACTGTTCAGGGTCAAGACTTACATCAAAAAGCGGATCAACCCTTGATACGGGAAAAGCGTGGAAATAAACTGATTGTACGGGCAATGCCTATTTTATCTCATGAACTAAAAATAAGCGGAATTTGCGATGTAGTGGAATTCATAAAGGATTCAAATGGCGTTGAAATTAGTGGTGAAAAAGGGAATTATATTGCTCACCCTGTTGAATATAAACGTGGTAAACCGAAAAAGAATGATGCAGATATTTTACAATTAACAGCCCAAGCAATGTGTTTAGAAGAAATGTTGCTTTGTGAAATTAATAAAGGATATATGTACTACAATGAAATAAAACATAGGGTTGAAGTTCCGTTAACACAGGAAAGTAAAGGTAAAGTAAGAAATGTTGTCAAGGAAATGCATGAGTATTATCAACGAAGGCATACGCCCAAGGTGAAGACGGGTGCATTTTGCAAAAACTGTTCACTACAGCATATTTGTTTGCCAAAACTAATGAATAAACGGTCGGTAAAAAGTTATATTGAAGGGAAGATTACCGAATGAAAAAGCTTCTAAATACATTGTTCATCACACAACCAGACGTTTATTTATCATTAGATGGTGACAACATTGTTTTGTTGAAGGAACAAGAAAAGCTTGGCAGGTTACCACTTCATAATTTGGAATCAGTTGTAACGTTTGGGTACACTGGTGCAAGCCCTGCATTAATGGGGTATTGTGCAAGAAAGAACATTTCATTGATGTTTTTAACAATAAATGGAAACTTCCTTGGTAGATTCATTGGAGAAAGCAGGGGAAATGTTGTTTTAAGGAAACAACAATACCGAATATCTGATGATGAGGGTAAGTCTGCGTTAATAGCTCGTAATTTTATTATCGGTAAAATATACAACAACAAGTGGATACTTGAAAGAATGACAAGAGATTACCCATTACGCATTGATGTGGAAAAATTTAAAGAAGCATCCAGTCAATTATCCTCTGTTATTCGTGAGGTAAGAAATTGTGAGGATTTAGATAGTTTAAGGGGATGGGAAGGACAGGCCGCCTTAATTTATAACAAACTGTTTAATCAAATGATTTTGCAACAAAAAGAGGATTTTTCTTTTACCTTACGAACCAGAAGACCTCCTTTGGATAACGTGAATGCAATGTTGTCGTTTGCTTATACTTTATTGGCAAATGATACAGCTGCGGCTCTGGAAACAGTAGGTCTTGATGCATATGTGGGTTTCATGCATCGGGACCGTCCTGGTAGAGCGTCTTTGGCACTGGATGTTATGGAGGAATTAAGAGGGATTTATGCTGATAAGTTTGTGATCTCCTTGATCAATAAAAAGGTAATGAACAAAGCTGATTTTGTAAAAAAAGAAAACGGGGCTATTATTATGGCCAATGAAGCGCGAAGGAAGTTCTTATCGGCTTGGCAAAATAAAAAGCAAGAAAAAATTACCCATCCATATCTTAGTGAAAAAATTACATGGGGATTAGTTCCATATGCGCAGGCTTTATTGTTGGCTCGATTTTTAAGAAATGACTTAGATGAGTATCCACCATTTCTATGGAAGTAGGTGTACTTATTGTTAATTTTAATTACGTACGATGTAAGTACTTCAAGTAGTGGAGGAACAAAACGATTACGAAAGGTTGCAAAAGCATGCCAAAATTACGGACAACGGGTGCAGAACTCAGTATTTGAATGTATTGTTGACTCAACGCAGTTAGCAGCCTTGAAGATTGAACTTGTGGGGTTGATTGATGAGGAAAAAGATAGTTTACGGTTTTACCGGCTTGGGGATAACTATAAAACAAAGGTGGAACATATAGGGGTAAAGGAATCTATTGATTTAGAAGATCCGTTGATATTTTAGTGCGAACCATAAGTGCACATAAAACCCCCGGGCGATTCGCACTGATTTTTTAAGCATAATAGGGCTTGAAATGTGGTGATTAATGTAATTTCTTTTGACTTTCGTGAAAGTTAGCGTGTTTTTAACTGAAATTACCTTATTTTAGCGAAAAATCGCTGTCGCATCCTTTATGGGTGCGTGGATTGAAATTCCGGGAGGACTTGACGGATAAATCGAGCGCAAAGAGTCGCATCCTTTATGGGTGCGTGGATTGAAATATTCCTACATCGGAAGATTGGCGGGAGTTGAAGGGTCGCATCCTTTATGGGTGCGTGGATTGAAATAAAAACGGAGAGACCTATACCGTAACCAATACGGAGGTCGCATCCTTTATGGGTGCGTGGATTGAAATAGATATAACAGAAGAACAAACCAGGAAAACAATAAGTCGCATCCTTTATGGGTGCGTGGATTGAAATAGAATAGCGTCATAACGAACGAAATGATCGCAGGTGTCGCATCCTTTATGGGTGCGTGGATTGAAATTATAAATGAACAAGCAAAACAAATTGCACTTAGAGTGTCGCATCCTTTATGGGTGCGTGGATTGAAATGTATTTTGTGATACAATAAGAACAAATGTTTCCGAGTCGCATCCTTTATGGGTGCGTGGATTGAAATTACACCGCATTTGCGGTATGGGCTTACGGTGAAAGTCGCATCCTTTATGGGTGCGTGGATTGAAATCCTCTACCTCTTTAATTACAGTAAGGCGACCATAAGTCGCATCCTTTATGGGTGCGTGGATTGAAATAAACAGCAATAATGTGGCTTTGGAAATAAGAGCAAGTCGCATCCTTTATGGGTGCGTGGATTGAAATCTTTACAGGGATAGCTATTACAACAAAGAAAACACGTCGCATCCTTTATGGGTGCGTGGATTGAAATGTGGCAAGGCATGGTTGCCAACACCAAGGCGTACGTCGCATCCTTTATGGGTGCGTGGATTGAAATTTCACCGTGTTGTCTCTTCAACTCGTCAAACAGCGTCGCATCCTTTATGGGTGCGTGGATTGAAATCCGATCTCACCGTCAACATACTTCGCGTCAACCTTAGTCGCATCCTTTATGGGTGCGTGGATTGAAATATTAGGCGAAGGAGTGACGGCACAGGACGTTGAAGGTCGCATCCTTTATGGGTGCGTGGATTGAAATATCTTTTGAGTTTGTGAATGTCAATTTCCTCATAGTCGCATCCTTTATGGGTGCGTGGATTGAAATGAGATTTATGACAAGCCAATGCAGACAATCCAAGTCGCATCCTTTATGGGTGCGTGGATTGAAATGTTTCCATCCAGACCTAACTCCTTTTCAATCTCATTGCAGTCGCATCCTTTATGGGTGCGTGGATTGAAATCTCTAGCGGTAGCAAGTCCGGTAAAGAGGGCAAGTCGCATCCTTTATGGGTGCGTGGATTGAAATTATTAAGCGATTTATGCAGTCAGTTGACCGTAAGTCGCATCCTTTATGGGTGCGTGGATTGAAATGTTTACGGTCCAACCGTAGAGAACGAATTCAAGCGTCGCATCCTTTATGGGTGCGTGGATTGAAATAAAACGGGTGGCGGAGTTGATCCGTGCCCTTGGTTGTCGCATCCTTTATGGGTGCGTGGATTGAAATATCAATGAATCTTCACTTGACGAAAAGAAAGACTGTCGCATCCTTTATGGGTGCGTGGATTGAAATCTTGCGCTCCTTATATACCCGACGCTTGTACTCAGTCGCATCCTTTATGGGTGCGTGGATTGAAATGACATTGAACCGGAAGAGCCTACGGACTGGCTGTCGTCGCATCCTTTATGGGTGCGTGGATTGAAATAACCGCCGAATCGGACGAAAATCGACGGTTGAAAGTCGCATCCTTTATGGGTGCGTGGATTGAAATCAATATCACCTCCTGTTTTGGCTTATCATCTGTAGTCGCATCCTTTATGGGTGCGTGGATTGAAATATGAATCCACTCGTGGAATTGCTTTTAATGCGGGGAGGTCGCATCCTTTATGGGTGCGTGGATTGAAATAACTGAGCTTGCGCTGAATCTAATCCTGTCAGTCGTCGCATCCTTTATGGGTGCGTGGATTGAAATACTTAGGAGTTCGCAATTTAGGAGGAAAAGGGCAAGTCGCATCCTTTATGGGTGCGTGGATTGAAATGGACCAACCGCTGAGAACGACTTTCAGCCAGGCGTCGCATCCTTTATGGGTGCGTGGATTGAAATCGGTTAAGTCCAGCGATGTCAAGACGATTATTTATGTCGCATCCTTTATGGGTGCGTGGATTGAAATAGCCAGGGCGATCATAGCATCATTCCTGGTCTTAGTCGCATCCTTTATGGGTGCGTGGATTGAAATTTTGTCATGGGTAAACCTCTATCAGATGGTAAAAGTCGCATCCTTTATGGGTGCGTGGATTGAAATGGGTGCGTGCGGTTAATACCCACGGTACAGCAAGTGGTCGCATCCTTTATGGGTGCGTGGATTGAAATGACTTTTTCGATCGTTTTATCAACTTGGGAAGTATGTCGCATCCTTTATGGGTGCGTGGATTGAAATATTTGCTTGTCGTATATCCTGAACAAGTGTAATCCTGTCGCATCCTTTATGGGTGCGTGGATTGAAATAAGTCAACTGACAATCTGATTATTGCCCTTAGACGTCGCATCCTTTATGGGTGCGTGGATTGAAATTGTGGATACCCGTATATAAATTGCTGTTTTCATGTCGCATCCTTTATGGGTGCGTGGATTGAAATCGGTCACACTTAAAACGGGGCCACCAGCTACGGCGTCGCATCCTTTATGGGTGCGTGGATTGAAATTCTAATTTTTCATAATCCTTTTTAGCTTTTGGATGTCGCATCCTTTATGGGTGCGTGGATTGAAATCAGGATATCGCAGGTTACGGCATTTTGAAAAGTGGGTCGCATCCTTTATGGGTGCGTGGATTGAAATGCGTGACCAATCTTATCAAAAAGTTATCCGGCAAGTCGCATCCTTTATGGGTGCGTGGATTGAAATTACCCGACTTGGGAAGAATATAAGAAATTGCTTGCGTCGCATCCTTTATGGGTGCGTGGATTGAAATTAATGTCGGGATCTCCGCCTATAAGAGTACTTAGCGTCGCATCCTTTATGGGTGCGTGGATTGAAATATAACAGCGCTGTGGATAGCATTGCGGATTTTAGTCGCATCCTTTATGGGTGCGTGGATTGAAATTCAACTATTCCATTTGCTTTAAGACCAGTTACTTGTCGCATCCTTTATGGGTGCGTGGATTGAAATCTAACTGTCTGTTTACTTGCTTTATCTTTCTAGCGTGTCGCATCCTTTATGGGTGCGTGGATTGAAATCCAATATGGATCATAGATTGATAGATATTCGCTATGTCGCATCTTTTATGGGTGCGTGGATTGAAATAGATTAGGAACAACTTTAATATCAAAGTTCTTGTGTCGCATCCTTTATGGATGCGTGGATTGAAATATGTAAACAGTAACATCATTCCCACAATCACATAGTCCAGCTAATATCATGGCGAAAATCAAAGGAGTGACTTCTAAAAAATTGAGAGAGGAGTTTCCTCATCTTCAGCACTTGTCAAGTCTTTGGACACGTTCTTATTTTGTATAAACCGCGAAAAATGTATCGAGTGAAACCATTAAACGCTATGTTGAACAACAAAAAACAAGGGGGTGAATAGCATATCGCAAACGATAACAATTAAAATTAAACTACTTGCAACGAAAGAACAGTCTTCTATTTTGTATGAGATGAGCCAAACGTATATCTCTACCATCAATACGCTTGTATCTGAAATGGTCAAGGAAAAGAAAAGCACTAAGAAATCAAGCAAGGATATTCATATTCCTCTACCAAGTGCAGTGAAAAACCAAGCAATTAAAGAAGCTAAAAGTGTTTTCAAAAAAGCATAGAAGAATAAATATGAAGTTGTTCCCAATTTAAAGAAGCCTGTCTGTATTTGGAACAATCAAAACTATTTCTTTGACTCCCCCCATATTTCAGTGTCCATTATGGTCGGTGGAAAAGTAAAGAAAACATCAATTCGTGCTTTATTGATTAATAAAGATAACCGTAATTTAGAGTTGCTTAAACACAAGTTAGGTACCCTACGCATAACGAAAAAGTCAGGTAAATGGATTGCCCAAATTTCCATCACGCTCCCTACATTGGATGAAAGACCAAGACCATAAGGTTAGTCGAGCAATTATAAATTTTGCAAAAGAAAATAACATTTCCGTCATTCGCTTAGAACAGTTGGCGAATATTAGGGAAACGACAAGAAACAGTCGTAAAAACGAAAAAAACTTGCACACATGGTCATTTTATCGTCTATCACAATTCATTGAATACAAAGCAAAGTTAGAAGGCATCAAAGTTGAATATGTAAATCCTGCCTACACCAGTCAAACATGCCCAAAGTGTGCTACAAAGAATAAGGCACAAGACAGAAAATACAAGTGTACATGTGGATTTGAAAAACATCGTGATTTAGTTGGTGCAATGAATATTCGTTATGCACCTGTGATTGATGGTGGTAGTCAATCAGCCTAAGATGCTATATGCACTGTCTTAGGAGGGGCAATGAGATGCCCTCATCTTGAAGGCTGTTCAAAACAGAAATGGACTGCGAACGCATAGTCATTCAAGAATCCCACCCGTAATACTGTAAGGTATAGGGCTTGCACCTTTAGCCGTGGGAGTCTCAAAAACTGCACTGTTATTATGAGCCAACAGGAGAGGAATGTAATGAGGTTTATCAAACATTTTAACTGGATTTTTTTGAAAGGTTCCTAATATATTTCTATTCATGCCTTCTTTAGATTTGATTTAAAAGAAAAAAGTTATCGATAAGGACCCTTTAACCGATTCATAAATCCTCCAATTAGCGGAAGTATATAAATAACTGCACGATATTGGAGGAGATGGCAATCAAACGTATTATCAGGATGTTAATCAAATATGGCCCGGTTATTTATCCGGTGATTCGCAAAGTCATGGAAAAGCGAAGGCGGGAAAAGGAGTATGAAAGCTAAACTGGTTATTTCAAATCGGTTTAGCTTTTATTTTACTGTTTTGAACAGCTCGTCCATTGTTACACGAAACTAATTCGTTGTTTGTTCGTATATATATATATATATATATAACAAGTTGAATTAACTGAAAAAAATTGAATAAGCAAAGGTGGGGAAAACATGAAAAATGGAAGTGATGGATTAGCCTTCGTGGGATGCGTTGTCCTTGGATCGGGGATCGGTATGCTTGCCGGTAACCCGGGTGCTGGCGGAACGATTGGTGTTGGAGCAGGCTTTTTGGCAATGGCGTTGATGAGAAGGAAACAGGGTTAAAAACATAAGGTCAAAAAAGCAACATTTTCATGATTTACAGTCCTTATCATCTGGATTGTTCACTTGCATGATGGACAGATTCATGTAAGCAGCACAAAAAAGAAGGAATTGTCTTCATTGTCGAATTGCCAATTAGTTAGTTCCATTGTTAAACCAAAATTATTCATTCTAATTTCCTTCCATCTGGTTTATGATTATAATCTCGTCTTTGACAGTTTTTAAAGAGTAAAACCTTCCAAAGCCTTGTTTTGAAAGGTTTTGGAAGGTTTTTTTCATGATCAAAAATTGAGTACTATTTTGCTTTCTTCAATTGTTTTAAAATTTTTTTCATGTCCTTCAACGGAATAATTTCATAGTCTGTTCGAAACCCGAACACCTCATGCAATTTATCCGTTAATTCATCCCGCTCGTAAAGGGGAACATAGCCTTCACCAGATACTTCCATCACCTCCATATCACGTAATTTTTGAATGATTGTGGGACAAGTGAATGCCTCTCCTAATTTTTGCTCTACGATACGATAGGTTAGTAAGGCGAGAAAACAAGTCAGAAAGTGGGCTTCGACCCGATCGTCATTTCGTACATACACAGGTCTTGATTTCAGCTCACTTTTCATGATGCGGAAACTTTCTTCAATTTCCCAGCGTTGATGATTGATGCGAATCAATTCCAGTGGATCGGACTCCAAATTGGTACATACACCATAAAACCCGTCATATTGTGCTTCTTTTTGAATTTCCTCCTCATCTATTGTGAAATTTGCCTTCTCAGCAACTTCTCCGTCTTTTGTTGCGTATTGTGCCTGTATAAAACGGGCAGGATCATTGGCTCTTTTCTTTTTGAGGGAAGACGGTTTTTTTACCTTTTTCAATGCTCGTTCGACCTGTCTCTCCCGAATGGTTTGTTGATAATGTTTATATTTGGGCGAAAACGTGACGAGAAGCCGCTGTTCTAAATTTCCTTCTTTTATCCAACGCTCCTTGAAATAAGTTGTTTGATTCCCGGAACTATCGTCAATGTTAGAAAGATGAACGGCTTTATCACCTGGTTTTACATGCCACCCTGCAGGATCAAGCGCCCATTCTTTCAAATGTTTTTTTAACTTTTTGATGGATTGTGTGGTTATGTACCCGCGCCCGCCCAGCGTATTGTATATGCGATTTTTCTTAGAAGATAGGCCTGCATCCGTACAGACGACGAACCGGGATAACTCAAAATCTTTTAAAATCCTTTTTTCCAAAGGCTTAAGAGATCCTTGTTCATTCTCATTCCCTCTGAAAATAGAAAAAGCAAGGGGAAGACCGGAGGCATCCATAAACAACCCCATTTGAACAATTGGATTCGGCCGATTTTCTTTGGATACACCGTATTGTTTGTCCCCATCCTCTTGTTCGATTTCGAAATAAAAATTGGTGCAGTCGTAATACAAAATTTTTTTGTTACGCTTGACTAATTTCAGGCTGTTTTTATAAACCGTTTGTTGAATGAAATCTGTTTCCTTTTTCAGTACATCCAACGCGCGATACAGTTGGTGGGGCTCGCATTGAATGCCTTCTAACAAGGATTGTGCCTGTTCAAACGAGTTCTTTTTGGACGTAGGATGCAGCACGCGCATATAAATTAATTTGGACAGGATTTCATTTAGGTCATAATGAAACTGATATTTTTCCTGAATGGTCTTTGTCGTGTGTTGTAAACCTAGTTGGTAGTAAACGGATTGTAAAAACAAATAACCAACATTGAATGAGCGTCGTTGATTGCGCTCAACCATTTTTCGCGGATTATATTTCGCGATAATGACCGCACTTTTTTGTTTCTTTTGTTCAGTTAATTTTTTTGCGTAGGCCCGCGCCCATTCCTCAGGATCCACACCCGGATGTTTTTCACGGATCTCCTTTTCATTTCCGAGCGCTTCCACAACTTTTGTCGTTGATTTTCCGTTGATATCACGGACATTTTCGATGACGGAATAGGAAACGGAATTCTTAGACACACTCTTTTTAATGCGCATCGCTATCCCTCGATTTCCTTTAAATACGTCTAGCATAACATAGTACTAAATAGTACTCAATAATAAAATTGGAAATTTGACAAAAAAAATAAGCCCCTCACAAGGCTTACGGCGTTTTTTTGGAAGTGAAACTGTCAAACTCCCGGAATTGTCTTCATTGTCGAATTGCCAATTAGTTAGTTCCATTGTTAAACCAAAATTATTCATTCTAATTTCCTTCCATCTGGTTTATGATTATAATAGTAATTACAATTATGTTTCATGCTGAACGTAGAAGGAAGGTAACCATGTCGGAGGAAAATATAACAAGACTTACTATAGACGATAAGGAATTCATATTGATCGGTACAGCCCATGTTTCCAAACACAGTGCGGAACAGGTTAAAGATGTGATTGAGGCAGAGGCGCCCGATTCCGTTTGCATCGAATTGGATGAGCAACGCTACCAATCCATTATGGAAGGAAATAAGTGGAAGGATACCGATATTTTTCAAGTGATTAAGGACAAAAAAGCAACATTGCTCTTAATGAATCTAGCTATCTCCTCATTTCAGCGGCGGATGGCCAAACAATTCGGTATCAATCCAGGGCAAGAAATGATTCAAGGCATCCGTTCAGCTGAAGAGACTGATGCAGAGCTTGTACTAGCGGATCGGAATATTCAAATTACCTTTTCCCGGATCTGGGGAAGCATTGGTTTTAAAGGGAAAGCGACCCTACTGACACAAATTATCGGCAGTATTTTTAGCAAAGAAAGTATTAGTGAAGAAGAATTGGAAAAGATGAAGAACCGGGATACCATCGATACGATTCTAAACGACTTTACCGAGGGTTTTCCCAGGTTAAAAACACCATTAATTGACGAGCGTGACCAGTATTTGGCCCAGAAAATAAAAAACGCACCGGGCAAAAAAATCGTTGCCGTCCTTGGTGCAGCTCATGTTCCTGGAATTACAAAGGAAATATATAAAGAACATGATCTCAAAAAATTATCGGAACGTCCACCCAAATCAAAAGCGCCTAAAATTATTGGCTGGTCGATACCAATACTGATTATTGCATTAATTGTTTATACTTTTTTGGCGAATCCGGCTGCCGGGTGGCAACAAACCATTAGCTGGATCCTGTGGAATGGTTCATTCTCGGCACTCGGGGCGATCATTGCCCTGGGACATCCGCTCGCCATTATTACCGCGTTTATTGCAGCGCCCATTACCTCGCTGAATCCTTTTATCGCCGCGGGGTGGTTTGCTGGCATTGTTCAGGCCTATTTCCGCCGGCCGCACGTTAGTGATTTCGAAAATCTGTCTGAAGATGTGTTCAGCTTTAAAGGTTTTTGGCATAACAAAGTTACGCGTATTCTGTTAATTGTCGTCCTGGCAAATCTGGGAAGCTCGCTAGGAACGTTTATTGGTGGTGCGGATGTGATAAGGTTGTTTTTTAAGAACTTGTAGGCATAAAGTATTGAAGCCTGTTACTTTCGGTAAAGAATTAAACAGCCAACTTGAAAAAACAGGAATCTCATTGAGGTTCCTGTTTTTTGTTAGCATACGTAACCTATTATTTCCGAGGAGCACTGAATTCTTAGGCTCGATGTTTGTAGAACGGGCAACCATATGAACAGTGCCTCACCGCCATTCATATGGTTGAAATCCCATTTATCCTTTCTCATATGTCCAAACTCGGTCGTGATTTGAGTTCTGTGGAAATTTCTCGCCTGCCTTTAATTTGACAACTTTTGGATCATTGACATTGTTGCCTGTTTCACCAATTTCCCGATAGATACCGTTATTTGGTGCCTTTTGTCCAAAGCGAAAATGACTGTATTCACCCATATTGACCACTCCTTATCCAACGTTTTTCTTAGTATGGCTGTTTAGGTAGCCAGCCATTCGAAAAAAAGGATAAATGTTAGTAGTCGTTTGGGATAAAAAAGTTTTTTCGGAGCAGAAGATATGATTCAGGGACAATATCAAAAAAGTCTATTTTTTTATTTTTGACTTTAAAATTGAAAAATAGGAGGGATCCGCTAAAAGATTTGATCAAAATATGATATGCGTGTCGAATTTTGGATTTATTTTAACCATCAAAAATAAATTTTGCTGATTTGTGTTATATGTGTGATCCTTTATAATGAAAATATCCAAACATGATGGAGGTTTTAAGATGGCAGATATTAAATACGAAATCATTGAAACGATTGCAGTACTTTCCGAATCCCCAAAAGGTTGGACGAAGGAATTGAACTTCATTAGCTGGAATGGTCGTGATCCGAAATATGATATCCGGGATTGGGCGCCTGATAAGGAAAAAATGGGAAAAGGTGTGACGCTAACCAAAGAAGAGTTGGAAAATTTAAAGGAAGCTTTGGCGGATAAGAATGAAAAGTAACTGAAAAAGGAATGTTGCGTATGGATCCTCATATACAATCCCATTTTGATGCGTTGCAGTCGCAGGATAAAAATGTCCAGTACGAGGCGTATCTCCATATATTGGTGGCAACGAACGCGAAAGTGGGCTGGTCCTATGAAGTATGGGATCAGTTAAAAGACGATTTAACCGACCCAGATCCGTATAAAAGGTCAAGATCAGCACAGTTCTTAGCTCATTTGGCGATAAGTGATCCCGACAAGCGAATGTTAACAGACTTTCCGACATTGTGGGAAGTGACGAAGGATAAAAAAATTGTTACTGCCCGACATAGTCTTCAATCCATTTGGAAAGTCGGTCTTGCGGGCAAAACACAAAAGGAAATGGTTGTGCATCACCTTACGACAAGATTTGAAAATTGTACACAAGAAAAAAACTATACTTTGATTCGCTATGATATCATCCAGTCTCTGAAAAATTTGTATGATCAAGTACAGGATCCGTTCATTAAACATATCGCTTTGGATTTAATTGAAACTGAAGAATCGGACAAGTATCGGAAAAAATATCAATCTATTTGGAAGTAGAATGGTGTAAGGGAAGGAGATTTAAAAGTTGCGGGGACCGCTAAACAAAGGTCAAATCTGCTCGACAAACGATGGAAACCGCTTGAAGAGAGTGGACAACTTTTAAACAATTTATGTAGGAAAAATATAAACAGAAGGCGGTTACCAAACATGTTGGTGGCCGCCTTTTTAAAAAATACGAAGGGAGCATTGTCTTTGCATTCCGTTTCATTAACGGGTAAACTTATTATAATTTAGAAATTTTGAGTAAATAGAAGGGGAAAGTGACATGTTGGAGCAAGTTGCGGAAGGGATAAAAAAATTAGTCGTTCGTTTCCCGGGAGGTATGGGGGAAGTCAACTGTTATTTGCTGGAGGGGGATAATGGCTATACGGTAATTGATACAGGCGTATATGCACAGGAAGCGTTAAATATTTGGAATCAGGTGTTGGCAACAGGGATCAAGATCAACAAAGTCGTATTAACGCATACCCACCAGGATCATATCGGTCTGGCGAAGTGGTTTCAACAACAGGTTGGTGTGCCTGTATTTGTATCTGATCTTGGGTATCAGGAAATGCAGTATTTTTGTACAATTGATGCAAACGAACGGTTGATTCATTTAGTCCAAAAACATGGAGGACCCAAGCCTGCCAGACAAGCAGATCATTCATTTATTTACGATTTTGAACCGGATGGGATCTATAGAAACCGTCAGCACCTTCAATTAGGTAATAAAAAATATGAAGCGATTTGGACGCCAGGGCACGCACCAGATCATTTCTGTTTTTATCAGCCGGACAGTCAAATCATGTTTGTTGGTGATCATGTCCTACAACATGTTTCCCCGGTTATTGGTTTGTGGGCAGGCAGGGAAGAAAATCCGCTTCATGACTACTACCAATCATTAAAGCTGATGGCCGGCTACCCAACTAATATTGCGCTGCCCGGACATGGTGAAACCATTGACCGGTTCCAGGGCCGGGTAAATGAGATTAGGGATCGGCATGATCATCGACTGGAACAAGTATTGAAAATTATGGAAACCAAACAGTATCGAACGGCACAGCAAGTATGTGATGAAGTATATGGAACGATTGCCCCGGGTCTCGAAATGAGTTCCTTTATGGCGATTCTAACCCGGCTAATCTATTTGGAATCAATTGGCAAAGTAGAACAGGTACAACAGGGTGAAGAAATGGTTTTTCACATTGGGGCTAGTAAAGAGGATACTTGGCAAGCAGGCTAACCTTTTACTTGTATTTCTGCACCCATGTTTGATAAAGCTGAATTGGAGAATAATTCGTATCTTTCTTATCCGCGATGATCGCAGTCAATGGCAGGATCAGTTTTTCTCCTTCTTTTTCACATTCTATCCTGATCCCGTACGAAACATCTACCTGTATTTCCGGTTCCAGCTTGATACAGGTAATTGCAGAAGTTTGAGTTGACACGCCGTTTGTTTGATAAGTTGCCGCAAAAGGAAAGGCCAGTTCGTCACGTAAATAATCATAGAATGTAAGAAGCTGTTCTTCGTTGACCTGTAATGCATTGGCTTGGTTTTTTCCATAATAATTTTCCATGATATCGGTAGTTGGCACTCCTAAAATCCGGGCCACTTGCCGTTCCCAGTTTTCCATTATTTTTACCTCCATTATTTTTAATACTAGTATAAAGGCTGATCCTTAACCATGTCCATTTTGATGCGGGTGACGCGTGCCAAACTGAATATCGTAAATAATTAACGAGGTGGTTGAAATGAAATTAGTAAGCTATAAGTTTAACAACAAACCAGGTGCGTATCGAATCGGTTGTATGATTGATGGCAGAGTAGCAGACTTACAGGAAGGATTGCGGGCGTTATTACAATCCAATCATGATTATGGCAGACTGAGGGTATTGGAAAACCTGCTTCCCGCCGATCCGAATGACTTTTTTTCCATGGGTGAATTTACATTGAATCAAGCGCGAAAGGCCTATGAGTATATATCCGTACATACAGATGAGATGAAGTTATATGATCGACAAGAAGTGAACTTAGGTACACCGATTTCCCAACCGTCCAAAATTATTTGCGTTGGCAAAAATTATGCGGATCATGCAGCGGAAATGAAAAGTGATATCCCGGAGATTCCGGTCTTGTTTGCGAAATTTCCAAATGCATTAATTGGCCCTGAAGACGCAATTGAAAAGGCCAAGGTTACCAATAAACTGGATTATGAGGTGGAATTAGCGGTTGTGATTGGAAAGGAAGCATCACAGATTACGAAAGCAGAAGCCCTGGATTATGTGGCGGGGTACACAATTGGCAATGATACGTCAGCACGGGATCTGCAAAAACGAACCCCACAATGGCTGCAGGGTAAGACACATGATCGAAGCACACCAATCGGACCATGGGTGGTAACTGCGGACGACATTCGTGATCCGCATAACCTGTCTATTCGCTCGTTTGTGAATGGCGAAAAACGTCAAGATTCTAATACAAACAAACTAATTTTTGATATTCCGTTTTTGCTTGAGTTTATCAGCGATTTTATTACATTGGAACCGGGGGATATCATTATGACGGGTACACCGAATGGCGTCGGGGTTGCGATGGATCCGCCACAATTTCTTAAAGCAGGGGACGTGGTAACCTTGGAAATTGATCAGATCGGGAAGATGGAAAATGAGGTCGTTGATCAGGATTAGTGGGAATATGAAGAACATTGCGTCCTACTCTTGACATGGAGAAGGTTCCTGTTCATAATAGAAACAATAATAAAGAACGTCAACGAAGGATTAGTATATGACCTCTGGGGTGTTAGAGAGCGAGATTGATAAGCTGGGAGATTTCGTCACCGTCAAGTCATAGAACCTGCCTTCCGAGTCCCATCTAATCCATGGGCGCCCCCTTCAGCGTTATTGAAGAAAAGCGGGATGTGCAAACATTCAAAATGGGTGGTACCGCGGAAGTATAAACTCTTTCGTCCTTTTATTTTTTAAGGATGGGAGGGTTTTTTGTATTCCAAAAAAGGATGTTCAAGGGTAGGTGTAATAGAATGAGCAAAAAACGTATTGTCGTAAAAATTGGCAGTAGTTCGTTAACCAATAATAAAGGGCAAATTGATCATGAAAAATTGGCTGATCATGTGGCCGCCATTGCTGCACTTAGAAAAGCTGGTCACGAGGTAATACTTGTCTCATCCGGAGCAATCGCGGCAGGTTTTTCCGGATTGGGTTATCTCACAAGACCAGTGACGATCAAAGGGAAACAAGCGGCAGCAGCAGTTGGGCAAAGTCTGTTAATCCAATCCTATATGGAAAGATTTGCTCACTATCACCTGACACCGGCACAAATTTTACTAACCCGCAGTGATTTCTCCAGCCGGGAGCGTTACAGGAATGCCTTCGCAACGATGGAAGAACTGTTGGAGCGAGGGATGGTACCAATTATTAATGAGAATGACTCGGTATCGGCAGAAGAATTGACCTTTGGTGATAATGATATGTTATCCGCACTTGTCAGTGGCTTTGTACATGCTGATCAGTTAATGATTTTGACCGATATTAACGGGCTTTATGATGCCAATCCAAACACCAATTTCCAAGCGAAACGCGTTGATATGCTGGATACGATTACTGAGGGTATGTTAGCCAATGCCGGTGAAGCAGGATCCAACGTGGGGACGGGTGGAATGAGATCCAAACTGCTAGCAGCGAAAACAGCAACTTCACTCGGTGTCCCCGTGTTTATTGGCCGGGGAGCAGGCAAAAACAAACTGCTGGAAGTGTTAGATGGAAATGGGGATGGCACCTATGTTACCAGTCATTCCGTAAGATCGATCAACACAAGAAAACAATGGATTGCCTTGCACTCGGAAGCAGTGGGAAACATTTACGTTGACCAGGGAGCCGAAGAAGCGATTCTCTTTCACGGAAAAAGTTTATTGCCTGCTGGAGTCTTCAAGTTGAGCGGATCGTTTCAAAAAGGAAATGTGGTAGAGGTCTATGGTTCCAGAGGTTTGCTCGGAAAAGGCGAGGTAAACTGTTCATCCGAAGAACTGCAACAAGTCATTGAAGGAAAGACATCCATTGTGCCATTTGTCGAGGTGATTCATCGTGATGGCTGGGTCAAGACACCAAAAATAGGGGAGGGGATTTTGTGAATGAGGTTAGGCAAAAAGGGCAATCTGCCAAAAAAGCAAGTTTTGCATTGACAGGTACAACGACTGAAGAACGGAATCAAGCGTTGGAATTAATTGCCGATCAGCTTTTGGGTGAAAAGTCGGTCATCCTGGTGGAAAATGAACGAGATATTGAACAAGGGAAAGAAAAAGGGTTGTCTGATGCCATTCTTGATCGAATCATGCTAAATGAAGCCAGAGTAAACGATATGGCACAGGCCATCCGGCAATTAGTGTTACAAAAAGATCCGCTTGGAGAAACGCTGGAGATCATTGAAAAAGAAAACGGTCTGCAACTGCAAAAGAAATCCGTTCCGATCGGTGTCGTCGGGATGATTTATGAAGCAAGACCAAATGTAACGGTCGATGCCGCAACCCTGGCGTTAAAAACCGGAAATGCTGTCATTCTAAGAGGAAGTTCTTCCGCTAAATTTTCCAATCAGGCACTTGTTGCAGTCATTCGCCATGCGCTTGCCAACAGTGCTTTGCCCGTTGATGCGGTACAGTTAATTGAGGACACAAGCAGGGAAACAGCCAAAGAATTGTTCCATTTAAATGATTACCTGGATGTGCTAATCCCTCGCGGCGGTAAGAATTTAATTGATACCGTTGTACGTGAATCCACTGTACCAGTCATCGAAACTGGTGCTGGTAACTGTCATATTTATATTGACGAAGCAGCTGACCCTAAGATGGCTGAAGCGATTGTCTTAAATGCCAAGCTACAACGCCCATCCGTTTGTAACGCGATTGAATCACTAATCATTCATGAAAAGTGGCTGAAGCAAAACGGTGTAAGCCTGTTAGAAAAGCTGGCTGAAAATGGTGTGGAGATCCATGGGGATGAAGCGGTATGTGCAGCCTTTTCCCAAGCAAAACCGGCAACTGAAGAAGACTGGTATACGGAATATCTTGGCCTTTGTATCAGTGTGAACCAGGTTGACTCATGTACAGCAGCGATTGAGCATATTAATCATTATGGCACGAAACATTCGGAGGCGATCATTACGGAAGATAACGAGCATGCCAAGCAATTTTTACAGCTGGTTGATGCAGCTGCTGTTTATCATAATGCCTCGACCAGATTTACCGATGGTGCTGAATTTGGCTATGGAGCGGAGATCGGTATTAGCACACAAAAGCTGCATGCGCGTGGACCAATGGGATTGCGTGCATTGACATCAAGTAAATTTTATATTTATGGGAATGGACAGGTGCGAAAATAAAATAACTACCATTACCACGCATATTAAATGATGAAATAGGGTCAGCCCGTCCTCACCAATCGGGGAGGGGCTGACCTTTCACATTTTTCAGTTTTCGTTAAGCTTTTAACCGATAATCCAAATTATGCTTCTTCAATGTCTCATCATTCCCAAATAAAAAGTGTTTTTCCATATTAGGGGAGTACTTGGAATTAACGGTTTCCACGCCAGCTGCCTCCGCTACTGCCCGCAACATGGCAGGAGAAGCTCCACAGCATAAACCAATATAATTGATGCCGATGCTTTTTGCCTCTTTGGCCCATTCCGCCAGTTCATATCGATTATGATAGAGCGGGTCAAGTGCTGTTGGGAAAGTTGTTTCTAATGGTAAGTGGCAACTGCACCCACCATCTGGCAAGTTAAAGAAGGTCGGATGTTCATCAGTCGTCCGGTATGGGATTGGTAGTCCTCCAACATATCCATCAACGTTATGACGGATGTTGGCAAGGTATGGCTGCATCGTATTTGGTCCACGGAAACAATTCATCCCAACGACGAGTGCACCTTTTTCGGAAAGAAGTTTGCAGGCCTCTTCCACCGTGTAGCCATCCCGCAAGATATTTTCGCCCATTAATCCAAAGGTGATAACAGCCGGTAAGCCCTGTTTAGTGATTTCTTCCAATGCAATCAGTGCTTCCTCGTAATAATAAAATGTTTCACCATTAATGAAGTCAACTCCTTCTTGTTTGCACCAAGTTACCATTTCCGCAAACATGCTGCGGACTAGTTCCTTTGACTCGGGATTTTTCGGGTCAAAGATATTCGTGTTGGAAATATTTCCGGCGACAAGCGCCTCTTCAACCGGATGTTCCTTGGCGACCTCTTTTGCCAGACGGATAGCACTCCGGTTTAATGGCTCCAACAAATCTTCTTTACCTATAATGCGCATTTTCTCACGGTGGGCATTATATGTAAAAGCCAGTACCACATCTGATCCCGCATTCATAAAATCGCGGTAAGCTTGTTTTAATGCCTCTGGATTATCCAGTGCGACTTCTGGAACGAACGAGCCCGCCTGCAGATATCCCCTGCGCTCCAGTTCAAATAAATATCCTTCCCCGGCAATAACCGTACCTTCTTTTAACCGTTGTTCCAAACTACGCTTCGTCATTTTGTTTTCCTCCCTGTATACTTGGATTTTAAATTATATGGTAGCAAAAAGCCTCTTCTTACTGTCGATAAGAAGAGGCTTGGCACCGTGTGTTTAAGCATTTCTTATCTTCAAGCATTACGCTTCTGGAATTAGCACAGTACATACGCCTGTTGCTGAGGTTTCCCAGGGCCAGTCCCTCCACCTCTCTGGATAAGAATAAATTCAAATATTTATTCAATTATTAATACATACTATACGGGCAACTTAATCAAATGTCAAGCGAAAATGGGACACGAGGACAGGTTCGACGCCCACCATAAATTGGAAAACCGCCTATTCGTCGATAAAATCGCAAAAACCGCTGATAAATGTAGTTGAATTGTTGATAAACGATAAAAAAATCGCCGATAAACATTTGCTCTCCCTTTGGCTTGGACAGAAGAACGCCCCTATTCCTAATTAAATCAAGTCCATGCTCAGGTAACGTTCACCGCTGTCAGGCGCCATGGATAGTACTTTTTTTCCATTGCCTAATCGTTTGGCAACTTCAATGGCTGCATACACCGCAGCAGATCCGGACAGACCGATAAAAATCCCTTCCTGTTGCGGTAATTGACGGTACATGTTAACGGCATCTTCGTCCTCGATTTGCATAATTTCGTCATAGATGTCGGTGTTTAAGATATTCGGCACAAATCCGGGGCTTGTGCCAACCAGTTTATGTTTGCCTGGTTTGCCACCCGACAGGACAGGGGATCCCTTAGGTTCTGCAACAGTGATTGTCAGCCCGGGAATTTTTTCTTTCAAAACTTCCCCGGTACCGGTAATTGTTCCACCGGTTCCTGCTGTACAAACAAATGCATCGAGTTTGCCATTCATTTGTTCGTAAATTTCCAGCGCTGTAGTTGTCCGGTGAATATCGGCGTTTGCTTCATTTTCAAATTGCTGTGGAATAAAGCTTCCCGGAATTTCCTTTTGTAGTTCCAGAGCCTTTTTAATGCAACCGGGCATCTTTTCTTCGCTAGGGGTGAGGACTACCTCGGCTCCGTACGCTTTCAAGATATTTTTTCGCTCTGCGGTACTGTTATCCGGCATAACCATAATGGCCTTATATCCTTTTGCCGCGGCATTCATGGCCAGGCCGATTCCCGTGTTGCCACTGGTTGGTTCAATAATGGTTGCTCCAGGCTTCAGGGTACCTTTATCCTCCGCAACTTTAATCATATTATACGCTGCCCGGTCCTTAACGCTTTTACTTGGGTTAAACTGTTCCAATTTCACGTAGACATCTGCTGCATCCTCAGGAACAATTTTATTTAATTTCACAACGGGTGTATCCCCAATTAATTGTGTCATATCCTGTGCGATTTTCATTCATAAGTCACTCCCTTATCCATAAATTTTTGTTGGCATGTAACTGCTGAGTGGTTCATCCACCAGTAGTACCGAGTCATCAAAGCTAGAATTAGTATGGTTGAAATTCAAGCTAGTTACACAATGTGCTAAGAAGAAGAACTTTTCGGGATCACTGAAAAAATACGCTTTACATTGATCGAACCAAATGCAAAGTTGATCGAGAACACATGAAAGTTGATCGACCTGGGTGCGAAGTTGATCGATAGCGCATGAAAGTTGATCGACCTGGGTGTGAAGTTGATCGACCCAGATGCAAAGTTGATCGAGAGCATATAAAACTCGATCGAGCCAGGTGCACACTCGATCAATAACAGCATTTCAATCGAACTGTTGCCTTGACGATAAGATCCGAATCATTTCCTTGTCCCTTTAATTCCTAGTGGTTTACTCTATAATATCAATTTTTCAAGCAAATTCACAGTATTTTTATCTGTTTTTTTGAAAAATAGGCGAGTCACCTATTGGAAAAATATAAAAACCATGCTACAATCATTTTAATTCTCATTAAACATACTAATTTTATCAGAATTATAAACTATATAAAAAGGGGGGGGCATTACAGGGTGGAATTACATGTCGATGGGGTATCCAAACAATTTCAAAAAAAACAAAATGAACCATTACTTGTATTAAACAATATTCAACTGACCATCAATGAAGGAGAATTTGTCTCTTTACTCGGACCGTCCGGGTGTGGCAAGTCGACATTGTTGTCATTGATCGCCGGACTGCAAACACCTACATCAGGGTCGATTTTCCTGGATAAGAACAATATTATTGGACCAGATCCGAATCGGGGGATGGTGTTTCAGGAGGCAGCTTTATTTCCCTGGCTAAGTGTCAAAGAGAATGTCATGTTCCCGTTACGAAAAAAATTCGCTAAACAGGAGCAATCGCAAATCGCGAATAAATATTTGCAAATGGTACAGCTCAGCAAATTTCCCGATCATTATCCACACGAACTTTCTGGCGGAATGCAGCAGCGTGTGGCGATTGCCAGAGTATTGGCCATGAATCCGCAAATTTTGTTAATGGATGAACCGTTCGCTGCATTGGATGAGCAAACGAGAAGTGTCTTGCAAGACGAGGTCGAAAAAATTTGGCTGGAAACGAAAAAAACGGTTATTTTTGTGACCCATAGTATCCGGGAAGCGATTAAACTGTCTGACCGGGTGCTGGTGATGGGAGCAAGACCGGGAAGGATGATTGAAGACTTTCAGATCAAGCTTGACCGCCCGAGACGACAGGAGGATATGGCGAAATGGGAAAAGAAAATCATGAGGATTTTGAAGACTGAAATTGACCAGGTCATACGGGAGGAACTTGATTATGCCGGTAGTTTTTAAACGAATCATCTTTTTTGTTCTACTCCTTTTCATTTGGCAGGGAATTGTCCTTCTTGGCATTTGGCCTGAATCGATGATACCAAGTCCGCTTTCTGTATTCAATGCTATCTATTCAGGATTACTAGATATGACGCTTGTCTATGATTTATTGGCAAGTTTTCGGCATTTATTCATCGGCCTGATCATCTCGATTCTAATCGGCGCCGGGCTTGGATTCCTGCTTGCAACAGTGAGAACAGCAGATGAAACCCTAGGCACGATGATTTTGGCGCTCCAAAGTGTTCCTAGTATTGTCTGGGTACCGCTTGCGATTATCTGGTTTGGCTTTGGGGAGACATCGATTATTTTTGTCGTTGTTATTGGTGGAACCTTTGTGATGACGATGAATATGCGAACTGGTGTAAAAAACGTATCGCCCATCTATTTACAAGCAGCACGAACGATGGGATCAAGTGGCTTCGATTTATTTTTAAAAGTTGTTGTACCAGCATCGATCCCGCATGCCGTAACCGGTGTTCGCCTGGCCTGGGCATTCAGCTGGCGGGCATTAATGGCAGCCGAACTATTAAGTACTGGTCCCGGATTGGGATATACCCTTTCCTACGCATCTGATTTCAATAATATGAGTTTGGTTATTGGTATTATCATTATTATTGGCATCATTGGCTCAGTAGCGGATCAGCTGCTATTTCAGCGGATTGAAAACAAAGTACTAAAACGATGGGGGTTGGAAAAAGCAGCATAATAGATTTTAGGATGAACATCGAAAAAACATGATAACCACACAAAGAGAGGGGACTTTAAATGAGAAAGACGTTAACTGTTTTCGTCATTGGGGCGTTTTTATTGTTATTAAGTGCATGCGGCGGCAATTCCTCTGCATCTGGATCTTCTGGTGATAAACAGAAAATTGTCATCGGTTATTTTCCAAACTTAAATCACGCACCGGCAATGGTTGCTATTGAAAAACAGCTATATGAAAAACAACTTGGTGATGATGTGGATGTAGAATACCAGACATTTCCGGATGGTGGAGAATTTATGACCGCACTGGCAGCCGGGGAAATCCAAGGCGGGCTTGTTGGACCGGGACCGGCAATGAATAATTACATTTCCGGAGTGGACGTCGAGGTAGTTGCAGGTTCATCGACTGGTGGAACCGTCGTTTTATCCCGAAAAGACAGTGGCATCAAGACCGTAGATGATATTAAGGACGCTACATTTATTACTCCGGGTATAGGTTGTACACATGATGTCCAGTATGAAACCTATATGAAGGAAGCGGGGATTACCTCAAACCGAACTGGCGGCCAGATGAAACATGTTACTGGCAAACCAGCCCAATATACGACGATGTTTGAGAAAGGGGAAGTTGACATTGCCGCAGCTCCGGAACCATGGGGATCAATGTTGGAACTGAAGGAAGAGGCAAATGTTCTACTTGATTTCGATGAAGTATCGTTTGGAGAAACATTACCGGCCGCAGTGTTTGTAACTAGTTCTGAATTGAAAGAAGAAAATCCGGAATTGGTACAAAAAATGGTTGATGCCCATAAAGCTTCTATTGATTATATTAATGAGCATCAGGACGAAGCGATTGATATAACCATTCAAAGTATTGATGACATTACCGGACAAAAAATGGAACGTGATGTGATGGAAAGCGCCTGGAAACGCACGAATTTCGTGTATGACGTTGATGAAGATACGATTCAGGAATTTGGGGATTCTTCCTTCGATTTGCAGTTTCTTAAGGAACAACCGGATTTTAGTGCCTTCGTTGACAAGAGTTTTATTGAAGAGTAAAGCGTGAGATTATTAAAAAAATAACTACCGCCAGTCTAATGTTTGCTTGCCTGACTGGATAAACGCCAATATAAAAACAGCCTGCACCCAATGTTTGCAGGCTGTTAATTTTATTCTGTATTAACTGATGATAGGATCCGTCTGTCCTATTTTAAGAGAAAACCAGAACCGAAAGAAATTTCTCTTTATCCAAGTTGCGGTTCTTTGACTAAAGCGGATAATGCTTGTTTTAAATCCTGCTTTAAGTCATCTGCCTGTTCAATCCCAACAGAGAAACGTAATAACCGATCGTCTACACCTCGCTTCACCCGCTCTTCAATCGGTATGTCGGCATGGGTTTGTGTTGCCGGATAGGTAATAAAACTTTCCACACCTCCTAGACTTTCGGCAAATGTGATTAATTGTAATTGCTGTAAAAAAGGATCCACCCAGTCACTTTGTTGGAGACGGAACGATAGCATACCACCTTTACCAGGGTAAAGCACATCCACTACTTCATCCTGTTCGCGTAAAAAATGAGCAATGTCCCTGGCATTTTGCTGATGTTTTTCCATCCTTAGCGAAAGAGTTTTTAACCCGCGTATTAATAACCATGAATCAAATGGGGAAAGCACCGCCCCTGAGGCATTGTGAATGGTTGCTAATTGTTCACAAAGCTCGTTACCCTTTGCTGCCACCAATCCGGCCAACACATCATTATGCCCGCCGATATATTTGGTCGCACTATGAATCACAATATCTGCCCCCAGCTCCAATGGGCGTTGTAAGTACGGGGTGAGAAATGTATTGTCCACAATTAATAATAGCTGATGCTTTTTCGCTAGCTTGGCAATCTGTTTGATATCAACTTCCTGCATCAATGGATTGGTCGGTGTTTCAATTAAAATCGCCTTCGTGTTGTTCGTGATGAGACTCTCGGTTTGGCCCAGGTCGGTAAAATCACTATAAGACGTCTGAATCTGATAGTGATCGGCATAATGATCGAGCAGCCGGTATGTACCGCCATAGATATCTTCAGTTGCAATGAGTTCATCACCGGAATGAAACAGCGAAAACACTAGCTGAATTGCTGCCATTCCGGAACTACAGGCATACCCCTGATCACCCGCTTCCAGATTGGCGATACCTTCTTCCAATAGATAGCGGGTCGGATTTTTTGTCCGGGTGTAATCATACCCGGTTGACTGGTTAAGCCCCCGATGTTTATAGGCGGTTGACAGATAAATAGGCGGATTAATAGCCCCTGTAGACGCATCACTGTTGTTTCCCAGTTGTGCTAATCTTGTTTCAATACTTCTCTTAGTCATCTCATCATCTCCTGGTAAAGAATAAAAACAGTCTCTACTTAAAGATAAGAAGAGACTGTTGCATTATCGTTGGCACTCTTCTTATCTTCAAGCATCACGCTTCTGGAATTGGCACAGTACCTGGGATTGTAATTCCGCAAGTCTGTTGCCGAGGTTTCCAAGGGCCAGTCCCTCCACCTCTCTGGATAAGAAACAATTATATAATTTTAAATATTAATCCATACAATACAATTTTCCGGTTGAAAAGTCAAGCAAGACAGACAATAAAACTACGCTGAAAAAGTGCAAAGGGATAGCTATCGATGTTGGGCAAGTTTGTTTCAGCATTGATACCATTCCTGAAAATTTTGGGAATCACCGATGAATTTCACCAATCCGCCATAAAATTAGTGAAAATCGCCGATATCAAAACCGCCGATAAAATGAAACTACATTTGGGATCCTTATTGAGAGTTCATGCAGGGAAAGCTTTCCACACCGCAATTAGCCAGATAAGTGAGCAAAGTTAGACGCGCACTCTTAGGGTTTTGTGATATGATGAAGGCAAAGGGGAGGTACATATGATATTTACGTCGATTGATTTTGAAACGGCGAATGCGAAACGGCATAGTCCGTGCGCGGTTGGGATTGTGGTTGCCAATGAACATGAGATTATCGATGAATACTATACGTTAATCAATCCGTTGATGCAATTTAATTCATTCAATATTGAAGTACATGGAATTACAAGTCGTGATGTTGAAAACCAGCCAACATTTGCGGAAATTTGGCCAACTCTAAACGAATACCTTACTGATCATCTGGTGATCGCCCATAATGCCAGTTTTGATATGAGCGTAATCCGTAATACGCTGGATTACTTTAACATGCCATATCCGTCAATGGATTATTTATGTACTGCAAATATTTCCAGAAGGGTATGGCCGGAACTAATGAATCATAAATTGAATACAGTCGCTGTTCATCACGGGATTACGTTTGAACATCACCACGCTTTGGAGGATGCTCGGGTCGCGGCAAAAATTTTTCAACAGGCAGTTGATCAGCATGGTGGTCTGCTGGACTCACTACTTGCCCACTGTAAAATGGAAAAAGGCCGGATTTTTGAGCATGGGTATAAGACACCGAGGATGAAACGATCCAAACAACCAAGACGAATTAATTTCTCACATATGTAAATAGGAAAACGGTCCGTCACCCATGCTGGACCGTTTTTATCGTATATTCGACATAGGTCTTATCACATCACACTTTTAAAAATGGGTTGATTCGCCAGCTTTTGCTGTTATCCGGAAGAGCTATTTATATTCCATTTTCAAGGCTTTATTTGCATTCTTTAAATCATTCTGCAACAGTTTTTTCAAATCATATGCCGGATATTCACCCCTCTCAAACATATAGGCAAAGACATTCCCGTGTGTTTCAATCGCTTTTTGCAAATGTTTATTTAATGTATCTCGTAACACAGGGGTAGCTATTTCAGTGATGGAGGCACCATAATTCTTGACACAACTTTTTGTTAATACTAATAGGTCGCCAGCATAAAAACCGTCCCCAAGATTGCGAAAATCCTCTTCATCTTCCTCTGTTTCACAAGGTGCCAAGGAATAAAATTGAGTCAGTTCCTTCAAGTTATTTTCCATATCCTTAATGCATTGCAGATAAAGATTCCGCAGCATGTCATCACTTACTTCTCCTATCGCATGTTTCAATTTCATTAACCCAATTGATTGAAAGGCAACAAGTTCATGTACTTCCAGTGTTTCATGCCAAGCGAGATGCTTTGGCCGATTGCGCTCTGATGATTCCATTGATTTATGTTCCTCCCTTTAAACTAGTCAATGTCACTATATTCATTTAAACCCGGGACGGTACAGGAAACCAGGATTTTGGGCGAATATCCGATTTAGAAACTTTGCTGTAATTTAGAAATTAAGCAGAACAAAAATTCAGGCTCTGTTCTGCTTATGCCAGAATAGGCCCCGTCCGGCTCCAGCGCCCAGCGGCTAGCAAACTTCAGGTTTCTTCCTACGATAAGTCAACATCGGTTCGTAAGTTAAAGGAAGGCCGACTAAGAACGGCCTTTGCGGCCAACGTCGGCATACCCCTTTTGCAGGGGCATGTTTCCTTTATCTCGTCAGAACCCTTCCAGTTTGTACGCCGCTAACCGGACGCTTGCACCTTTGTTTTTTATCATTGGAAAAACTGTGATAGTATAATAGTATTATAGTTCGAAAAAGTCATACTGATAAAAAGCTTTTTCGTTTTTCCAAATTAAAGGGGAGATTACATATGAATTTAATGGAAGAATTACAGCAGGAACTTGCACCGGATCGCGTGACGAAAAATGAAACCGTATTGGAACAGCATAGCAGTGATGAATCCTATCATACACCACATTTGCCTGAAGTTGTTGTTTTTCCGGAAACGGCCGAGGAAGTGAGTCGCGTTATTAAACTGGCAAACAAGTACGAGCAGACAGTTGTCCCATTTGGTGTTGCATCCAGCCTGGAAGGAAATGTTATTCCCTATGAATCGAGCATTGTTGTGGATTTTTCCTTGATGAACAAGGTTTTGGAAATAAGGGAAAATGACTTTCTTGTCAAAGTGCAGCCTGGTGTTACCCGTTCACAGCTTGATAAGGAACTAAAAAAGTATGGCATGTTTTTTTCTGTTGACCCTGGCGCTGATGCCACGCTTGGCGGGATGGCGGCAACAAATGCCAGTGGCACAACGGCTGTCCGATATGGGATTATGCGTGATCAGGTCCGCGATATGGAAGTGGTTCTCGCCGATGGATCGATCATTCATACAGGCAATCTGGCAGCGAAATCTTCATCTGGTTATCATTTAAATGGTCTTTTCGTTGGATCTGAAGGAACACTTGGCTGTTTTACCGAATTAACATTACGGGTTTATGGTATTCCGGAATATACGATGGCAGCCAGGGCTTCCTTTCACAGTGTTGATGATGCAGTAGAAGCGGTCACTGCCATTTTACAGGCAGGTGTACCGATTGCCCGGGTCGAACTGGCGGATGCCCAATCGATTAAACAAATGAACTGGTTTAGCGAGACTGAATATCAGGAAGTGCCAACCGTCTTTTTGGAATTTCACGGAAATGAAGCAGGGCTTAAGCAGGATGTCGATTTTACCCGGGAGATTGTGATGGATCATAACTGTCAGGATATTGAGTTTGAAACCGATACGGCGGGCAGAAACCGGTTGTGGGAAGCAAGACATAACGTTGCATACGCCTATATTCACGGCAATCCCGGCAAGAAACAAATGGTAACCGATGTTTGTGTGCCGATTTCAGAGCTTGCGGGGGCAATAAAAGATGCCCGTGAAGCAGTAGAAACATCGGGACTTGACGGTGGAATTGTCGGCCATGTCGGTGATGGTAATTACCACATCTTGTTAATGGTTGATGTAAATGATCAAACCGATATTGATAAAGCGAACATCGTAAACGAACATATTGTCAATTATGCCCTTGCTCGTGGTGGTACTTGTACAGGTGAACATGGTGTCGGGATCGGCAAACGAAAATATGCGAAAAAAGAACATGGCGCTTCATTGGAAGTCATGCGTGCGATTAAACAAGCACTCGATCCTAAAGGTATTTTGAATCCGGGGAAGGTTATATAAGGTTCGTTTAGGGTGAACAGTTTCCCATTATGCTAATGCGTTAAAGTGGATGGGGAATTGTTCTTGATTTTCTTGGATTATCAAGATGTCGTGAGAACCGTGTTTTATATCAAAAGTGGTGCGACATGAACGTGCCGGAAGTAAGCGATTTTGGTTAGGAAAAGAAGAAAAGTATGAATTTAATCATTAAAAATATGGACGAAGATTTAGCAAGAAAGATTCTTACTTGGAAATATGAGCCCCCCTATGATTTTTATAACAATGAAGTAAACGAAGAGGGGATGAGAGAATTTCTCGCTGGTACATATCGGGCTATAACAGACGATGAGGGTGAGGTCTTTGGCTTCCTATGTACAGGGAAATCGGCCCAAATACCAGTTGGTAATAATTATGGTGTATATAAAGATAACTTTGTAGATATAGGTCTAGGTATGCACCCTGATTATACAGGTAAAGGATACGGCTATGACTTTATGACATTTATTCTTAAATATATAAAAGAAAACTACACGGGAGTTCCCATGAGGTTATCAGTCGCAACGTTTAATAAAAGAGCCATTCATTTATATGAACAAATCGGATTTGTAAAGCAAGACAAGTTCAAAACTGATGTTGCTGATTTTATTACTATGGTTAAAAGGAATTAGTGAAGGTATTCAACTAAGGGATGCGAATGCTAAATTGTTTGCAAAGGATTAATAAGAGTTGCGTAGGGTCAGTTAACCGTTAACATGATGAAGTAATTCTCTGTGAACAAGAATTTCAATTTCGTCAATATAATAATAAAATGGAGTGTTTAATGATGGAGGATCCGTGGTTTACCATTCAACAAATCAATGAAAATACATATGCGATTAGTGAATACGGGCACTGGGAAAAAGTGCATTCATTCTTATTACTGGGAGAGGAAAAAGCGGCACTGATTGATACTGGTCTTGGCATTGATCATATAAAAAGAATAACAGACCAATTGACTGACTTACCGATTGATGTCGTTACTACCCATGTTCACGTTGATCATATTGGAAGTCATGGAGAATTTGAAAGAATTTATGTTCATGAAGGTGATCAAGATTGGTTAGTGAATGGAATCAGTGGCTTGTCCATCGATCAAATAAGAAAAAATATAAGCAGGGATATAACAATACCTGTGCCGGAAACCTTTAATCCCGATACATATCAACCTTTTCAAGGGGAACCGACAGGCTTATTAAAAGACGGTGATGTAATTGATTTAGGGAATCGAATATTAACTATCTATCATACGCCAGGGCATTCTCCCGGGCATATAGCCATTTTTGATGAGTCAAATCGATATTTGTTTACGGGAGATTTACTTTATGATGAGACACCAATATATGCTTTTTATCCGTCAACAAACCCTGTTGATTTGGTCAATTCACTGGAGAAAATAGCAGGGTTATCGAATGCCTCAAAGGTTTTTGGTTCACATCATACAGTAGGGCTCGATCCTGAAATTTTAAATGAAGTAAAATCAGCGGTCAAGTTTTTGAGAGAGAAAAAACTAATTAGATTTGGTACAGGAATTCATGAATTTAAAGGTTTTAGTGTGCAGTTTTAAGCATTTAGCTTTATTGGATTCCGTTGAAACAATCTTAATTAAACGGTTTTTTAGAAAAGTACCGGTGGTAAATTTCCATGGACAAGAAAATTCGTGAAAACGATGTGGTAAGGGTATGAACGTTTAGTTTACCCTTAATCTCTTTTGGAATGAAAAATAGGCTAAATCGCGATAATTTTGAAGTTATTATCTTTATACGTTTTGCGCACATCAGTTGAAAATGGGAAATTTTGCATTATATACAGGTGTTCTGTTAGAATAGAGTCAGAATTATAAAAATTAAAACCAAAGTGTAGAAGTGGGGTGCTTACATGGATATCCATTCTATTTTACAATACTTTCAAAATTACGAGAGTGAAATTAAATTTCAGCAAAGCAGTTTACGCGATGTAAAAGGTTATGATTATTCAATTGAAGTGTTGGAAAATCCTGAACGTTTGGAAGAGGGGCTATTACAACAGAAAGTAAATTACTTAACAGAAATAATAAATAGTAAAAAAAGCCACATATGTAGGAAAAATGAGTATCGAGAGGATAAAAAACTTAATGAAATAATTAAACAGATCATATCTAGACATGAGGAAGAATTGCTAAGTACAGCATTAGATTTTAAAAATGATAAAACTGAAAAAGAATTTATAATAGAATTACGTAAAATAGTGGACGACCAGAGTTGTTATATTTGTTATCCTGTTTTGGAAAAGGATAAGAACTACCATCCACTTTTTGTATTTGAAGCCACTTTATTGCATGGTGAAATATCTGTAAAAACCATTCATGCCAATTTAAATGCATTATCACTATATATTGCTTGTTTTACCAATACTGCAACAAGCGAAGTAACCCATGCATACGGGGAAAAGATAGAGTCAGTATTACGGCAAATTGAAAATTTACACGTCCCAGAGAAGATGGACGAGGCACTGTATTCCGCAATCACCGTTATTAACGGTGAATTTCCCAATTTGTTTTCTGCCGTTGGAGAATTTAAAAAATATGAAGGATGGTCCAGATTATCAACTGTTTTTGTTACTACAGAGAGTTTTAAGAAATTTAATGAACCGCCGTTTAGAACAGAAATTGAGCTGGTGCAAAGGAATTTAAAAGATAAAGGTGAACCAACGTTAAACTCAAATCCTTTAAACAGTTATTTATTAGGAAATAACCATTCAGTACCTTTTGATAGAATAAAGCCGCAAAATCATTTTCATTTAGGAAGTTATACAGATGCTTACTCTATCAATGAAAAACAATGGCATATACTTGGGGCGCTTAACAATTCTCACTTACTCTCGGTAAATGGACCACCTGGAACAGGCAAGACTACCCTGTTAAAAGAGATAATTGCAGATACAATTGTTAAGAAGGCACAGCAATTAGTTGGGATTTGGGATGAAAAATGGGAGCCAACGGACAATGGAAAGATGTACATATCGCCTATGAAAGGGAAGAATGATCACTCTATTGTAGTTACCAGCACAAATAATAAAGCTGTCGATAACATAGGTGAGGAGCTGATGTCAGAGGTTTCATATTTCAGCCAGTTTGTGAAGGACATGGCGGAAGATGATTTAACCATTAAAGGGTTGATGTGCGCTCGGCTAGGTAAAAAAAGTAATGTTGATCAATTCAGAAGAAATATTTTGGAACCATTAATCAATGGTTTGAAAAGTACTGATTTGATAAATTACGAAGATAAGGAAGAACAAACCTTAACAAACTTTAACAAAACAATAGCTGATTTGGAAAGCATAGAGCAAACAATTAGTACCTATCTACAAATAACAAAGGATTGCCTGAATCAAGGACTTTTGGACAAAAAGTATGGGCAATCCAGATCTCAAGAACAATTGGAACATCAGAAAGATCAATTGTCCATTTCTATGGAACAGCTAAGGTATAAACAGGATGAAATAAGTCAAAAAGTAGAAAGTCATCAAAACAATGCTTTTGCTAGAATAGAAGAACAAGAAATGTTGCAAAAGGATATTTTTGAAATAGAAAATAAACAAAAAGAATATTATAGTGCATTAGAAGAATTCCATTCTTATAGCAAAATAAAATGGCTTTCTTTTTTGCCCAAACGAAAGAAGTTTTTTAAGAACTATCCATCTGAATTGTTTATTCGTGAGCGCATTGAAAAATTGGACAGTGCCTATTTTAACAAACAGAGTCGTCTGGACAAGTGTAAGCAGTCCGTATTATCTATTCAACATAATATTCAATCTTTAGAAAAAGAGTTTAGCGAAATAAGTGAAAATTACGATTTGTTAAAAGAACAACTGAATAAAACACAAGCTAACATAAGATTACTAAAACGTTTGGAACTTGTAAAAGAGCAACTTGTGCAACAATTGAAATTAGATTTGGATCCGGAAAAATATGATAGTGTTTACGATTTAATTCATAGTAATGACATCATCGCAAAAAAACGGCATGTATTATTTAAACAATCCCTACTAGTAATTGAACATTATATTTGGAAACATCGTGAGGAAATTTTGAATAATTTGGAATATATTTCTGGTAAGGATTATCTCTTTCAACCTTTTTATAGTAAGACGCAAAAATTCCATTCAAAAAAGGAAAATGAACTTCGCGTGGCATGGGAAACTTTTTTCATTTGCTTTCCAGTAGTTACAACAACTTTGCATTCATTTAAAAGTACAAACTTTCACATGTTGGAAGGCTACATTGATTTATTGCTGGTAGATGAATCCGGGCAGGTTTTGCCGCATTATTTAGTCGGCCCCTTATATAGGGTGAAGCGGGCTTTAGTTGTTGGAGATATTATGCAGATCGCACCTGTTAGGCCAACGATGAACAATATTATAGAACAATCGAATATCCCGGAAGATAACTGGAATTTATTTGATATAACTAAAAAGAGCGCACAGCATTATGCCGATCAAAATTCAGATGTGTTTGAAATAATGGATAAACAGCGAGTCGGTATCATATTAGAAGAACACCGGCGTTGTGAACCAGCAATTGCGGCGTTTTCGAATCATAAAGTATACAACAATAGGTTAAAGATTGTGAAGAAAGACAATAACGATAAGTTGTTTGGTAATAACCTTATAGGAATAGACATCAGGGGAAAACAGGAAAGTAGCAACGTAAATAAGCAAGAAGCAACCATATGCGGTAAAATTGTAAAAAAAATGATCGAACGATATGGGGAGACTATCAAAGATGAAATTGGGATTATCACACCATTTAAAAACCAAAAGAAATACCTCGAAAAGATAATAAAAGATGTAGATATTGGAACTGTACATGCTTTCCAAGGGCAAGAGAAAAAATATATTATATTTACCTCTGTTGTAAATGAAAAGCTAATAGAGTTTGTTGGCGGCGAACCTAATTTGCTGAATGTAGCTATAACAAGAGGGAAAGAGCAATTCATATTTGTGGGAAATTTTGAAGCCGCCTTAAGAAGTGGGAATTATCTGTCCTCCCTGTTAAATATGATAAAAAAATATGGGGCAGCATTTTCTTTATTTAATACAGATCTGAATATTTCTGACACAACATATAAGGTTGAGGTTTTTCAAATGTTTGCAGCAAGTAAAATTGACAAACCATCTGAATTTGGCAGCTTTTTGTATGAAAAGTTTCCTAATCATGTAATTATCGGCGCCAAGTCACATTATTATACATTGATAAATGCACTGGCCAAATCCGAAAAAAGCATTGATATTATAAGTCCTTGGTTAGCTTCGAATCTTATTAATGGAGATCAGTTTAATAGAGGATTGACATATGCAATGGGACAAGAAAACGATATTCATATTATTTTTGGCTATAACAAACGTCGGGGTGCAACATTAGAAAGAATAGAAAGTATTTATCATACGGATGTGAATAAAAAATTTGTTGATGAAAGTAGTTATGTTAATGCTGTAATTAATTTAAGAAAGAAGCTGAAAGGTGGTTTAGAATACAGACCTCCTTTACATGTTAAACTACTACTTGTTGATAAACAGTATTTGATTATTGGATCCCATAATTGGCTGTCTAATGACGCGTCCCAATCGAATGCAAAAGAGGAAATTAGTGTTATCTTAACCGATAAAGAATATATTGATTACGTTGTAGATTATTTTAAATTATGAAGCAATCGAACTTATTGAATAAAGGAAGGACTACTCACCGAATTGTTGGCGCAAGTTTAAAACAGTGTAAATATAGGTTAGGGTAACTTATCAACTATACAAAGATAAGCTTCCGACAATTTGGTGCGATAACATAAGGCAGGAAACTTCAAACAATACAAAAATAGTTTTGAACGCTGGGAGATGATCGATTGCATAAGGACTTGTTTATTGCTTTTTTCCGCGCCGGGATGCTTGGCTATGGTGGTGGATTGTCGGCAATCCCGCTGATGCATAAGGAAGTGGTCAAGACCTATCAATGGATGGATGATGATGAGTTTTCCGATATACTGGCACTTGCGAATACACTTCCAGGGCCGATTAACACCAAGTTGTCCGGTTATATTGGCTGGCGGCTGAAAGGTTTTTGGGGATTGATGACGTGTATTATCGCCACGGTGCTGCCAACTGCTTTTTTAATGATCCTATTACTAACCGTATTAAATAAATACAAGGATGTCCCGTGGGTGCAAGGAATGTCAAAAGGTGTGCTACCGATCGCCGGGGTGATGATTGGCGTTTTGGCTTGGGATTTTATCAAAAAGGCAAAAAAATTACTCGGCTGGGTGGCAACCATTATTCTCACCGTTGTAAGTGTCGTTGTGATGGAATTATTGGGGATTCATCCTGCGATCCTGATCATTGTCTTGATTCTCTTTGCTTTATTTTCCAAAGACACCAGTCGAAAAAGGCAAGGTGATCAATCATGATTTACTGGAAAATATTTTTAGCGAATTTTACCTCGAATATTCTGGGGTATGGTGGAGGTCCGGCAACGATTCCACTACTCGAACATGAGGTGGTTGACCGATATCATTGGTTTACCACACAGGAGTTCAGTGAAATGGTTGCCCTTGGTAATGGTTTGCCGGGTCCCATTGCGACAAAACTGGCGGCCTATATCGGTTATGATGTGGGCGGCATCCTCGGGGCTTCTGTTGGCGTATTTGCCTCAGTAGCACCGTCTATGGTAATGATGATCGCGTTGCTAGGATTATTAATGCGCTATAAAGAATCGCCTAAGGTAAAGCGGCTGACAAAAATTATCCGTCCGACGATTGCAGTACTGCTTGCTGTGATGACAGTTGAATTCTTCCATAACTCGTATGTAGAAATTGGCTGGGTACATATGATTATTTTGATTGTTGCTGGTTACATTTTGCTGGAAAAACGCGGGGTCAGTCCCGTCTATGTGGTTCTTGGTGCTTTAATATATGGTGCATTATTTTTAGCGTAGAGGCAGTCGCTCTATTGGGTGGCTGCTTTTATTTGTGGCTGGGTTACTCAGTGTCTCGTTTTGCCGAAAATCGACATGATTTCGCCGAAGTTCGACACCGTTTCGCTGGAATTCGACAAAAAGTAGCTGAAATTCACAACAAAATCGCTGAAGTTCACAATTAAGTTAAAGGCAAAAAGAGCATTTGCCGTATTACTGTGGTCTCCTGCTCGATAAAAAGTTTCTATTTTGAATTATCTAAAATAAAATAAGAGATAGAAATCAAAACGCGCGAAAAGGGAGAGTGATAATTTTGAAAGGGTTTACAAATGATAACAAAGCATTTACTTCCACGTTACAACAGGCAAGACGAAACACATTAGGTGATTTATTGGTCAGGACCCGTGATCGGACTCCGGACAAATTAGCCATGATGTATCAGGGTAAGCAGGTTACGTTTGCTGAATTAGATGACTTGGTAAACCAGAGCGCCCATGCCTTTTTACAACGGGGAATGAAAAAGGACGAGATGGTTACCGTCATGTCCAAAAACAGTCTGGATTTCGTTGTCGTCAATTTTGCGCTGGCACGAATCGGGGCTGTGATGATCCCAATCAACTATATGCTCTCCGTAGAAGATGTGCAATATATTCTGAAACATGCCAACGTAACCGGATTGATTGCTTCGATTGAATATGCGCCAGTGCTTGACCAGGCGGCATATGGCATGGATGTAAAGCATCGTTATGTAATGGATGTACCTGAGACGACAAAGGAGCTTGCATCATGGGAAGCCATCGCCAAGATTCGTGAAGGACAGCCGGCAACTTTTGTTGAAGCACATATTGATGATGACGACTTAGCCCATGTCTTGTACACCAGTGGCACGGAATCCCGTCCAAAAGGGGTCATGTTAACACATAAAAGTTTGATCAGTGAATATGTCTCAAGCATTATTGACGGCAATATGGAGGCTCGCGATGTGGCCATCCATGCAATGCCACTTTATCATAGTGCTCAGTTGCATGTATTTTTAGGGCCGAGCATATATGTTGGAGCAACTGGAATTATTCTGGGAGCGGCAGACCCAAAGCTGATTATGAAAACCATTGAGGAAAAGAAAGCTACACAGTTATTCGCCCCACCAACAGTTTGGATTGCTTTGCTGCGTCACCCGGATTTTGACAAACGTGATTTATCTTCATTGGAAAAATGCTATTATGGGGCAGCGATCATGCCACGGGAGGTTTTAAAAGAACTGTCGGAACGGTTACCAAATGCTAAGTTTTGGAATTTTTACGGACAAACTGAGGTAGCACCACTGGCAACCGCACTTCAACCCGAAGACCAATTACGCAAACTGGGATCTGCCGGAACACCAACGCTGAATGTACAAACGAAAATTGTGGATGAACAAGACGTAGAGGTACCTCGTGGCGAAATTGGCGAAATCGTTCATCGTACACCACATGCGATGAAAGGCTATTTACACGATCCGGAGAAAACGAGTGAAGCATTTCGTCATGGATGGTTCCACAGTGGTGATCTCGGTGTTATGGATGAGGAAGGGTATGTCACGATTGTTGACCGGAAAAAAGATATGATCAATACGGGTGGTGTCAATGTTTCAAGTCGGGAAGTAGAAGAGACAATATATCAAATGGACGGGGTCTCCGAAGTAGCAGTCGTCAGTATCCCTGATGCATATTGGATTGAAGCGGTCACTGCCATTATTGTTCCAAAAGAAGGAGCAAACTTGGCCAAGGAGAACGTGATTTCATTTTGTAAGGAACGACTATCCACATTCAAAGTTCCGAAGTATGTAGCGTTTACCGATCAACTGCCAAAAAATCCAAGCGGGAAAGTGTTAAAACGATCATTGCGTGAACAGTATGAGGATTTAACGCAATAATTTGCAGGGATGGGGCAATGTCGCTTCATCCCTTTTGCTTGGGTGTATAAAGATTATCTGACGGAAAACAATAGAAATGGAGGTGTTTGCAATGAGTGAAAAAGAAAATAATTGGAGTAAACAACGCGTAACCAATAGTGTTAATCCACAAGGACTTACGGAGGATACTACCAATCAGCGACCGAAATCCCAGCTGGAACAAAAGGCGAAAAAACGCAATACAAAAATATAGAAGGTGAAACCAATCGATCATACATTAGATTATCTGCGTGAGTCATTAGCGAATTACGCAGAAGATGATATGGGCCGGCAGATAATTAAAAAGCTCGAGTCCCGTCACTTTTCGGGTGAAGGTGCATTTGTTAAGGCATTAACGGACGATGAAATGGTCTATCTGGATAGAATTTTGGATAGAGAAATTCATTACGCCAAAAACGTCCAAAACGATATACGCGTAAAAGAACTTAACGAAGTACACGAATTACTTTTTTAAAACAAAGATTCAGGCCCGTGCGTTGAGATGCGGAAAGTCGTGTTTCGTAAACAATTCGTTTGAAGAGCGGTATTTGTGAAGAATGGGTGATTGTGGCAAGCGTGTGTTTGTAATCAGAGTCATCATGAACTGGGCAAAAATACCATTGCAATCTTGGCAGTTTCGATGTACTATATATTTACAAGCTACATTGTGCGTAATGATAATAAGTTTTAACCTCTAAGATAATAATAGGGAGTTTTAAATAAAAGTTCTAATGCCGTGCCGCCGAATGGAGCGGAAGGCAGGAAGACTTTTGCGAACACCCACTTGGTTGAGTGGTGGTTTAAAACTTTTTATATTGAAATTACGGCAATTGTGGCTGTTGAATATGAATATGGCAGACCAGTCCTCAAGTGGGGCTGGTCTTTTAATATGCCTAAAACAATAGTAATTGTATGGTTTCGCTGAAAAACGACAAATTTCGTTGTTCGATAAAAATCATTGAACACAGAGGTATTTCGCCGAATCTCGCTACTCAGACAACATTGAGATGTTAACGGATTACTCTTATAAGCAAACCATTACATCATTGATCACAATTATGTATTATCCGGTTTCAATTAAAAATGTTAGGATTTAAATATACAAGAAGGGAGGAGTTTCTATGAGTTTTTACATTGAAAAAATTGACCATGTTCAACTTGCAGCACCCAGTAACAAAGAAGACCTTGCCCGCGAATTTTATCGTGATTTACTGGGGTTTGAGGAAATAGAAAAACCGCAAACCTTAAGAAAAAGAGGTGGAGCATGGTTTCGAGTTGGTTCCGTACATGTTCATGTTGGTGTTGAGGAGAATTTTCGAGCAGCTAAGAAAGCACATCCGGCTTTTCATGTGAAAAATATCGAAGCAATGAAACAATATTTACGGAATAAGGGAGTTGAACCCCAATTGGATGATTCATTACCGGGCGCCAATCGCTTTTATCTGTATGATCCTTTTGGAAATCGATTGGAATTTTTAGAATGGATGCATTCATGACCAAGCTAAACCCAGCTTGATCAAATAACTATCACCGACAATTCGCCTTGAATCCCTCCCTGATTTCATTAATCCCCACTACCTGAAACATTTTGATACGCTACTACCTTTTTGCGTTTTTCCAATGCGGATATGACGCTATGTAAAATCATCCCTATCACAACCAGAAGTATCCCAACAAATGAAAACACCTGTGGTAATGGCGCATGCAAAAAGACTAATTCTCCCAATAAAGTAAAAATAACCTCTCCAGACTGTGTAGCTTCGACTGCAGCCAGCTTTTGATTGTCATGTTGGACCAGTTCGGTTGCATAAAAAAATAAAACGGTCGCAATAATTCCCGAGGATACTGCTACAATGAACGTTTGTAACATTTGGCCGGAACTGGGCAACCCATGCGAAATCATGCCGTAAATGGACAGTATAAACCAAAATGGCATACTGGCAATCGTCATCCCCAAAATCCGCTGGAAGGTATTTAACTCACCATCCACCAGCTGCATCATTTTTCGATTTCCGAGTGGATAGCTAAACGCGGAAACAATTAAGGGAATCACACATAACAGAACACTTTTGAATGGTACAACCGTTGCATGTTCCAATTGCATAACGAAAATGCCGAATAAAATGATTAGTGAAATCAGGATTTGTTGTATTGGAATTGTTTGCTTGACCTTCTCTTTACTTAGGAAGGGAACGAGTAGGGATCCGGCGATAATGGTCAGTTGAAAAGTTGCTGCTACAAGCCAACCAGGACCATAAATGCTGGCAAAGGTTAGTGGTGCATAAAACAGACCAAATCCGACTGTGCTCCAAAGCAACCATGGGACTGGATGTCTCCATATGTGTTGAAACACGGGTTTTACATTTCGCTGGTAGCCAACAATGACCAGCAGCATGGGCAGCATGAATAAGAATCTTAATGAAGCGCTCCATACCCAACTACCACCGTCAAGCTCCATGGCCCGGTTTAAAATAAAGGTTACCGAAAAAAATAACGCCGCCGATTAATATGGCCTTCATTGTCAGCCTCCCTTCTCCAAATCGTAAATAGGCACAATAAGAATATAGTCTAAATAGTAAAAAGATTCAAGGGCATATTTACTAACTGTAGCATATAAATATTACTATATACCTATAGAAAGGAGGCGTAGCATGGGGATAAAATTAATTAAAATTGCTGTTGTCTATTTTATGATTGGTATCTTGATTGGACTGTATATGTCCTCGATGCATGTTTTCAGCCTGGCAACCGTCCATGTGCATGTTAATTTGCTTGGTTGGATGTCCCTTGCACTTGCTGGAGTCTTTTATGTCCTATTTCCTAATCTTGGTCATACTACCGCTGCCAGGGTGCATTTTTGGCTGCATAATATCGGTCTGCCAATCATGATGATTGGTATTGCCCTGGCTGTTTTAGGCGTAAGTCCGATCTTTTTTCCAATCGCAACCATCGGCGGTGCGATCACGGTTGTAGGAATTTTCTTTTTCGGGTTTAATATACTGTTGAATTTACGGTAATGCCTTAGGGTTCGGCATATGGAAGGACCCCCTGCTTCCAACGGGTCACTTCCATTTTGTTATTTGCAATTTACGTTTTCCCCACCAATTGGTATGATGAAAAAAAGCTCAAAAATGAAGGTGAATAACGAATGGATCGACTACATTCCATGAATCCTATTCTTCCCAAGTGTCCCAAAGTACTGATTCTGGGCTCAATGCCAGGGGGAATGTCACTCGAAAAACAGGAGTATTACGGTAATCCAAGAAACCACTTTTGGGACATCCTTTACGCTTTATTCGGGCAGACACCACTTAGTACTTATGAGGATAAAATTCAATTTGTAAAACAACATGATATTGCATTATGGGATACGATCAAAACCTGCTATCGGAAGGGGAGTTCGGATGCGAAAATTACAGATGAACAACCAAACGATATCCCCAAACTTATCCAGCAACATCCCAGTATTCGATTGATTGCTTGTAATGGCACCAAATCGCTAAACACGTTTAAAAAGTTCTACGGTGGGGTAAATTTGGAATATGTTGACGTGATCAAATTACCATCAACAAGTCCAATTCCTGGTCGCTATACGAAGTCATTCACCGGCAAAGTGAATGCGTGGAGCAGTATTTTGGCATATTTATGAACTTTCCTATATCCAACGTTGGATTCAGGCATTTTGTGATATGATTGTCTTACATATAGATATTGGGTAGAATAGCTCAATTTTAAATTGTTTGCGGTTTTCATTGTTTTTTAAATAAGATTGGAATAGAATAAAAAGGTGAGTTGCAAGCGGCAACTTGCAACTCAACTCACTATTGACAAGTCCTGCAAGGCGCGGCGGCTTTGTTTAGGAAGACCAAGAAAGTAATTATCCCTTCACAGCATCGACAGGGGTGATTACTTTTTTTCTCGGCTATTGACAATTAACAATACAAGAGTTGAAAACATCACCATCAACTCAATCACTCTATCTACAGGTATCAATCACTTCAGCCCCTTTCCTAGGGGATAAAAGCCGCCGATCGAGAAGCTTCCCTAAGCAGCCCCCGCCAAATTCCACCCTGCATACCTGTCCCCACCATTATACAATAAATAAATTGGTAAAGCTTGTAATTATTTAAAAATGGTAAAATATTCATAGGAGTTCGAATTATATCTTTGTTATATGTGAATCAGAAGTACCGGACTTTGACTTTTTCCCCACCATAACCCGCTTCTTAGACGATATCGAATAGAAAAACCAATAATAAATTTCATATGCCTCACTGAAAAATCATTTTGAAATTTCCATCACGCATTAACGGGCAGTAATATCCCCACTTGAAGATTTGAGGGTAACTCAAGAAGGAAAGGTGAGAATATACTTCCAATAAATTCCTGATTGAAGTTTCACTTTATAGCGAAAATCATAAATGCTGTTTAAAAAAATGGAATTACCAAATCATAATTGATATAATACTGATTTGTAACAGGAATACTGAATGGTGATTCATTTTTCGGATTGAGGTTGAAAATATGAGAAACATCTTTAAAATTTTTGGAACGGACATGAAGAATGTTGGAACAAATTGGGTTGCGGCTATAATCCTCGGGGGACTGATTATTTTGCCGTCTTTATACGCGTGGTTTAATATCAAAGCCTCGTGGGATCCATACGGTCAGACGGATCAAATCCCGATTGGTATCGTGAATGAAGATACAGGTGCAACGGTAAGAGATCAGGAGATTCATGTTGGAGACGAGTTGGTTAAGACGTTAAAGAAGAGTAATGACATGGATTGGCACTTTGTCAGTCGGGATAAGGCGATGGATAAAGTCGAGTATGGGGATTATTTTGCTGTAATTGTGATTCCTAAAGATTTTTCGGAAAAACTCGGAACCGTTTTGGACGATAATCCTAAAAAAGCTTCTGTCGAATATTACGTTAACGAAAAAATCAATGCGATTTCGCCCAAAATCACGGAGAAAGGCGCAAGCGTGATTGTTGATCAGGTAAGCAGTAATTTTATTTCCACGGTCAACGGTGTTATTTTTGATATGTTCAATGATATTGGCGTAGAGCTGGAAGAAGGTCTTCCTGATATTGAACGATTTGAGGATTATATCTTTACGATGGAGAAAAAACTGCCGGAGATTCATAAGGTGTTAAATGAGTCTTTGACTGATGCAAACCATGCACAAGAAATTGTTCATCAGGCCCAAGGATTAATGCCTGATGCAAAAGAAGTAACCAAAAACGGTTTGCAGACAATTGATAACACGACCGCATTTCTCAAAGAGGCCGAAGATCGGTTGAATAAAATGGCGCCAAAGGTTGAGAAGGATCTGGAAAAGGTGCAACAGGTCGCCTCTGATGCGAATAAATTTATCAGTCAGGTCGATTCCGCAGACATAGATTTTAGCAAGGGCAAAGAAATCAGTGATCAATTAAAGGGGAAAACAGACGAAGCCATTGGCAGAATCGACTCGATCGTGAATGTACTAAACCAGCTGAAGGAACAAAATCAGTTAAGCGGTCAAGAGCCGGAACAGAAAGATGATGAACAGGGAGATGATGAACAGGAAGAAAACAACGATGGGCAACAAACAGATAATGTGGAAAAACAAAATAAAAAAATCGATGACGCGATCCAGCGACTGGAAACGTTAAAAGAAGGACTTGAGGAAGCGCAGGATAATGCGGAAACAGTAAAATCGTTTATCCATGACAAGAAAGAAGAAGTGGATTCAACAATTGCCAACTTACAGGATATTACGGCGGACACATCAACAAATATCGATGCCTTTGTTAAAGATTACAAGGAAAATATCGAACCTACCGTCTTGCAAGAGGTACAAAATGCCAAGGATACATTGGGCAAAGCGCGGGGAATTTTGGTGGAAATTCAATCCACGATCCCTGAAGTCGAGCAGATTTTAAATCGGACAGACGGCAATCTTGGCAAAGGAAAAGATGCACTGGAAAAAGTACTTGGAGAATATCCATATATTCATGATAAAATTGACCAGCTGGCGGATCGAATCCGAAAGATCCAGGGGGAAACAGACATCAATGACATTATTGAGTTGTTGATGAATGATCCGGAAGCCGAGCGTAGCTTTTTTGCCGAGCCGGTTGTGTTAAATGAAAATAAGCTGTTTCCGATACCAACGTATGGTGCGGGAATGACGCCATTTTATACCGTGCTTTCCATTTGGGTTGGGGCATTACTGTTGATTTCCTTGTTGGCAACAGATGTTAAAAACCCTGAAAATTTCACCGTCCGACAAACGTACTTTGGCAAACTTTTGACGTTTATGTCAATCGGAATCCTTCAGACTTTAATCGTTACATTTGGCGATATTTTCTTGATTGATGCATATGTAAAAGAACCAATTTGGTTTGTCTTGTTTGGCTTATTTATTAGCTTAGTGTTTATGTCGATTGTCTACACCGTCGTATCCATCTTTGGTGATGTCGGAAAAGCAATGGCGATTGTATTTCTTGTTTTACAAATCGCAGGATCAGGGGGTACGTATCCGGTCGTCTTATTACCGAAGTTTTTCCAAACGATCAGTCCATTCCTGCCATTTACGTATGCCAATGATTTGATGCGTGAAGCAGTCGGGGGGATTGTCTGGGAACGCGTTTACCATGACATCATTTGCTTGGGAATTTTTGCGCTCATCTTTTTACTGCTGGGAACATTCCTGAAAGCAACGATTAATAAGCGAACCAATATCATGATGAAAAAATCGCGTGAATCAGGGCTATTTCATTAATATTCCTGCGTTTAAAACGATGACTTGCAAATTCGGGTATTTAAAGATACATTGGAAATCGGGGACAGTCTGGCACCATATTAATGGTGGGGGCTGTCCCTATTATGCTAAGAAGTACCAGAAAATAGGTCGGGTTTATTTGTTATAATAATATAGAAGGAAGGGGTGCAGTTTGAAGCGAAAGAAAGGTTTGAAAATTTTTCTTGGAATAATAATTATTTTATTGATTATAGATGTTGTCGCAAGCTTTTATTTTTATCGTTTGGTCATTAATCGTGGACCGAAAGACTTCCTGGTGGGGAACAGTGATTTGGAAGTATCCGCAGAAGCTATGGACGAGTTTGTGGACGGGGATTGGCATGCCTGGGTAGACAAACAGCCTTTTAAAGAACTCCAAATGACGTCCTTTGACGGTTTGACATTGAAAGGCTATTTTTTACCGGCAAACAAGCCAACAACGAAAACGGTTATCTTAGCTCATGGATACCTTGGTAATGGTAAGGATATGGGATTATATGCACGGTATTATCATGATCAGCTTGGCTACAACGTATTAATGCCCGATGCCCGTGGTCAAGGGGGAAGTGAAGGCGACTATATTGGTTTTGGCTGGCATGATCGCCTGGATTATGCAGACTGGGTCAAATTAATGATCGATAAACTTGGACCGGATACGCAAATTGTGTTGCACGGGGTCTCCATGGGAGCGGCTACCCTGTTAATGACAAGCGGAGAAAACCTCCCGGACAATGTAAAGGCGATTGTTTCCGATAGTGCGTATACGAGTGTTAAGGATTTGTTTCGTTATCAAGCGAAACGCATGTACCATCTTCCATCGTTCCCGGTTATACCAACAACTGGTCTGGTAACAAAGCTGAAAGCCGGTTACACATTCGCGGAAGCTTCGGCATTGGATCAGGTGAAAAAGGCGAAAGCACCAATACTTTATATACACGGCAATGCCGACAAATTCGTACCAACGTCGATGTCAAAAGAACTTTATAAAAATACCAAAAGTGACGCCGAGTTAATGATTGTTGACGGTGCTGGTCATGCCGAATCCTTTATACTTGCCCAAGATAAATATAAAGAAAAACTGAAGGGGTTTTTGGGGAAATATATGGAATGATGATAGCAACCGTCTTGGAGATCAACCCGAGTTTTAGCGTATCAACCGAAATACTCCTGAATCGACCAACTTGACCGGATAATCGACCGAAAAGGCATATGAATCAACCTGAAGTGTTTCAATATCAACCGAATACATCTCAGTATCAACCAAAACTTGTGCAATATCGACCAAGCTCACACCCTCTTAAAAAAGGAGCTGGCACTTATTAGTGTCAGCTCCTCTTTTAATCTATAAAATGCTTCTTAAAACAATTTTGCTGTCATATAGTTGTATGTTCCGGTGTGATGGCTGCGTCCTGTTCGTATTCCGCTTGCAGTTGTTTGGTAATGCTTCCGGGTTTGCCATTGCCGATTGGTTTATCATCGACCGCTATGATGGGCATGATTTCCGATGTACTGCTGGACAGGAATAATTCATCTGCTGTAGCAATATCATCAAGGGAAAAACCGGTTTCAGAGAACGGAATTCCCAGCTTTTTGGCAAATTGTTCAACACGGATTCGCACACAACCATGCAAAATTTGCCTGGTAGCGGGATGAGTATAGATTTTTCCATCCTTAACGAGGTAAACATTTGATGAACTGCATTCGGTAACAAGACCATCCCGATACAAAATTGCTTCATAACAGCCGTGCTCTTTTGCTTCCTGCTTGGCCAGGACATTTGGCAACAGGTTCAAGCTTTTGATGTAACAGTTTTCCCAGCGCACATCACGTTTGGTAATTGTTTGCACCCCATTTTCCAAATTTGCCTTGTTTCTAGGCTGCTCGGTCACATACGCATAGAAATTTGCTGTCACGTTGCTAGGAAATGTATGTTCTCTAGGTGCGGATCCGCGTGTAGCTTGCAAGTAAACTTTTGCGTCGGTTTTAACATCATTTTTAAGCAGTAAAGCATGTAGCAAATCGGTTATTTCCGCTTTCGTAAATGGAAGGGTAATTTTTACAGCAGCTGCCGAGCGGAATAATCGATTGATATGTTCATCAAGCAAATAGTACGCGCCATGATAGATTCGGATAACTTCATACACCCCATCGCCAAACTGCAGACCCCGTTCCTCGAATGGATAATGCAGTGTGTCCCGGTGCATGAATTTTGTTTGTGATATGATAATCGGATATTTTGTTGACATCTGAGTTCGCCTCCTCTTTAAAGCATAAGCTTATTCTATCGCTTCACGCAAATAATGTAAACACAAATAATTCCTAATTATCATTCGCTAGTGCTCCAATTTGACATGAATAAGAACGCAAAAATATGGAAAAATACCTGTTTTAGTGATAAATATCACAGTATACAATGTGCATCCCTTATATAATAGTATTAATCGGAAACAGTATGTGTGTAGGTATTGTCCACTCGATAGGATTAAGATAACCGATAAAAAGGGATGTGAGGGTATGGAACCTTTATTACTACGACTGGATGAAGGTGACTGTGAAAGACTGATTGCCAACACGAAACGATTGTATGTCAAAAAAGGAAGAACCATTTTTAAAGAGGGCAGTACGGCAGGGAACTTGTACTTCATTGAAACTGGTGAGATTCGTATTTTTAAGAACTTGGGTAATGACCGGGAGATTACCATATTCACTCGGGGAGAACAGGATGGTTTTGGGGAAATTGGCATTTTTAGCGGACAAAAATATTCGAATACGGCAAAAGCAGCAAGTGATAGTGTTATTCTTTCCATTCAAAAGGAGACCATTGAATCTATTTTGGCAAGCGATGGTCACCTATGTTTACAGTTTATGCGATGGGTTGCGGAATCTTTGGAAGCAAGTAAGGCACAAATGCGTGACTTTTTGGCCTTTGGATCGGAAGGAGCAGTGGCATCCATGTTTGTTCGTTACGCAAATATGTATGGGATAGTCAGACCAGGCGGGGTACAGATAACCAAACCAGTCATGATTCGTGATATCGGCAAATATATTGGCATTTCCCGGGAAACCGTAAGCCGGATTGTGAATAAGTGGAAAGAAAAAGGCATCATCACAAATGATAATAAATATTTTTTTATAAAAGACATGCAATATTTAAAAAAACTGATTGCTTGCGATGACTGTGGCGTGGAAAATTGCGTACTGTAAGGGGAAAGACAAGTTGACATTTTTCGATAGCTAAGAAAGTATAAAAATCCAGCCTCCGTTCAGCTTATGCCAGAATAGGCTGCGTCCGGCTCCAGCGCCCAGCGGCTAGCAAACTTCAGGTTTCTTCCTACGATAAGTCAACATCGGTTCGCTTCCAGCTTACCGTGTTTCCTTTATCTCGTCAGAACCCTTCCAGTTTGTACGCCGCTAACCGGGCGCTTACGCCTTTGTTCTATAAATCGACAATTTTCTCTTGATTCATAGATAGACAATTGCTATAATAAAAAAATGCATTACAAAAAGCGGGTGTAGTTTAGTGGTAAAACCTCAGCCTTCCAAGCTGATGATGAGGGTTCGATTCCCTTCATCCGCTCCATACATATGTCCTAACGCAGTGTTTCGTCGGGTGATCCACGAGGCGTTGCGTTTTTTCATACGCGCAAGTTTCAAACACTACTCGTAACCGCCAATAAAGATTTCCCCACGTTATCTTTTCCAACCTGTTTATCACGCATTAACGGGCAGTAATACCCTACCGCTTGAAGTTACACTTTATCACATTTCTTGAATGAAAAGCTTGTCAAATAGTATTCTTAAGAAAGTAAAATTAAATTGATTGAGGGATAGCATGAAACATTTACTGCAACAATTAAAACAATTGGATGGAAAAGGCTATAAAGCATATAAAGATCTACAAGGAAATTATCAGTATGAGGGGTTTACATTGCATATTGATTATGTACAAGGAGATCCGTTTGCTTCACCATCGAAAATTCGTGTCACGGTGCCACAACAGCAGCGTCCGATTAAACAGGAATGGATGGTGCATGATTATCGCAAAGTGGCGACTGAAGATGTGATTGCCCGATCTGTCGGGAAAGTGATCGCAGGTAGTCACTTTCAGATAAAAGGTTCCGGCAAAAGTGGGGCGGTTATGTTTGATACCCCGGGACAGGAAATTTTGGAGCGCAGTGCAGTACAGGTCGATAAAACCGGGACAACCATTTGCATTTCGGTTGGATTGCCTGCGAATGGCCGGCGTATTAATGGACGAGAAGCAACGAAATTATTTGCAACAGTTATTCCGGCTATTGTAAAAAAGTCGATCTTTACCATCACAGATGAAGAAATTGAGCAGGCTGTAAAGTTGGCTGATCAGCAAGAGGCAATTCGAACAGAAATGAAAAAACAAGACTGGATTGCCTTTATTGCCAATGGAGCGGTTTTACCACGGGAAAGCGGGGTAAGCAATCGACCATTGAAACAGGCAGTTCCATTTCAAAGCCCCAAGGAAAACCAAGTGACGATTGACTTGCCGCATTCCGCTGAACCAATTACCGGCATGGCCATCAAAAAGGGAATCACATTAATTGTTGGTGGCGGTTATCATGGAAAAAGTACGGTTCTTGAGGCGATGGAACGTGGGGTTTATCCGCATACGAAAGGAGACGGGCGTGAATTTGTTTTAACCGATCCCGATGCTGTGAAAATTCGTGCAGAAGACGGCCGGCAAATTACCGGGGTGAATATTTCTCCGTTTATTTCTAATTTGCCGCATAAACAGGATACCGAATGTTTCTCCACGGAAAATGCAAGCGGCAGCACATCACAAGCAGCCAATGTGATGGAAGCATTGGAAGTTGGCGCAACGACATTACTGATTGACGAGGATACCAGTGCAACTAACTTTATGATTCGTGACCACCGCATGCAACAACTGGTGAAACAGGAACAAGAGCCGATTACTCCATTTATTGACAAGGTAAAACAAATGCGTGATCAGCTTGATGTGTCCACGATCCTGGTGATGGGCGGTTCCGGTGATTATTTTGCTGTTGCTGACGAGGTGATTATGATGGATGAATATGTACCATACAATGTAACCGAAAAGGCACGAACCATTATGGAAGACTACCCAATAGAGCGTGATACTGCTAAAGATGGTGCATTTGGCAAGATCGCCAAGCGTCACCTGAAACAGAACAGTTTGCAAACACAAAAAGGCAAGCGATCCAAGACACAGGCCAAAGGATTAACAACAATTCTGATGGGTCGAACAGAAATTTCGTTTGATCAAACCGAACAATTGGTAGATGCCTCGCAAACGCGGATGATCGCCGAAATTATTGCTTATCTGGATCGGACAAATGGTTTGGAAAAGGCTGGTACATTAGCGGAATTGCTTGCAGATTTGGAATGGAAAATGGATACGGACGGATTGGCTTCATTCACGACATTTCCCAACCAGCATCCAGGAGATATTGCCCGCCCACGGAAATATGAAATTGCCGCCGTTTTGAACCGGATCAGGACATTAAAAGTGGGATAGGGGGCACCTTGTCCTACCATTTTTGGGGGATCGTCGATAAAAGCGCAGAGCTCGCCGATAAAATAATGAAAGCCGCTGATAAATTTTGCACACAAAGTTTAGTAGGTAGGGATTGTTCAAAATTAGCTGACGACGACTCCTTTTTGATAGTTTAGAAACAGACACCACATACCCGAGCGATAGAAAGAAGTGAATCAAATGGATGTAGAGCAATTAAAACAGGATATCATCGCCTACAGTAAAGAAATCGGCATCGACAGGATTGGATTTGCAGCAGCTGATGTGTTTGGCGAATTGAAAGAACGGCTGAGACGCCAACAGGAACTTGGCTACCAGTCGGGTTTTGAGAAGGGATCGATTGAGGAACGCACGGAACCAAATCGATTATTGCCGGAAGCACAATCCATCCTGTCCATCGCCATTGCTTACCCTTCCCGAATGAAACATGCACCAAAAGGAACCAAACAAGAACGACGGGGCATTTTCTGCCGGGCATCCTGGGGCACTGATTATCATGTGGTTTTACGGGAACGGCTAAAGAAATTGTCGGCATTCATTTTGGAAAAGGTTCCTGAAGCGCAGACAAAAGTGATGGTCGATACAGGTGAACTTTCCGATCGTGCCGTGGCAGAGCGAGCCGGCATTGGTTTTAGCGGGAAAAATTGTGCCATTATTACTCCGGAATTTGGTTCGTACGTGTATCTTGGCGAGTTAATAACGAACATTCCATTTATCCCAGATACACCGGTAGAGGATAGCTGCGGGGAATGCCGGAAGTGTCTGGATGCCTGTCCAACCGGGGCGCTAGTCCAAGGCGGTCAATTAAATGCCCAGCGCTGTCTCTCCTTTTTAACCCAGACAAAAGGATTTTTAGCGGACGAATTTCGAGTTGAATTGGGTAATCGGGTATATGGCTGTGATACGTGCCAGCAAGTCTGTCCTAAAAACAAGCATATGGATTTTCACCTTCATCCGGAAATAGAACCGGAACCAGAAGCGGCTAAACCGAAGCTCAAACCAATGTTGCGCATGTCCAACCGGGAATTTAAAGCAACGTTTGGTCATATGGCCGGATCCTGGCGCGGCAAAAAGCCAATCCAGCGTAATGCGATCATCGCACTTGCCCATTTTAAAGATGAAACAGCTGTTGAAGAATTGATTGCCGTCATGGACAATGATCCACGACCGGTCATTCGTGGAACTGCAGCATGGAGCCTTGGTAAAATTGGAACAGAAAAAGCAATCGCTGCATTAAGAGAGGCCAAGGTGAAGGAAACAGATGACCAGGTATTATTTGAAATGGAAAAAGGATTGGAAATGGTTCAATCAGTTTGATTGCTTTTTCCTTAATACAAAGACAAGAGCTGTTCAATAGTGTTTCTCATCGAATTTTAATGTTATTCTTATTTGGTTTTCATTTTCCTCAGGTATGATACAGATGAAAAATAAAAAACCCATCGAGATGGAATTAGATGATTGGGTAAACGGGTGCATAGCAAGGCATCCGTTTTTTTGATAGATGAAATTCCCGGAATTGTAAGTAGCCAATCTTTCGTTTAAGATGGGATTAATGAACGGGAGGGGACTTGATGGTGGCTGAACGTATTTTGATCGTTGAAGATGAGGCAAAAATCGCCCGCGTGATTCAATTGGAATTGGAACATGAAGGTTATACGGTGGAAATTGCTCGAGATGGTAGAAAAGGTCTTGACAAGGTTAAGCAAAACCACCATGACCTTGTGTTGCTGGATATCAGATTACCAGAATTAAATGGGCTTGAGGTGCTAAGGCGTATTCGTAAATCCGGAAATACATTACCTGTCATCCTTTTAACGGCAAGAAATTCAACTCCAGACAAGGTCAGCGGACTCGATCAAGGTGCGGATGATTATATTTCCAAGCCATTTGAAATTGAAGAGCTTCTTGCAAGAATTCGTGCTTGTTTACGAACACATGACAAGTTCACGGAAGACAATCATGATGTGTTAGAAATAGAGGATTTAACGGTAAATAGAAAAACACGCGAAGTTATTCGGAAAGGGCATGCCATTGAACTAACACCACGCGAATTTGACCTGCTCATTTATCTCATGGGAAATGCAAAGCAGGTGTTAACCAGGGAACAAATTTTAACAAATGTATGGGGATTTGATTATTTTGGGGATACAAATGTAGTCGATGTGTATATTAGATATCTCAGGAAAAAAATAGACCAAGGTTTTGACATACCACTTATTCATACCGTACGCGGCGTGGGATACACATTAAAGGGGAAGCAATGAATGAGACTTCGACGATTGATTTATCTTTTCTCCACCGTGTGGTTGCTCATTACCCTGCTCATTGTAAATATCGCTATCTATTTATTGTTTTATAAAATTACAACGAACGGTGAGCTCGATCGCATGTTGGCACAAACGGAAAATATTGTGTCAGCTGTCAGCCCGGATAACAATGTAGACACAAAGGAGCTGCTTCGTGCATATTTGCCAGCCAATGGGATGATTAGCGTGGTTGATAGAAACTCACATTCAATTGTAACTACAACAAAGAATACTAAAATGAGAGATTATACGCCTGAGTTTAAAAATTCACAATCATCAGAAATCCATCATATCAACGGTGAAACATACGGGGTCGTGTCGCTGCCGATTATTTGGGAAAACGGTCAGGTAGTTTCTCTGGAAGTCACCGAAAATCTTGCTGAAATGAATCAAACATTGAATGAATTGAAAATTGTATTAATCATCGCCTTTATAGTTGTGATAATCCCTTCCATACTCGGCGGCCGGCTGTTGGGCAATATTCTTTTAAAGCCGATCAATTCAATGATTAATACGATGAAAGAGATCCAACAAAGCGGTACATTCAAGAAAATCCCGCTTGGACACAAACACCAGGACGAATTGTATAAAATGGCGGACACGTTTAATCATACGATGGATATTCTTGAATCCAATTTTGAAAAACAGCAAGCATTCGTTTCTGATGCATCTCATGAATTGAAAACACCGTTAACCATTATTGAAAGCTATGCAAGTATCCTGAAACGCTGGGGAATGAAAAGTCCGGATGTGCTGGAAGAATCAATTGAAGCGATCCATTCCGAGACCGTCCGGATGAAGGAAATGACCAATCAAATGTTACAGCTGGCAGAAAATCCCGAAGACCTTAATTTGGAATTTTCAAGTGTAAATCTGGTGGATCTTTGTGAGAAAACAGCACAAATGTTTGAAAAAGCCCAGCATCGGCAGGTACGCGTGCAATCAGCAGTGGAACAAGCATTAACTTGGGCGGATGAATCGAAACTAAAACAACTTCTGTTTATTTTTTTGGATAATGCATTGAAATACAGCTCCAAGGTGATTCAAATTATGGTCGGTCGGGAGGGGGAAAACGTTTTTTTGGCTGTACAGGATCACGGTATTGGTATCCCGGAAGATGAGGTAGACCAAGTTTTTGACCGTTTTTTCCGAGTTGACAAAGCAAGGAGTCGTCAAAGCGGTGGTACAGGACTGGGATTGGCAATCGCCAGACAAATTGTCGCGGCTCACCACGGATCCGTTCACCTTGATAGCGTAGTGGGGGAAGGAACAAAAGTGACCGTCTTTTTCCCAGCCTTAAAAACTGGTTCAACATCAAACGTCAAGGGGGATTGAAATGAAAAAGAAATGGCTAACTGTTTTGGCCGTCTCGTTATTGATTGCCGGAATTGCTGTTGGATCGAAGCAAATATTGGCTGCCCAAAAGGATAAAACTTTGACTAAGTCTGAAGCAATTGAATCGGCCGAGGCAAAATACGCCGGTAACGTAAAAAAAATCGCGCTACACGATGATATTTACGAAATTGATCTGGAAAATACATTAGGTAAATATCATGTTCGCTTAAGCAAAGATACAGGAAATATTTTGGACCTTTCACTGGTAGAGAAGCAAAAAGGGAATAAGAACGTTCAAGAAGGATTACCTGAACCCAAAATTGATGAACAACAGGCAAAGAAGATAGCATTAGATCGAATGGATGATAACGGAAAAATCTCAAAGATCCATTTAATGACGGAAAACGGCATCCCGGTTTACAAGATCCATGCCAGAAGCAATAAGGATCCGGTTGAGTTAACAGTGAATGGAAATAACGGAAATATTTTATTCTATGAACAGGAAGAAAATGATCAAGAAGACGAAGCTCAAACCAACGAGACAGAGATGCCTCAAACCCTTATTTCCGTGGAAGAAGCAAAAAAAATTGCCTTATCAGAGGTGCCGGGATCCATTGATGATGTTGATAAAGAGGAAAGCGATGGATCCTTTGTATATGAGGTCGAGATAGAGACAAATGAGGGGGATGTCGAGGTTGTGATCCAGGCATTTACCGGTGAAGTTCTCTCCGTCACATTTGAAGATGACGATGATGATGACTAAATTTATAAAATGAAAAAATGAAAAACATCTCCCGAATCTATGATTTAGGAGATGTTTTTTGTAGAAGTTCCATTTTTGAAGATCCCCTGTTATTAAAAATTTGATCCACCCGTTACTCCTCGGTTTGCAGATAGGATATGGTGACTTTCAAATTTGCATTTTTTTCGCGAATGTGATCCAGTAATTCCTTGTCTTTCGTGGTATCCTTGCTTCTGATTGCATACGTGTATAAAATCATTGTACCAAGGTTGGTCGTTTCGATTTGCCGAAGATGATGGCTTAATGTATAGGTTTCAAAAGCTTTGTCCAATAGGTGCTCATGATTTAAGTTTTCAGGGATCGTCACTTTTAAAATTTGCGTATCTTTACCACTTCCATAGTTAAATTTATACAGCAGGTAGAAAATGACACAAGGAAATATGGTTAAGGCAACCGCCAGACCAAATTGGTACAGGCCACATGTCATTCCAACGCAAAGCCCGAAAAAAATATAAGCAATGTCTTTTGCATTCGTGACTGCACTTCGAAATCGGATCAGGGAAAATACCGCAAATAATCCAAAAGCGACACCGGCATTTCCACTGACAACATTCATTACAACCGACACAACTACACTCATCATAATGATGGTATGCACAAATGATTGCGAATATCGTTCCCCGGTAAATGTCATCTGATAAACTTTGGTAATGATTAAACTAAGAACTGCCGCCAGGGCCATAGCAAACAAACCCATGAAGATATTTGCTTCACTTTCGACGCCACTGCCTGTAAAAAAGTCATTAATAAAATCCATCTTTACATGCCTCCTATTTTCATAAGTTCCGTTAAACGCTCATCTGGAACCATTTCACTTTTTAACAGTTCCAGACTTGTGCAAAACTTTGAGATGCTTTTTTGCTGACAATCAAGACTTTGTAATATTCGTGTCAGCCATAAAGGAACACTATGACTAACTTTCACTTCCAAAATGATGATATCTGGGTTAATAAAATTTTCGCCGTACGGACCATGATCAACCCACAAATCATCTTTGCGACAGCGTAAATTAGAATCGAATGTGATCCTTAAATCTGGATCATCCATACAATGAAGGGCATGCCGATCATAGCTGACCACCATTTCTGGAACTAATTTGTATAGCTGCATGAAATGGTGTATTTCCCGAAAACCTTGAAGGTTGGATGTATGATAATCTTCCAATACAGGGTTCGCATCATGGAATAAGTAATCGTAAGCCTCCATAAGGGGAAGGACGATCCTTCTCTTGTTGACAACATTTTTGTGCTTTTGTTTGATTTCAAAGAATGCATTACTAAAGATATCTGCTTCATCATATATCCGTAAGCGAAGTTTTTGGCGAAATTTTAATTTGTTCTTCGTTTCAAAATAAATGGTTTGATCCTTGCTATCAAAATACAAACTGGTAACTGTATAATGCCCATCTATCCCATTTCTGTCTGGCCGCATGAAAGGCGAAGTTTGAATGAGTAGTTGCTCATATTGTTCCTTTGACAGCAGATATTTTTGTTCTCTTCTTTTGAATATTTCAATCGCCATTTTCCTCACCTCCTTTCCTTTGATGTCTCTACTATAAGTGTTCATTCTGAATGCAGGTTGTGAAGGAGATTAGAAATTGATGAGATCAGCACCAATCCCGAGCTGAAACGGACGGAATATAATATTTGCTTTACATCTATTTCTTTGGTAAGTATTTATAATGGGATGTGAAGCTTTTAAATTGGGATACGATACGTGATATAATTCCTTTATGCTTATTAAAAATATAATTTTGATTGGAGGTTTACACTGTGAGTGTGAATCATGAAAAAATAGAACAAGCTGTTACAATGATTATTGAAGCAATTGGTGAAGACCCGACACGTGAAGGCCTGCTTGACACGCCAAAACGGGTTGCGCGCATGTATGAGGAAATTTTTCAAGGACTAAAACAGGATCCAAGGGAATATTTAGCGACTGTTTTTGGTGAAGATCATGAAGAATTGGTCCTAGTGAAAGACATTCCCTTCTATTCCATGTGTGAACATCATTTTGCCCCATTTTATGGAATGGCTCATGTAGGTTATATCCCTCGGGGAGGGCGTGTAACGGGTTTAAGCAAATTGGCAAGAGCTGTGGAGTCAGTCGCTAAAAGGCCGCAACTACAGGAGCGACTTACAACAACGGTTGCTGACTCTATTGTGGAAGTTTTGGAACCACACGGGGTAATCGTTGTCCTGGAGGCAGAACACATGTGCATGACCATGCGAGGTGTCAAAAAGCCAGGATCAAAAACAGTGACATCTGCAGTAAGGGGTATATTTGAAAAAGATGCATCTGCACGTGCTGAAGCGATGACATTAATCAAAGGTTAATACACAATGAAATAGGATGTTCAAACAGCCGGTAAAAATGACGAGGCAGGCCCAATCAACTTTTAGCATGAGGGAGTGGGGGAAATGACTGAGACAACGCTTTTTTATGATGAAATAAAAACCCCGATCGGTCCATTGTTATTGCTCAGTAATGGAGAAGAACTGGTTCGGCTTGATTATGGAACGATGCGTGATTTGGAACCGTCCATGACGAAATGGGGAGCACGTTATTTTACTAATTCCGTATTTGTTAACGATCCGGAAAAAGTCGAACATACAAAGCAACAGCTCCGGCAATATTTTGAAGATGGGAAGATGGATTTCACGATTAATTTTGTGTTTTATGGAACTCCTTTTCAAAAACGGGTATGGCAAGCTTTATATGATACGATTCCGTATGGAGAAACGCGGACTTATAAAGATATTGCAGTGGAAATTGGTAACCCTAAAGCTGTTCGTGCAGTTGGCGGTGCGGTCAATAAAAATCCATTTTCGATTATTGTCCCATGCCATCGGGTGATTGGTGCTAATGGCAAAATGGTCGGATATAACGGCGGACTTGATAAAAAGGAATACTTGTTGACGCACGAGCGAGCCCATAAGCATGGTAGAAGTGCAGTGATTACTGATTGAATGCCAGGTTAGTTGAAGTAGTGCGCAAAACAGAATTGTGATAGGCGTCGATTAGATTGCCTGACATCGATCGAAAATTGATCAAAACATGAAAAATCATGCGTTAAATGGGCTTCCCCCTCATATAGATGTAGTGGAGGGGATTTTTGATGGATAGGTTAGCTAACTGGTGGCTGGATTTTTTTCAAGCGGAACCTGGTCGTGAAAAATGGTGGGAAAGAAAAAAAGCATTATGTCAAGATCGCGGCGTGGAAGTAACCCAAATTCGGGGGAACGGACATGTATTCGAGGAATTACGGTACGATCAGCAATCTACCTTTCAATACCTCCTGCACTTATCCTTTTTAATGAAACAAAAGGGTTATTTTTATCAGGAAGAGCATGTTCTCCCACTAAAATTCCGCGTGCGTAATGAACAGATTGAACATATTAAGCTTGATGTACAACCGGAAAAACATGTTGAAAGTATTTCTTCGGAGCTTGCAGATATTCATGACACTGCCGGATATCGTTTTAACTATGATCGTCTTGCTGCGGTAAAGTATGCGGAGCGGTGGTGGAACGATTATAATCCGGCGTTTCGTAAATTTCAGGTCGACTGCACGAATTATATTTCACAATGTCTGTATGCCGGTGGTGCTCCAATGCGTGGTGCCCCAAACAGGGGAAAAGGCTGGTGGTATCAAAACGATAATTGGAGCTATAGTTGGGCAGTAGCTCATGCCCTCCGTTGGTATTTGAGCGGCTCAACACAGGGATTGAAAGGCAGGGAACTGGAATCAGCCGATGAGTTAATACCTGGTGATGTGATTTGTTACGATTTTGAAGGGGATGGCAGGTTCGATCATAACACGATTGTGGTCGCCAAAGATGCATACGGCATGCCACTGGTCAATGCCCATACCGAGAATTCGCGCAATCGTTACTGGTCCTACGAGGATTCAACCGCTTGGACGCCCAATATCACCTATAAGTTTTTCCGTATTGGTGAGTAGTGGTATACTATTCTTCGTATTTATAAAAAATAAGGATGTTCAAAAAGTCCGGTAAAAATGACGTGCCCCTGCAAAAAGGGGTATGCCGACGCCTGAGCGCAAGCCCGTTTTTAGTCGGCCTTCCTTTGAAGAAGTTCGTTGGCTTGCTTTTCCGCTCCTCATGTACCTTTTTGTACACTCCGGTGCTCAAAGCTACGTCGCCTTGAACTTCTCGGTCCTTTTTATCCTCCTTTTGAACACATTATATAAGGAGAAGAGAAATTGTGAGTTTACATGTCGTTTTGTATCAACCAGAAATTCCAGCAAATACCGGAAATATTGCCAGAACATGTCTGGCAACGAATGCAACACTTCATTTAATCCATCCACTAGGGTTTTCAACGAACGATAAAATGGTACGCAGGGCAGGGCTCGATTATTGGCAACATGTTGATGTACGTGAACATGATTCGATGGACTCCTTCTATGCCGAATATCCAAATGGTGAATTTTATTATATTGAGAACTTTGGAACAAAATATTACACGGACTTCGATTTTAGCGACCCGGATACGGAATTGTTTTTCGTGTTTGGCAGGGAAACGACTGGTATTCCAAAAAGTTTGTTAGTGGGAAAAGAAGACCATTGTTTGCGTATTCATATGTCTAATTCCAATAAGGTCCGCTCGCTTAATTTATCAAACACAGCGGCGATCATCGTTTATGAAGCATTGCGACAACAGGGTTTTTACGGTTTGCATTAAAAATAAACTGGTTCCGCTCGTTTGAAATTTCGGCACGAGCGGAACTGTGCAGTAAGTAATAAAAAAAGCTGTTCCATGTTGAATGGAGCAGCTTTCATCATTTTGACTATTGTTTTCTGGGCTTTCCTGCTTTTGCATCATATCCCGCAGTGAAAATAGATATGATAAATGTAACAACAACCCCCATTAATAATGCCAACTTCATGTGTGGTGCCTCCTTTTTTATGTAACAGACTCCTCTTCCTAGATTATAACCTAATTATAGCGAAAAATTTCCCGGATGTGAACCATAAGAAAAAAAGATATGAAAGTCCTGTCAGTATTTACATTTTAAAAGTTGCGCACAGCTAATTTAATTTACTATGCAATAAATTCATTATTTTACAAATATCATAACTCCTATTTCACTTTGGAACTGATGTTGTTTTACCTCATAAAATAGGGTATATTAGTTGATGTAGTCACCTGACCGGTCTATAATGGATACGGAATTTGAAAATACCGTTGTTTAACGGTACAGTTAACTGCTAATGGGGGTATATTAACGTGGCACAAAGTGAAGAATCTCATGAAAGATTCTGGGGAGAATTTTTTGGACCAAACTTAGGGTATATTGAAGAACAATATGAGATATACAAAGAGGATCCGGAAGCAATTGATGCATCTTTAAAAGAAATGTTTGATCAATATGGGGCTCCCGAATTGCCGCATCATACCAATGGTGCTGCACCGATATCACAAGCTTCAACTTCCATTAATGACGTTAAAAAATTGACCTCGGCAATGAAACTTGTGGAGGCTATTCGTCGTTACGGTCATTTGGAAGCCGACATTTATCCAGTCGGAAGAAGTAGAAAACGTAAGTCAGAACTTGTAGAGCCAGAGTCGTACGGATTAACAGAGGAAGATTTAAAAGGTATTCCTGCCTCCTGGTTATGGGAAGATGCACCGGGCCACATCGAGAATGGACTTGATGTCGTTGAACAATTAAAGAAATATTATTCCGGTACGATCACGTTTGAATATGATCACGTAAATAATGATGACGAACGAAAATGGTTGCTGGAACGTATCGAATCAGGAAATCTCTTATTATCGTTATCCGCTGAGGAAAAGAAACAACTATTGGAACGGCTTGCACATGTAGAAGGTTTTGAGGAATTTTTACAAAAAACGTTTGTTGGGCAAAAACGTTTTTCCATCGAAGGACTGGAAGTAATGATTCCGATGCTTGATCAGGTCGTCAAGCATGCGACAGATGAAAAAATTGATCATATTATGATGGGGATGGCACACCGCGGTCGACTGAGTGTTTTGTCACATATATTGGGAAAACCATATGACAAAATATTTTCCGAGTTTCACCATTCACCAGATAAGGAGTTGATTCCATCTGAAGGATCGATGGGGATTAACTATGGCTGGACTGGTGATGTGAAGTATCATTTGGGAGCAACAACGGAGGTCAGAGATGGTGACGACGAGTCGACACGCATTACATTGGCAAATAACCCGTCCCACTTGGAATTTGTCAATTCGGTTGTTCAAGGGATTACCAGAGCGGCACAAGACGATCGGAGTGAAAGGGGTTATCCAAAACAAGACTTGGACAAAGCATTTAATGTGTTAATTCATGGGGATGCCGCTTTTATTGGAGAAGGTGTCGTTGCGGAATCTTTAAATCTGAGCGGATTGCCAGGTTATCGAACTGGTGGAACCTTGCATTTAATTACCAACAACCTTGTCGGATATACGACTGATCAAAAAGACGGACGTTCTACTCGTTATGCAAGTGATTTGGCAAAAGGGTTTGAGATCCCGATCATTCATGTTAATGCCGACGATCCGATTGCCTGTATTTCAGCTATGAACTTTGCCTATGAATATCGGAAAACATTCCATAAAGACTTTTTAATTGATTTGGTAGGTTACCGCCGCTATGGCCATAATGAAATGGATGAACCAAGAACAACCCAGCCGCAGCTTTATCAGGAGATTGATAAACATCCGACTGTTGCTACTGTGTTTGCGAATGCTTTGCAAGAAGAAGGTGTTTTGGAAGACAATGCCTTGTCGCAAATGAAAGAAAAAGTACAAGGTGATTTGCGGGATATCTTTGAAGGTATGAAAGAGAATGATAATGGCCATGCAGAAGCAAAAAGCATGCCAAAAGCACTGACCAATGGTATTGACCGCTTTGAAACGGCAGTTCCACTTGACCAATTAAAGGAATTAAATGAAGGGTTGCTAAAACGTCCAGAGGGTTTTACTGGTTTTAAGAAGTTGGAGAAAATCTTAAAGCGGCGTGAGAGCATGCTGGATAAAGGAAATAAGGTCGACTGGGGTGCCGGGGAAGCATTGGCCTATGCCTCCATTTTAAAGGACGGTATTCCAATTCGCTTGACCGGTCAGGACTCCGAGCGTGGAACATTTGCACACCGTCATGTTGTATTGCATGATGTCGAAAAACGTGATTCGTATTGCTTAATGCATGGTTTGGATGAGGCAAAGGCATCATTTGATATTCGTAACAGTCCACTTTCAGAAGCTGGCGTATTGGGCTTTGAATATGGCTACAGCGTTCAATCACCAAACACATTGGTCTTATGGGAAGCACAATTTGGCGATTTTGCGAATGCCGCACAAGTGATCTTTGACCAGTTTATTTCCGCCTCCCGTGCTAAATGGGGCGAAAAATCAAACATGGTTGTCCTTCTGCCACATGGCTATGAAGGTCAAGGTCCAGAACACTCCAGTGCACGATTGGAACGTTTTCTGCAACTGGCTGCAGAAAATAATATGATTGTCGCCAACGTGACATCGTCAGCACAATTTTTCCATTTAATCCGTCGTCAAGCAGCGATGCGTGGGCGTGAGGAAGCTAGACCATTGATTTTAATGACACCAAAAAGTTTATTAAGAAATCAGCGTGTTGCATCAGAAGCGAAGGAATTTACAGAGGGTAAATTCCAGCCGCTTCGGTCACAGCCTAATTTGAAAGTAAGCAAGAAAAATGCTAAACGACTACTGATCGGCAGCGGAAAAGTCATGGTCGACATTGAGGACGCAATCGATAAATCTGAAAACTCATTTGACTGGCTCCGTGTGTTGCGATTGGAGCAAATCTATCCATTTCCAAAAAAAGAATTGGTGAAAGAACTGGAGCAGCTACCTAACCTGGAAGAAATCGTTTGGGTCCAGGAAGAACCGCAAAATATGGGTGCCTGGGTCATTGTTGTTGAATATCTGAAAGAATTGGTGAAAGAAGGCCAGTCCATCCGATATGTTGGTCGTCCAAACCGTTCTGCTCCAGCAGTTGGAGAACCCAATGTGCATAAAACTGAACAAAACCAAGTCGTCCAAGAAGCAATAAGAGAACCACAAGGAGGAGATACCCGTGAAAGAGATTAAAATACCGGAGCTGGCAGAATCCATTACAGAAGGAACAATCGCCGAATGGTTAGTAAAAAAAGGTGACAAGATTGAAAAAGGTGACGCCGTTGTTGAACTGGAGACAGATAAAGTAAACGTGGAGGTTAATGCTGATTCCGCTGGGGTACTTACCGAAATCGTCGCCAATGAAGGTGATGATGTCGAAGTTGGAGATGTGATCGCCAAAGTTGACGAAAATGGGGAAGCTTCTGGAGACACGTCTTCATCCGAAACAAAAGACAAAGCGAAAGCAGATGAACAGCCGAAACAGGAAGAATCAAAACAAGAGGCACCAAAACAAGCGGAACCACAAAAAGATCAACAGGCAGATGACAACAAACAAGATGTGGTTGCTTCACCTGCAGCTAGAAAACGCGCGCGTGAATTAAACATTGATTTGAGCCAGGTTAGTACTCGCGATCCATTGGGCCGGGTTCGTCCGGAAGATGTTGAAGCAGTAGCCAAGGCTGAAAATGAGCCAAAACAAGAGCAAAAGCCGGCCAAACAAGAAGCAACAAAGCAATCCGAAAAGACGGAATTTGACAAGCCTGTTGAGCGCATCAAGCTATCCAGACGTCGCCAAACGATTGCCAAGAATCTTGTTGCTGTACAGCATGAAACTGCCATGTTGACAACTTTTAATGAAGTCGATATGACCGCAGTGATGAAATTGCGTAGTGAACGGAAAGAGAATTTCATCAAAAAACATGATGTTAAACTTGGCTTTATGTCATTCTTTACCAAAGCAGTTGTTGGGGCACTAAAAGAATTTCCGGAAATCAACTCGGAAATTCAAGGCAATGAACTGGTATTGAAGAAGTTTTACGATATCGGAATTGCTGTATCAACAGAAGAGGGATTGGTCGTACCAGTTGTTCGTGATGCCGATCGTCTTGATTTCGCCGGTGTTGAACGTGCGATTGGTGAACTCAGTGTGAAGGCCAAAAATAAAGAACTGTCATTAAAAGACTTACAAGGTGGTACATTCACAATCACAAATGGCGGTACATTCGGATCGATGATGTCAACACCGATTCTAAATGCACCACAGGTAGGTATCTTGGGAATGCATAACATTATAAAACGACCAATGGCAATGCCGGATGGTTCCATTGAAGTGCGGCCAATGATGTATCTTGCCCTATCCTATGACCACCGTGTTGTGGATGGCGCGGAAGCCGTACAATTCCTGGTACGCATTAAACAGATGTTAGAAGACCCATATGATTTATTGTTAGAAGGCTAATGTAAATATAAAAGCCCCATCTTGGTTAAATACCATGACGGGGCTTTTGTATGTCAAATGAATGGAGGATTATTGCTGTGTTGTAGTTACTCTTTTAAGTAATTTGATATCAGATTGCATGTCAGAAACCGTCTCCTTTAGTGTATCCACATCTGCCTTTAATTCTGTATTTTTGCCAACCTGATCTTTTGTATATTTAACATCGTGATGGACTTGTCTAAGAAGGTTATATTCCATACTATGATTTGTTTTGAGGAGTGAATGATTCATTGCCATTTCTTCCTTGAGGTTTTTAAAGCCGCTATTCATTGTTTTCTCGAGTGAATCCATTTTCGTTTCAATTGCGTCAAATTTGCTATCCTGGGCATTAAAACGACTATCAATTTTGTCAAACTTGCCATCCTGAGCATCAAGACGATTGTCAATTGCATCAAACCTATCGTCTTGGACATCAAAACGATTATCGATTGCGTCAAATCTATCATCCTGGGCATCAAAACGATTATCAATTGCATCTAGCCTATCGTCTTGGGCATCAAAACGTTTTTCAAGTGAATCGAATTTATCCTCCTGGGCATCAAAACGTTTTTCAAGTGAATCGAATTTATCCTCTTGGGTATCGAAACGTTTCTCGAGTGAATCGAATTTATCCTCCTGGGTATCGAAACGTTTCTCGAGTGAGTCAAACCTATTTTCTTGGACGTCAAACCGTTTTTCAAGGGAATCCAGCTTACCTTCTTGTGAATCGAACTTACTGTTTAATTTATTTATTTCTGTTAAAACTAGTTGAATATCTTCATGCATTTTTAGAGCCTCCTTTTTTCTAATATTTATCTCTATTATAGCATGTTTAAGGAATTAGTCATCTTGATGAAATGCCATTTTGAAAGGATTAACCCAGTTCAAATTTGTAAAATCAACAGAGGAAAATAATGGTTTCCGGATGTCAAAGATAGTCAAAACTCAATTTTGACTATTTTTTCTGAAATGTCTATTGCATAAATCGCGGAAAACGAATATTATATTAAATAGTTGTTATAATCATTCGTAAATGAAGGTGTGTGTGATGGAAAGATTATTTAAATTAAAACAGAATCATACAAATATCCAAACTGAAATAGTTGGCGGTGTAACAACTTTTTTGACGATGGTTTATATTATCGTTGTCAATCCGGCTATTCTATCAGCTGCGGGCGTACCGTTTAATCAAGTGTTTATGGCTACCGTTATATCAGCTGTCATAGGTACGTTATGCATGGCGCTTTTTGCGAATTATCCGTTTGCCATTGCACCAGGGATGGGAATGAATGCTTATTTTGCCAGTGTGGTAGCTACGCAAGGTTTATCGTATCAGGTTATATTTGGAACTGTATTTTTGGCGGGTATTGTGTTTATTATCTTAAGTTTGACGACATTGCGCGAAACGCTAATCGAAGCCATTCCGCTATCATTGAAGTTCGGTATTACTTCCGGGATTGGCTTGTTTATCGCTTTTATGGGATTGAAAATGTCCGGAATCGTCGTACCTAATGAAGAAACAATGGTGGCATTTGGTGATTTACATGCTCCCGGAACTGTATTAACATTGGCAGGGCTGTTTATCACATTAATTCTAATGACGTGGAATGTACCGGGAGCCTTGTTTATCGGGATGGTCGTAACCGGTGTTATTGGCTTTTTTACTGGGCAATTGTCGTTTCATGGATTTATCTCTGCGCCACCAGCTCCCGTGTTTTTCGATATAGATATTGCCGGTGTGTTTAGTAATGGGCTCTATACAGTTGTTTTTGCCTTTTTACTTGTCACAATTTTCGACACGACGGGCACGTTAATCGGGGTCGCTGAACAGGCTGGTTTTATGAAAAACGGCAAGCTGCCACGAGCCAAATCAGCACTATTGGCTGATGCAACGGCAACAACCATCGGCTCCATGTTTGGGACAAGTCCATCCACGGCATATGTTGAATCAACGTCAGGTGTAGCAGCAGGGGGAAGAACCGGGTTAACCTCGGTTGTTGTCGCTATTTTGTTTGCTATTTCGATATTTTTTACGCCGATTATTGGTGCGATTGCCGACTTGTCTGCGATTACTGCTCCGGTATTAATCATTGTTGGTTGTTTCATGATGGAAGGGCTGGCACGAATCAATTGGAAATCGTTCGACGAAGCTTTTCCGGCATTTGCAATTATCCTGACAATGCCTTTGACGTCAAGCATTGCTACAGGGATCTCGATCGGATTTATAACCTACCCTTTATTGAAATTGGTAAGTGGCAAAGGAAAAGATGTTCATTGGATTCTTTACCTATTTGGGGTCATCTTTGTCCTGCAAATGGTTTTCTTCCCAGCGCACTAGGATTATCTATAGGAGTGATTCATTTTGATTGAGCTGAGCAATACAAATAGTCCGTACCAAGAGGAGAAAACAAGCTGTAATGATTTGGAGGAAAGGAACCGTTTACACTTTCTAGTTGCCTAGTGGCGGATATCTTGTTAAAATGTTGAATGGAAACGTATGGGGTTGTAATTTGTCGATCGGTGTAAACCAAAGCATTTACAATTGTATGTGTATTCTACAATTATTTTTAGTCTGGAGGAGGTTGCCCCGTGGATATTCTGCTGGGACTTGTTGCAATTATTGTCGTTCTTGGTTTGTCATATTTGATGTCGAATGACAAGAAGAATATTAATTACCAAGGAATTATCGTTATGTTAGTGTGTCAGCTGCTGATCACCTGGTTTATGTTTTCAACGGGAATGGGCCAAAAAATCATTAATGGTATTTCTGCCGGTTTTAATAAGTTGATAGAATTTGGCCAAGACGGCATTAATTTTGTTGTGGGTGGTTTTAATTTGGAAGAGGGTGGTGTGTTTTTCTTTAATGTTCTATTATTAATTATATTTTTCTCTACCCTTTTATCTGTTCTTACTTACTTGAAAATTTTGCCATTGATTATTAAATATATTGGCGGAATTTTGTCTAAAATTACCGGAGTACCAAAGGTTGAATCGTTTAACGCGGTAAACAGTGTTTTTTTCGGTCAGTCAGAAGCGCTATTGGCGATTAAATCGCAGTTTCATCATTTGGATAAAAACCGGTTGTATATTGTCAGTGCTTCGGCGATAGGATCGGTGTCGGCATCCATTGTTGGTTCGTACATTCAAATTCTTCCGGCGCAATATGTACTGGTTGCATTGCCGCTAAACATGTTTAGTGCAGTGATGATCGCATCAATTATTGCACCGGTCAAGGTACCTAAAGCCGAGGATAAGGTTGATGTGAAAGATGTTTCCCAAGATGGAAGTATCTTTGAAGCAATGGGAAATGGTGCACTGGACGGGGGGAAGGTAGCATTAATCGTTGCTGCCATGCTGATTGCTTTTATTGCGTCACTAGACCTGGTGAATTGGCTGATCCAGCTCATTTTCGCGGGTGTCACTTTGCAAGAAATTCTTGGTTATATACTTTCACCGCTCGGGATTTTAATGGGTATTTCGCCAAGTGAGGTCATTCAAGCTGGTGGCGTGATGGGAACCAAAATTGTTACCAATGAATTTGTTGCCATGCTTGATTTCCAATCGATGCTTGGGCAAATGTCGGAAAAAACAATCGGGATTGTAACGGTGTTCCTGACGAGCTTTGCTAACTTTTCATCGATTGGAATTATCGCCGGTACTGTACAAGGTATTGATCAAAAAAAGGCAGCGCAAGTTTCGTCATTCGGCCTGAAATTGTTGGTTGGAGCAACACTTGCTTCCATTTTATCAGCAACCGTTGCCGGGTTATTCTTATAAAGTGAAACTTCCTAACCAATCGGGCCGTTACTGGCTGTTGGATCTCTCACTTAGAATTTTTATATTTTCTCTATTCTTGAAGTGAGAGCCTTACAGCCAGTTACACTGCGATAAATATATGCGTGCCAGGAACCGAAACTATTCAGAATGTTCGCGTGCCTGGCACGGGTTAATTTTCTTCCGTTTTTGTTGATTTTCCAGTAGGATTAAAGATGATCGCAACAGCATATTCGTTTTAAGATTAGAAAAGAAAATATGAAAATTTGCGCTTTACTCAGTTTAGAACAGGGCGAGCCTCGTCTGGCTCCAGCGCCCAGCAACTAGCAAACTTCAGACGCCTTCCTACGATAAGTCAACATCGATTCGCTGATCGCTCATCGTGTTTCCTTTATCTCGTCAGGAGTCTTCCAGTTTGTACGTTGCTAACCGGGCGCTTCCACCTTTGTTCTTTAGAAAGGAAGACATTTTTATGAAAAAGAAGCGGATCCTTTTTACCGGTGGGGGGACTGCCGGACATGTTATTGTGAATCTGGCATTGATTCCTGTGTTCCGGCAAGAAGGATGGGACATAGATTATATTGGATCAAAAAAAGGGATCGAACGCACCTTGATTGAACAATTGGAAGGTGTAACCTATCATCCGATTTCCACGGGAAAATTACGTCGCTATATTTCCAAAGAAAATCTGAAAGACCCCTTTAAAGTGTTAAAAGGAACGATGCAGGCATGGCGGATTATTGGTAAACGAAAGCCATCAGTTATCTTTTCCAAAGGCGGATTTGTTTCTGTACCGGTCATCATGGCTGCTAAATTACGCGGTGTGTCAGCAATCATCCATGAATCGGATTACACGCCGGGGCTTGCGAATAAACTGGCTATTCCATTTGCCAAAAAAGTCTTGGCAACATTCCCGGAAACCATGAACTATTTGCCGGAAAAGAAAGCAGAATACGTTGGTGCCGTTGTCCGGGATGAACTATTTCAGGGCAACAGGGAAAATGGGCTAAAACTATGTGGATTTAAAAGCTCGAAACCAGTGTTGCTTATCATGGGCGGCAGTGGTGGCTCGGAAAAAATCAATAACACAGTAAGGGAGAGTTTGGACGACTTGTTACCAGTCTTTCAAATTGCTCACATTTGCGGAAATGGTAAAATTGATTCCAGCATCAACCGGGATGGATATGTCCAATTTGAATATGTGAATGAAGCGTTGAAGGATTTGTTTGCCGCTACCGATTTTGTGTTATCACGTGCCGGATCCAATGCCATCTTTGAATTTTTGGCATTGCAGAAACCGATGCTATTGATTCCATTGTCAAGACAAGCAAGCAGGGGGGACCAGATTGTCAACGCCAGATCGTTCCATGAGAAGAAATATGCCCGGGTATTGGAAGAAGAACGAATTTCAGCGGATAACCTGGTTCAAGAGCTGCTCCGTCTAAAAGAACAGGCACCAATCATGATCGATTATATGAAAAAGTATCAAAGTGAACAAGCTAAAAATCGGGTGATTGAGATTATTAAGCAAGCAGGGAAGTAACACAGAGGATGCTCAAAACTTCATAGGGAAAAGGAGTGTGAAAAGGGTATGTATCTGTATCGCAATGATCCGATGACAGTAGATGAATACTGGCAAATTCGCAAAAAAGATGATGCATTGCTGGAATATATTGATGGACTCGTTTATATGTCCCCATCACCATCGACGAAACACCAGCGGATTTCCAGTAAGTTGCAGCTTTCATTCGGGAACTTTCTTGATGGAAGGGATTGCGAGTTATTTCCGGCACCTTATGATATTGAGTTGCGATCCGAATGACGTACAATGCGGGACGGGGGAAATCACATCCAAGTTTTTAGCAGGTTTTCTATTGATTTGGCAGAGATTTTTTAGTAGAAAAGTAGAAAAAACAGGAGTGAGGATAGAACCCACTCCTGTTTTTCAACACTTCATTTTTTCCTTATCAATTTACTTTATACGAATGAAGCATGGCTGTTTTTTTGGAGTCTTTCACTGGAACAAATCCATGAATCGTTCCCAAAAACCTTTTTCCTCGTCCTTTGTTTCCTTTTTCTTATCTGGTTCTTCTACCTCAATCGGTTCGGTTTTCAAGGCAAATTGTACAACGTCGACGTTTGTATTTTTGTCAGATACAAACGATTTCGGTTCAAAATCAGATGTATCAAATTCATCCATCATTTCATCTACCTCGGACTGCATGTCACCGGGCAAATCACTGGTCTCATCTTCCAGTTCTTCTGTACCGTCTTTCAGATCACCAGCGCCATCTTTAAGAGAGGAAGTACCATCGGCCAGCCCTTGGATACCGGTATTAATATCTTGATAGGTAGTTGCCAATTCACTAACTCCATCCGTATACTGCACTAAACCATCGTGGAAGGACTGATATTGGGATGCGAGACTCGATACTCCCGACTGCAGATCTTTCAGCGCATCCAACCCATTCATGTTGTCCATGCCGTTTTCAATTTCAGTTGCAGTGGATTTTGCTTTGTCAGCCATTTCCCTTACTGAATCAGAAACGTCATCCAATGTTTCCGTCACTGCACCGAATGCTTCAGAAGCCGCTTGATACGTTCCTTTGGCTTTTTGGGCCGCCTTGTAGGTTTCAATCAATTGGTTGACGACTTCCTGATCGACATCACTTCCAAGTAGTTTCTTCAATTGGCCCTCATCAATATCGCCAGCTGGAATCTCGTTCATGGCATCATCCAAATTGCTGTATGCTTTATGATAGTTATCACGCAATTGATCAAGTCCGTCAGCAGATTGCTCCAAGCCGTCTGCTAATTTACGAATCCCATCAGGCAATTGTTCAAGCTGACTAATGTCCGGAGCATCTTCAGGAGCACCCTGCACCGCCTCGCTTACTTGCTGGAGAACATCATTAATTTCCGAAGACCCGTTAACCAGTTCTCCTGATGATTGGTCCAGCTGATTAATGCCATTCAGGTAGCTGCTCGAACCGTTGCTCAAATCCGCCGCCCCATCATTCAGATTCGAAATACCACTGTTCAAATCGCCGACACCACTATTAATCTTCTTAATAGCATCAGACAATGACTGCATGTCACCTTTCACATCGCCCAAATCTGGATCATCAATCGGCATGGAAGCGGGCGTTGCCGAAATGTCAATCGGATCCATCTCAAAATGCTTTACATGAGCAGATACAATGAAGGTTTCTTCTTTTTCGGGCATGACGGTAAATGTCACTTGCGTATCTTTACCGGATTTGGCTTTGGTTCCATCCGGGGCTTGGATATCCGCAAATTTAGCCGGGTCAAGCGTCAGAGAGATTTGCATCATATAGTTTTCGAAAAAAGTTGGATCGACATCATCATTGCCGGAGGTTTTTATCTGGAGTTCCAGTGATCCGTCTTTTCCAGCCAATTTATCCGGATCCACTTCTTTTCCATCCAGCTTATAGGTGATAGCAATATTCCATGGTAATGGCTGATTGACCATGTCACCTTGATAATAAAAGTCATTATCGCCTTTTTCCGCCTGAAAACGGACGTTATTGTCAGCTGTCTGTTTGATATCCAATAAATTAGTCAAGTTGCGAACATTGGTATAATTACCGTGATCCGTAATTTTGCCAGGTTTTGTGACGTGAAACGTGTTTACCACATACATATTCTCCAGCGTTCCATTTGCTCCCAAATTGCCGTAAATGGCTTCATCCTTTGTGGAGTATTTGCCGGATCCCGTATCTCCATTCTCATTGTCCTTGGCGAATACAGAAACAGGAAGCGAGCCAAACACCAGAACGGTACCCATCATTACAGTTGCTATTTGTTTGAATCGCATCGAATCACTCTTCTTTCCTTTTGTAAAAATTTGGTTTCCAGGTTGTTTTTTCAATCACGCGGTCAAATACGAGCAACAGTGCTGGCAGTAACAACACAACAAGTAGAAACGCCAATAATGCACCACGTCCGAGCAACAGACCAATCGATGAGACAATTGGATCGGATGACGTTGCCCACAAAATAAATCCGACACTGGACAGGATAGATGCGGACACTCCAATGGAGAAAATCTTCTCATTAATGGTCTTCTTTACGGCATCGATAGCACTCATTTTTTTACGGAGCAGCGTATAGTTTTCGGTGAATAGGATCCCGTAATCAACCGTTGCCGCCAGTTGAACCGTACTGATAATCAAATACCCGATAAAAACAAGCGGTGAATCGCTAAAGTATGGAAATGACAAATTAATCCATACTGACGTCTCGATCGTTAGTAATAGGATAACTGGGAAGGAAATGGACCGAAATGTAATAAGCAAAACAATAGCGATTGTAATCACCGTCAGTAAGTTGACCAATGTATTATCCTTTTCCACAATATCCTTCATATCGTATAGGGTAACGCTCTCTCCCAGAGCATGGTATTTATTACCATAATAATCAGCGGCAATTTCTTTAACCTTATCGACAAGGGCAAATGCCTCGTCACCCTCCGTATCCGTTGTGGTATTTAAGGTAATCCGGCTGAAATGTTTCGAAAAGAATGGTTCGGTTTCCGACTCATCGAGATACTCTGGTGGTATGCCTGCACCAACGGTATTGACATAGGAAACTGTACTTTTCACGTCATCCAGTTCATCAAGATCCTGCACCATTTCTTCTTCTCGTGCCAGATCTCCTTTTGGAACTAATAGAACCATTGGTGTAAATTTACCAAATACATCTTCTATTTTCTTAGCATCTTGACCGGCCCTTGTATCATGCGGATGCTCTCCGGTTCCATAAAGAAAGTTCGTATGACTTTGCGCCAAAAAGGCTGGTACAATAAGAATTGCCACAATCAATAAGACCGGAATACGCAGCTTCATAATATATTTCCCAATATTATATTTGCTGGGCAGGAACGGTCGATGCTGCGTTTTATCAATCCATTTGTACAAGATCAACGTGAGTGCCGGGAGGAAAATCATTACACTGATGAAGCTTAGTATGATTCCTTTCAGCAGGTTCAGGCCTAAATCCGCACCAAGCCCAAACTTCATAAACATCAGCGCCATAAACCCGAAAACAGTAGTCGATGCACTCGCTGCGACGGCTGGGAATGACCGCTTCATTGCCAGTTTCATCGCTTCTTCCGGAGTTTTAGCCGTCTGCCGATAATCGGTAAAGCTATGGAGCAGGAAGATGGCATAGTCAAGGGATACGGCCAATTGCAGAATTGGTGCGACAGCCTGTGTCACAAAGGAAATCTCCCCAATAAAAATGTTCGTCCCCATGTTTATTAGAACGGAGACTCCTATGGCTGTCAGGAAAAAGATCGGTTCCATCCATGATGTTGTTGATAGCAGCAGAATCAAAATCACAATGGGAATGAGAATTAATGCGGCATTCATCGCTTCTTCGCCCGTCATCTTCTGCGAGAGTGCTGTATCCGGTGCATCCCCCGACATCGCGTTGCTCTTGCCGATTAAATCATAGACGGCATCTGTTGCCTCCACTTCTTTTCCATCTTCAATTTCAAAGGAGAACAGTGCATCGCCATCTTTATAGTACGATGTAACGGTATCCGTATCGGCCATTTCAATTGGTGTCTTGATGTCGATCACATCATCAAGCCACATGACGCCGGAAACACCATCAATGGCTTCCAATTTTTCCTTGTATGCCAGGGCCTCTTGGATGCTGACGTCTTTTATCATAACCCGTGTATTGGCCACGTCATCGTCGAATTCCTTATCCATCACATCCATAGACTTCATGGATGGTGCATCATCCGGTAGATAGTCGACCATATCATGATTGACCGGGACGCCAAACTGCACCACCACACTGACAATCGTCAAAACCATAAAGGTGATGACAATCGATTTTTTATGCTTTATAATACGTTCTGTCATTGTGGTCTTATGTTCATCCTTTCACTTTATTGCTTCATTTGTTCAAATACGATAATATTATATACGACACCGTGTTGGATTTACAACAAACAGTTTTGTAATTTAAGTATAAAAGCCAACACATGCCGTAATTATGTTGGCAAAAAGTAAAAAGAAAGTGTGACAATTTGATGAACAAAAAACTCGATCGACGAAAGAAATATACCCGACAAGTCTTAAAGGATAGTTTAATTGCTATTTTGAAGAGCAAACCAATTTCCGCAATCACCGTTAAAGAAATCTGCGAACAGGCTGATATTAACCGTTCTACCTTTTACACGCACTACAAAGATCAATTTGACTTGCTCGAGCAAATAGAAGAAGAAATCATCACGGATCTTAACGCTTATTTAAATCAATATAATTTCGAGCTGGAACAAGAAGCACTACAGATGACCGAAAAACTCCTAGAATATCTTGTCTCCAAATATGAAATAATCCAAACACTTCTCAATGAACATACCGCTCATTCCTTTGAACAACGAGTGATGGACGTTGCTCGGTCCTTTCTGATTCAAAGTTTGGTTAACAACGATGATGTAGATGCAGATATTTCCGAATATGCGATAACCTTTCTCATCAGCGGGAGCATTTATGTTATAAAACAATGGGTTGCAAACGGCATGGATGAGTCGCCAAAACGAATTGCCCAGTTGATTAATAGCATTGGGTTTAAGGAGTGAAAATTTCTTAGCAATGAGGGAATCCTGTCGGGAAACAGAGGCGTGACAGAATGACGCCAAAGAATTAAAAAATCTGTCCAAAATATTTGGATCCACAGACAGCGCTATGTAATGAGGCATTTGTGACGATTGTATTGTAAGGGGAGTATAGTTTTCATGTAACAATCTATCATAGAGTCAATCCTTTTATCCCTTCCTGTCATAAAAGTTTGATAAAGGGGCAGATGCATTCCTATCATTGCTTTATTTTTGCAGTATTCGACTACGAAGGGTATTTTTCCCCGGATTTCCTTTGTTTTTCCAGTTCTTGATGTACCATCCACTTTATGAAATCACTTTCCTTTTTTGTTAAGTCTCTCCCTAATTTGTGTTTGAACTCTTGGGTCAGCTTAATATATGATATGACAGGATTCATCGTGGACACCTCCGATATGAATATATATTAATTGTAGCAAAATTTCAGATATATTGAATAGATAAGACATAACTGTAATCAAATTGTAATATTTTATCATAATAGTTCTAGCTTCATTTGTCTGCTTTTATCAACCTTATGAAAGGTGCTTACTTTAAATCGTGTATCCCGCATACTGAACAAGGATTCATAAATTAGCGGAGGATTAAAATAGTGTATAAACCAAACGATTTATCAAAAGCGATTAGCAAAAAGACACAGAAAATGATTCATTTGGCATTTAAGAAGGGATTTACCAATAAAGAAACGGTCGAGTGCAGTGGAAGTTGGTCATTGATACGATAACTGGAAAATAGGGAGGGAACCATGATGGATATGCAAACGAAAAAACAAGTAAATAATAGCATAAAGATCCCACAATTGGGATTGGGCGTATACAAAGTGCATGCTGAAGAGGTATATGAAACGGTTAATTTTTTATATTTCTCGCCGATCTGCATCAGTACCGGATCATACAAATACTTCGCTCTGCCAAGTGGAGACCATGATTCAACGGCAAAAAGGAAGCGACCATCTGCGTCCCAAGAAGACGTTTGTCAATTATCATTGTTTGACGTGTCATGATGAGGAGGAAATTCCTTATGACTTAATGGATGGAGGAGACTACACCACCGAGATTCACCTGTGAACAATGTGGGGGAGAAATGTATCCAGTGTATTATAAAGGCATACATGGACAGGAATATAAATTACAGATTTTCTCTAGTCTTGGTGGATAGAAAAGGACCTGGCGGCGTTTGCCCGGTTTTTCTTATATGATCCCCAAAAAGGCATTTAATGTTGTAGGGCGCCTGTCGCTTTCTGAACTATGTCATGTTTTGTCGAAAAATGATTAAATGATACCATGTTAATGTGTGATAAAATAAAGTAGCAACTGTATATGGTAAGGGTGGTTGGTTGTCGCACTTCTTTCCTGATCATTATCGATCGGAAAGGAGGTGATAATCATGGAAACGTTTTTCGACTTTTTCAGAGAAGTTCTAAAAGGAATTGTTCGTGCAATCAGTACGCACTTCTTTAAGAAGGCTTTTCTTGAAAAGGAGAAAACCACCCTGCTCCGTCGAAAGAAAAAGGGTGGTTTTCAATAAATGTAAATAATTGTTGACAACCACCCCCCCGGAGGGTAGTAGTTGCAGGGAGAAGTGTTGATAGCGCTTCTCCCTTTATCTATATCCATTATATATGAAATTATTCCAAGTTTCCAGCCTTACGAGTTTGGGGTCAGACACCTTAGCCAAGTTTAGAATACGTTTTACGTCTAACCAAATGTTTTACCTCCCCGGCACCCATTCTCATCAACTGTTTCCGCTATCCACTAAAACTGTATTTTTCTTCCTTCAAAAATTAACTATCACAAAAGATACAGCTCCAAGTGAGATGGAATCATTGCCTAAAAAAGAAAAACATATTCTCGTGTTTTTTCTGTGGTTTTCGGACAGCGAAAGTTACAATTATTCTGGAAGGATGATCATTGTGAAAAGAAAAATCATAGGCAGCTTTATCATTGTCTTACTGTTATTATTAATCGCTACCTGTATTCAACAGATATCGAAGCAAAAGACGATGGTAAGGATGAAGGGATGATTAAATTTGGTGTATTCGCTTGGACAAGCACTGTACCCCTAACCAACAAAATTTATGATGGGGCGGATGCAAAAGAAGTTGCCCAAAAGTGGATCGATGATAACCAGGACAATATTAATAAGATGATTGGGGAGTCGTAATGGTGATGAACCAGAATGTTTATCGTTTCCGATAATACCCACAATAAACAATCCCACAGCCGGTTTATGAGGGATTACTTTCTTAAGCTGTCTTCCTCTTTTGACGGGTTGTAATTATTTAGTAAGAAATAAGCATCGCCCGTAGGTATAAAAAACAGTCCTTTGTTTTGGTTATATCATCTGAACGATCTCAAAGAACGACATGCAAATATAAAGGGTAAATAACACCAACTAGTATTGCAAGCGTTTCAACTGCTGACCTCGTTATCGAAGCTGTTCCAGAGATACTGTTATTAAAACAGGATGTCTTCAGGGAAATTGTCCAAGAGACAATTATAAATGATCATCCTCATACATAAAAAAAGTATTGACAAACGGAATGAAAACGTTTTATTCTATGTGTTAACGGGTTACATGTTTTCTAACCCGTTTTGTTTTTTACTATTTATGTAACGGGTTACACTACGTTTATCATTCAAATAGAAAGTGGTTGGATACATGGCTACAATAAGGGATGTTGCTACACTAGCGGGGGTTTCAGTTGCCACCGTCTCGCGCGTGCTAAATGAATCGGCAAATGTTAATGAGTGTACCAAACACCGGGTTCAAAAGGCAATTGAAAAGTTGAACTACCGGCCAAACGATGTGGCGAGGAGTTTGTTTAAAGGTAAGTCGAAAATGATTGCTTTATTTGTTCCGGATATTATGAATCCATATTTTCCCGAATTAGCCCGGGCAGTGGAAGATATCACAACAAAACACGGCTATACTTTCATTTTATGCAATACCGATGATGATCTGCAAAAAGAACTGGCATATTTGAATACGTTAAGTCAAAAATCAATAGATGGCATTATTATTGTATCCAGCACGATGACAAACGAACATGTGGTCAATGCTAATTTTCCAATTATTGCAGTTGATCGGGAAATCAACGATAGCTTCCCATCTGTTACCGTGAATAATTACGATAGTGCACGGGAAGCGGTTCATTACTTACAAGCTATTGGCTGCACGAAAATTGCCCATATCAGCGGTCCGAAAAATGTTCGAAATGCTGTGCAACGGATGGAGGGTTACTTGGCCGTTGTCAAGAAGGAAAGCTGGTTTACAAAGACGCATGTCAAGTCGGGCAATTATACATTTGAAGAAGCATACTCAGCAACAATTGATTTGTTAACTGCCAACCCACAAACAGATGGTATATTTGTAGCTAACGATTTGATGGGAGTTGGCGTATTAAAAGCAGCACAATCGCTGGGAATACGAGTGCCGGAAGATTTATCCGTTATTGCATTCGACGGCATATCCCTGGGGGAAACGACAACCCCGTCATTAACGACAATGGCACAGCCCATTTATGATATGGGGGCAAGAGCTGCAGAAATGTTGATGGAACAAATTAATCAACCAGAGAAAATGATGGGTTCGGTTGAATTCAAGGCAGCATTGATCGAACGTCAATCGGCAAGGAGGTAAACTAAAATGAGAACCCCAAATATACGTGTGGTAGGTAGTATAAATATGAATATGACTACTACAGCCGATATGGCGCCAATACAAGGAGAAACTGTCTTAGGCAGGTCGTTTGCTACCTATCCTGGAGGCAAGGGTGCAAATCAAGCGGTTGCCGCTGCTTTATCCGTAACAAAAATCGGCGCGCAAAACGGGATGCCAACACGAATACAACTAGAGAGATTTATAGCGGGGAGAAGAGATGATGCTGATGAAAAAGAAAGGAATATTAAATAGAGAAATAGCTGCGGTATTGGCAAAAATGGGCCACACGGATAGTATTATCATAGCAGATTGTGGGCTATACCCATACCAGATGGAACGTGGTGTATAGATTTATCCATTACACAAGGAGAACCGAACTTTTTATCTGTATTGCAAGCGGTGATGGGTGATATGGAGATTGAAAAAATGACTATGGCAGACGAAATAAAAGTAGAAAATCAATCATTGCATGTACAAGTGCTGGATAGTCGTGACGCAATACCGAAAGCATACATTTCGCGCGAGTTGCTGAAAAAGAAGATACTAGATGCAAAAGCAGTTATTCGTACAGGATAAAATACACCTTTTGCAAATATTATCCTTCAATCAGGCGTGATTTTTTAAGAAGGGAGTTTGAAAAATGCCCCGTACCACTTTTGTTGAAATGGAAAATATTAGTAAATCATTTTCGGGAAATCAGGTGTTAAACAATGTTCAGTTTACAGTGTTAAGTGGCGAAATCCATGCATTGATGGGTGAAAATGGTGCAGGGAAGTCTACTTTAATCAAAATCCTGACAGGTATCTATCCAAAAGACAGTGGGGTTGTAAGGATGAAGGGAAAACAAGTCCATTTTGCCAATCCCAAGGAAGCGGAGCAGAAGGGCATCAGTGTTATCCATCAGGAGTTGAATATCATCCCGTATCTAACCGTTGCCCAGAACATGTTCATGGGGAAGGAATTAACAAAGAAGTTCGGGATTTTGGATACAAAGGAAATGCAAAACCGAACGAAAAAGAGCCTAGAAGATTTGGGAGTTACCAATATTGATCCCAATGAAATCGCTAGTAATCTATCGGTCGGACAGCAGCAATTGGTAGAAATTGCTCGTGCATTGGCAACAAAGGCTGAAATGATTGTCATGGATGAGCCTACAGCGGCACTAACGGAGCGTGAGATTGAGAGTCTCTTTGAAGTGATTGATTCACTTAAGAAAAAAGGGGTTAGTATCATCTACATTTCTCACCGTATGGAGGAGATTTTTCAAATTTGCGACCGGATAACAGTATTGCGGGACGGGGAATCGATCGGCACTAGAAATATTTCAGACACGTCTTTTCAAGAAATTGTAAAAATGATGGTAGGGCGTGAATTAGGGGATCGGTTCCCAAACAGAGAGGGGAAAATCGGGGAGGTCGTATTTGAGGCTCACGAATTGTCCAGTCCAGGATGGTTTGAAAACGTTTCCTTTCGAGTCCGTGAAGGAGAAATCCTCGGGGTCGCTGGGCTTATGGGTGCCGGGCGGTCTGAAATGATGGAGGCCATTTTCGGTTTTCGAAAAATGAAAAGCGGCAGTGTAAAACTCAATGGTAAAGAATTGCATATTAAGCACCCGCGGGATGCGATTGAGGCAGGCATCGGCTTTATAACGGAGGACAGAAAGACAAAGGGATTAGTGATTGATGCTTCTATTAAGGAAAATATGGCATTGACCAATTTGAAAGATATTTCGAAAACCGGTGTGATTTCCAAACAGGATGAAAAGAAACTCGTGGATCAACTCATTGAAAGATTGATGATTCGCACGACGAGTAGTGAACAGCCTGCCAAGTCTTTAAGTGGCGGAAACCAGCAAAAGGTTGTCATTGCAAAATGGCTTAGTATTCATCCAACGTTGCTTATTATGGATGAACCGACCAGAGGAGTAGATGTTGGTGCGAAAACGGAAATTTATGACATAATGGGCGAATTAACAAGAAATGGAGTTGCCATTATCATGATTTCTTCTGAATTAACGGAAGTAATTGGCGTCAGTGACCGGGTAATGGTGGTTCATGAAGGGAAAGTCACCGGGTTTTTAGACAGAGAACAAGCAAACCAGGAAAAAATTATGACATTAGCAACTGGAGGTGAATATATTGAATAAATCATTGGCTAGTCGTCTCGTAAAAATTGGTCCACTTATCGGGTTAATACTCATTATGATCATACTCAGTATTTTAAGTGACAGCTTTTTGACAATGAACAATATCCTAAACCTACTTAGACAAATTTCTATTAATGCACTAATTGCTTTCGGGATGACTTTCGTTATTTTAACAGCAGGGATTGACTTGTCAGTTGGATCTTTGCTTGCACTGGGCAGTGCCTTAACGGCGGGTATGTTGACAAGTGGAATGGACCCAATGTTGGCGATATTGATTGGACTCTTGATTGGTTTGGGATTAGGTGCCATCAATGGACTGATCATCACGAAAGGAAAGGTGGCCCCTTTCATTGCAACATTGGCGACGATGACGATTTTTCGCGGAGCAACGCTTGTTTTCACAAACGGAAAACCTGTTACAGGACTATCGGATAGCTTCAGTTTTCAAATGATCGGTAAAGGCTATCTACTTGGCATCCCATTTCCGGTCGTCATCATGCTGATTATATTTTTGGTGCTGTTTTTTATTCTGAGGAACACGGTTTTTGGAAGACAAGTTTATGCAGTTGGTGGTAACGAAGAAGCATCGACGTTATCCGGTATTAAGGCGGATCGTGTCAAAATTTGGGTTTATGCCTTAACAGGGATGCTGTCCGTTCTTGCTGGCATAATTATGATGAGCCGACTTAATTCCGCCCAGCCAACCGCGGGGACTTCATATGAATTGGATGCTATTGCGGCGGTGGTTATCGGAGGGACAAGCTTGATGGGTGGCCGAGGAAAAATATTAGGTACACTGATCGGTGCCCTGATTATTGGTGTCATTGACAATGGGTTGAACTTGTTGAATGTTTCTTCTTTTTATCAACAAATCGTCAAAGGTGCAGTTATATTGTTAGCTGTATTATTGGACAGGCAATCTAAAAAACAATAGGTTGGGGAGGATTATGATGAAAAAATATGTGAAACTAATGGGCTTAGTAGTATTGGTTATGATGCTGGTAACGGGTTGCTCTTTGGATCAGCCTGGAAAGTCTGAAGGTGATGGTGACAATACAAAAAATAAAGATATTAAAATCGGATTATCTATTTCTACTTTGAATAATCCATTCTTTGTGACATTGCGTGACGGGGCGGAAAAAGCCGCAAAAGATGCTGGACATCATATTGTAACAGCAGATTCACAAGATGACCCTTCTAAACAAATGAGTGATATTGAAGATATGCTGCAGCAAAATATTGATATATTGCTTGTAAATCCGACTGATTCTGAAGCGGTGGCTTCCGCTGTTCAAATGGCTAATGATGAGGATATTCCTGTTATTACCGTGGATCGCAGTTCTGATGGGGGAGAAGTTGTTACCCATATTGCTTCTGACAACGTAGAAGGCGGAGAAATGGCAGCGAAGTTTATAAGCGAAAGGTTGAAAGATAAAGGAAACGTAGTAGAACTGGAAGGTGTTTCTGGTGCTTCCGCTACACGGGAACGTGGTAAAGGTTTTCACAATGTTATTGATAAGAAGAAGGATATCAAAATAATTGCAAGTCAATCTGGTGATTTTGATCGAACCAAAGGATTGAGCGTAATGGAGAATATCATCCAAAGCCATAAGGATATCGATGCAGTATTCGCTCAAAACGATGAAATGGCATTAGGAGCATACGAGGCGTTGCAAGCACAAGGAATGGATGATGTGGTTGTTGTTGGTTTTGATGCGACAGATGATGCAGTTAAATCGGTAAAGGAAGGGGACATGGCTGCGACTATTGCACAGCAGCCGGATCTAATCGGAAAACAAGCTGTTGAAACAGCAGCTAAAGTACTCGATGGGGAAAAACTAGACGACTTCGTTCCGGTTGAATTAAAATTGATCAAATAGATGTTTTTGAATTGGTGTCAGGCGCCCATGTTAGTAGTGCGGGTACCTGACATTATTTTACGGACAGATACATGCTGCGTAAACACAACCTTACATTCCACCCATTCATCTATAATTGCTTTAACACTTTAATATTTTACTACAACAGGGGACAGTCTCCCATTTACAAAATTGTAATATTTTAGCTGTTTTTATTTGTCTTTCTTTGGAAGTGAAATCGATCATATATTGAAACCCATAAAGAAGTAATACTCGTATCGAATCAATTCCCAAGTACTGGAGTTTTGTCAATTTTGCCAACGTAATTAGTTTGGAGCGACTTACAAATTTAACACCATTTAGCGGTTTAATTTCTTTATAACATATCCGCCATTTTTCTTTTGGCCGAACTGATCAAGTGCTTTGGTGAATATACACATAACTATGGCGGCCGGCAGAAATTTTTAAATGCCTTTTTACCCAGAATAGCTATCCTCAACCGTGGGACGGTAAGGACAGCAAGTAAAAATAACTTCTCCTAAACTTCACCTCTTACGTTTAGAATATCTGGCTAGGCAAATTTTACTCAAAATACACACTTCATTTTCTACCTGTTCATCGTGATATACTAGAGGACAAGGAGGGAAACATGATGGATATGCAAACACAAAAACAACTAAATAATGGCACGTACATTCCGCAATTGGGGCTGGGTGTATACAAAGTGCCTGCTGAAGATGTATATGAAACGGTTGGACATGCACTGGAACTTGGTTATCGGCATATTGATACGGCGAGTTTTTATGGGAATGAAGAGGGGGTAGGTAAAGCAATCCAAGATTCTGGAATTCCCCGGGAAGAGCTCTTTGTCACGACCAAAGTATGGAATGACCAGCAAGGCTTTGAACGGGCGCAGCAAGCGTTTGCAGCCAGTTTAACAAGGCTCGGGCTTGATTATGTTGATCTTTACCTGATCCACTGGCCGGTTCCAGATATGTTCCCGGAAACATGGAAAGCGTTGGAGAAACTCTATCAGGATGGTAGGACGAAAGCGATCGGGGTCAGCAACTTCCTGGATCACCATTTGCAAACCCTGGCAGCTACCCAGCAGATCGCACCTGCCGTCAACCAAATTGAGCTTCATCCCAAGTTGCAACAAAGAGAGACAACAACTTATTGTCGGGAACATGGAATTGCCGTTGAATCATGGTCTCCACTTGGCAGGGCAAAGTATTTGGATGATCCGGTTCTTATGAAAATTGGCAAAAAGTACAACAAAACGCCGGCACAAGTAATAATCAGGTGGCACCTGCAGCACGATTTTATTGTGATTCCAAAGTCAACGAACAAAGAACGGCAGCGACAAAATATGACCGTGTTTGACTTTCAGCTTGACGATGGCGATATGAGATTATTGGATCAGCTGGAAAGCGGCATGCGTGTCGGATCACACCCCGATCAGCCACCAAAATAGGGGATAAGCCCTCATCGCTTTAGCATGTTAATCGATGAGGGACTGACCACCCATCATGGGATAATTCCATGATGTAGAATCCGGACATCGACATTAAAATCAACATCTATGTTTGGATAAATCTCATGTAATTTATCGTTGCCGGGTTTATTTCCTTTTTGATGGGTGCGATAAACAACCCCGTAACCAAAGGGATCGGCACCTAACTTTTGTGTGTAGGCCAATAACTTCTCATATTGGCTCTTTACCTCGTTTTCAATCTCTTTTTCAAATTTTTTAATGACCTTTGGATCTCGCAAATCAATTTCCTCACTCAATTCCATTAAATCCACACTGAGTTTTACATTCGTTTGAAACTTCAAGTTTTGGCTATCAAGCAATTTTGTTTTGGCTTTCCCCTTACGAAGGGATAAGTCAGCATAAGCATACTTTCTACTTTGCTGCTTCGTTGATTGCTTTTTCATGTGCTCCTTGAATGGTTTTAATGGAATCGCGGCTTGTATATCCAATTTCTTGATTGGTTTATGCAACATGGAAATTAAATAAACTTTATCCAATGGTATCTTGCCAACAAGTTGGTCATCCAAAAATAGAGCAACTGATGAAATAATTGGTTGGTTGTCCTTGATGGATAATATCGGTAAATACGGATCCCTGCCTATCTTGAAATATTCATTAGAAAAATCAATTAATCTAACGTCCGGGATGACATTGTTCTTTTTATTTTGTTTGATGAGATCATTCAGGTAACGATTTAGATTGATTCTCGGATTTTTGTTCCCTGTTAAAATGATCTTTTCAGCGGTTGGCTCTGCTATTGCCAAATACATCATATCGGATATTTTTGCATCACGTTCCAAGGGGTCAAGATAACGTGACAATCCCTGTTTGGCCAGTTCCGCACCAAATAACGCCAATTGGATAGATCCGGGAGCCAGCTCAAAACTGGTATATTGATTGGCTATCTGACGCACACGTTTCATTGTATTTGCCTCCCCGGATACAATTTGGGAGGTTTCTTCATTTTGTTTTGCGAATTTGTATATGACCATTGTCGATTTAAGTTGACCATTTTCCAGCTGGTCTACCCCATAATTATTAATGATTCCCAAGTCCTCAATTGTTTTGGTGGGCACACAACCGGCAAGAAAAATGAGAAATGCCAAGATCATCACACATGTCCGATTCATTTTTTACCCCCACCTTTTCTTTTTTTATCCCAGCGTCTCTTTATCCATACGATTGGTAGTAGAATAAACGGGTAAACATAGACGATCCAGAAGCTAATGACGGAATAGGCATCGGTCAATTTGATCACATATGTATGACGCGAGATAAACCCGCATGATATAAAGAGGAGAAGGGCAACGGTAAAAAGCGTGAATTTCCTTGGTATATTATATAATCGCTTCATCCCATAAGTAATCATCCAGATTAACAACAGCATCACCGGTACGATCACCATAATCCACTCGGCGATGACAATAAAGTCAATGCGATTGATAAATGGCAATTTCGACCCTTTAAATAAGGTCAATACAGCCCATTCTAATTGCCCAAGCAGTCCCGGACTGAAAAAGCCAATTGCAATAACCATCTGCAATAAAGCGATTAAAGCAGTATAGGTTATACCCAAAAAGATTGGGCGTTTGGCCTTTTGTTTGTTTTGGATAAATGGGTAAACAAAAAAGAGAATTTCAAACCCGACAAAGGTAAAGGTTGTCTTTTTTGCCCCCTGAAGCAATTCAGGAATAGTTGCTTCGAAATAAGGCTGGAAATTATTAAATTCCATTTTCATGATTGGCTCGTAAAACAAGAATAGTAACCACTGTGTTAAAAAAAAGAATATAAATGCAACCCCAACAATGACTCGTAGCCCACCCAAGGCACCATAAATAATCAAAATAAGCAACAGTCCGCCCATCACAAACGAACTCAGTTGTGGAAAAATAAAAATTTGTACAACTTCAATATAAGTGACAAACACGGTGATGAGGCCAACGGTAAAATGAATCATATAAATCGTACCCAATAATTTGCCGATCCATTTGCCAAATACATCAACCTGGATACCCAAAATATCTGCGTTTTTATACTGCTTCAGTATCAAGTACATGACATAGACAACAACCATTAGGTAGACATAGGCAATAAGAATGGATATCCATGAATCTTGTTTTGCCTCATTGTAAACATACATCGGATACCCCATCATGCCGACTCCTATTTGCGTGCCTGTAACGATAAAGAACAAATAGAATGCACGAATCTGCAAGTCATTTTTTACTTTTACATTAATATCCATCCTATCACCTAATCTTCAATGTCATGTTTGCGTTTGGACTCTTTGCGTTTATAACGAAGCAAATTTTTCGGTCTGATGGAGAAAAATCGCTTGTTTTCGTATTGGAGCGGAGCACGAGTCAGTGATTTGTTCAAGTCGGCCCAGCGGAATGGATAGATGGGCGTCAAATACGGCATCCCTAAAGATTTTAGTTTTAGCAAATGGATGACTAAAAACGATGCACCAAAAATAATCCCAATAAGACCAAATAATCCAGCCAGGACGATCATCGGAAAACGAACGATTCGAACCGCTGTCCCCATCAAATAACTTGGTGTCGTAAAAGAGGATAGTGCACTTAATGCAACAACGACGATTAAAATATTACTGGTTAATCCTGCCTGAACAACCGCCTGTCCGATGATAACCCCGCCAACAATTCCAATCGTCTGACCTACTTTGGTCGGCAGTCTGGCTCCAGCCTCACGCAATAGTTCAATCAAAAATTCCAGAATTATCGCTTCCCAGATTGGTGGAAAAGGAACACCTGCCCGTGACTGGCCGATCGTTATCAGCTCGTCAACAGGAATAATCTCGTAATGATAGGTCACCGCAGCCACATATAATGGCGTCATCGTAACTGAAAGAAATATTGCGAAAAAGCGCAAAATCAATAAAAAAGTGCCGATATTCCAACGCATATACAAGTCTTCTGTTGACTCAAAAAAACTCAAGAATGTGGATGGCGCAATGAACCCAGTCGGACTATTTTCCGTCAATACCCCAATCCGACCCTGTCTGATCGCATAGCTGAAACGATCAGGAAGTTCGGTGGAATAGAACTGGGGAAAGACGGTAGAGGATGAATCATTGAGATACTGTTGCAATACAGTGCTATCTTCTATTTCATCTACATCCAAATCTTGTAGACGTTGCCGCATCGTGTTGACCAATTGCTCGTTGGCAATGGATTTTATGTAACAAATCCGAATTTCCCGTGGATAGCGATGACCAATCATCAGCTGTTCCAATACGAGATCAGTAGAGCGAATACTCCAACGAACCACGTTAAGATTGGTCACAAGCGACTCGGTAAAAGCGACTTGTGGTCCAATCACAACGGTTTCATTTTCTGCTTTATCCAGCTGACGTTGTTGTTTTTTCAGGGCAAGATAACCAAGCGCTTCTTCTTCCCCCTCCACGTAAATGAATAGTTCTCCGACCAGCAATCCTTTTAGAATGTCCTCCAATTTATCCACCGTGTGTCCGGTATTTTCGGGAATATCGTCTAAAATAGAATCATTGCTCCATTCCTCTTTGCTGCTTAACAGCGGATCAAGAATAAACTGACCAATGATGTTCAAGTCGACTTGATAGGAGATAAAAAACACTGCTGCTTTTTTACCACTATCCTGATTATATGTACGAAATAATAAGTCATCGTTGTTTTCAAATTTTTGGAGCATGATCTGCTCGAGTTCTTCCAGTTTGATCGGAAAGAAACTGTTTGTGTTTTTCTTCTGCTGACGATTTCTTCTCATGTGGACCTCCTGGAACAATATTACAGTCCGCTTATAAGTGATAAACTGATAACACCTAGTATGTGAAAAATCGCTGAAATTATTATAGAGATAGCGTAGAGGGTCAGCGGGAGCATGAGTGGTAGTTTGAGATTACTGAAATATCCAGATGGTCTGTACAGAGTGAAGTTGCGGTGGTTGCTTTTTATCTTATTTTATAAGGGGCGTAAACAATCAAGAAAAAAACTTTCCATAGATGGCCGATTTGATACCAACCATCCATGGAAAGTTTTTTCAATGGTGTGCTACTTATTCTGCTTTGGTAACAAGATCAAGTTTTCCTGTTGCCGGATCGATAACCAAGCCATGTACCTTAATTGCTGGGGGCAGAAGTGGGTGATTGCGCACAATATCAACACTTTGCTTGACGGAATCTTCAACAGTTGTAAATCCCTCGAATTCCTTATGTACATCAATGCCGGCATGTTCGAGTGTTGTTAGTGTATCTTCCGCAATACCTTTTTCAAGCATGGATTTTTTTAATACATCTGTATCCACGTGGGACATGCCGCAATCGTGGTGACCAATGACCATTACTTCTTCTGCTTTTAGTTCATAGATAGCGACTAGGATACCCTTCATGATACTGTCAAATGGGCTACGAATAATTGCACCGGCATTTTTAAGCATTTTTACATCGCCATTATGAATATTTAATGCTTTTGGCAACAATTCAACAAGTCGTGTGTCCATGCAGGTTACAATAACTAGGCGTTTATTGGGAATATTATCGGTTTTGTAGGGCTCGTATTCCTTTCCTTCTACAAATTTTTGGTTGTAAGCGAGTATCTCATCGATTTGCATCCAATCCACTCCTTCTTAAAAATCTCTTCTATATAACTATAGCAGGTTTTGATGCTGTTCGACCAGTCTGTTGTATAAAACGGGGAGTTATTCCATTGGTTATTTCAAACAAGGATCGATTGAGGTGAAAGAAGGCGAACAGGCGATGTCTAACTGGCTAAATTTTTCGGGATATTTTACTTTATTGCTTCAAGTGCGTGTTCAAAAAGGAGAATAAAAAGGACCGAGAAGTTCTAGGCGGCGTAGCTTTCAGACTGTTTATTTTGAATTGTCCGATCTATTTTGAGCAAAAGCCAATGTTCAACCTAAAGTGAGCATTGGCTTTTGTTTAAATCAGTCACCCATACTCATGCCTTTTAAAGTAACAGCCGTAATAAATCCTGTTACACAAACAATTGCCGTCGAAATAACGATAGCTGTTGCGATACTCATGAAATATACCCCCTTATATAATCGTAACGTTACTTAAGTCTACCTTGGCTCCATGTAAAAAGTTGTAGGTTAACTTATCCATCCTGGCCCCGGAAAAATCGGTTTTCCTTACATCTGACTGGCGAAATTGAACGCTTGTCAATATTGCATTACGAAATGATGCCTTCTTTAACGTGGATCCTTCAAATATCGTTTGATGAAAGGTTTCCCCATCAAAGACTAATCCCTCCAAATTGCTATTTTTAAAGTGTGTGCCATTATATATACAATGTTTGAAAGTTGCCCCTTTCAAATTCGCGCCTTTAAATAGCGTTCCGGTTAAATTGACATCTTCAAAAATGCATTGGTATAAATCACTGCCTTTAAACGTACTGTTGGTCAGGTCAGAATGGCTGAAATCGGATCCCTTTAACTCACTGGCATTAAATTTACCATCATGAACCGAAACCGAACGGAAATCTGAATCCCGGAGACGTTGGCAGGAAAAATTCATCTGTACGGCTTGCTCTAATTCATTATGTTTTAGATTAATGGATTCTACCAACTCCGATACCTCACCAATGGAGTCGATGGTTAACCTGTATGCTTCTTTATCACTGTATCCTTGTTGTTTGTAATCATCATATTTTTCTTTGAGATTTTGCGACAGTTCTTCTTCCAGTTCTTTGGCAGATTTTACATTTTGATAGGGCATAAAAATGCTGTGCACATGCGCTTTTATTTGGTCAATCATGGATCATTATCCTTTCTATTGTTTAACATTTTTCATTCGGGTACTTCATTTCTCATAACAAGCGTTCCAGAATCTTCTTTGCCTGTTCCCAGTTTTGTTTATTTTGTTTATAGGTTTCTTTCCCGCTTAATGTGATCGTATAATATTTTCTTCGTCCGCCTTGAGTCGCGTCCCCCCAATAGGAGCGGATGTTGCCTTCTTTTTCAAGCCGTTTCAAACTGGAGTACATGGTCGCTTCCTTTAATTCGTATTGTTCCCCTGAATTCGCCCGGATTAATTTACTAATTTCGTATCCATATTTATCTCCATTTAACAAAAGTTTTAAGATCATCGTATCAGCGTGTCCGCGCAGCAGATCGGAGGATAGCTTTGACTGAACCACATCCTCACCTCCTTGTGTATAATATATAATAAATTACTATATCTGTCAAAGTAATTTGTGTATAACAGCAAATATGTAAATGAATAAGGGGACTCGAATGAAAAAGATCAGCGGCAAACGGAAAAAAACAGCAAGCACTTGAATTATCACTTGAGAGTGTTGGCCAAATGTTTGGGAATAGTGCTTTCATCACGAAAAAGAAGCAGAGTGTGCTCCCCAAGTTCGGAAGGGAGGAAATAGAAAACAAAGGGAGAGAAACGGAAGAATGTCAAAAAGGTGTCATAATGATTGGATCTTTATGTGATTTTTTTCACAGTTGGTGAATGTGTTTTGTCATAAGCTAGTGATATGAAGGTAGGAAGGGATTTTATTCAGTTTTAAAAACCAAATCTGGAAAGGGATGGTTGAGCATGAATCGGCCAAATCTACAACTCTCGCTGCAATCCGTCAGTTTGATCGTTGGGTTTATGGTATGGGTGCTGATTTCCTCGTTGATGCCAATTATTAACGAAGACATTCATTTAACAGCCGGGCAAATGTCGCTTGTTACGGCGATTCCGGTTATTCTTGGATCTGTGTTAAGGGTTCCGATCGGATTTTATACAAATCGCTTTGGTGCCCGGACAATTTTTATGATTAGTTTTGTTATCCTTTTGTTTCCTGTGTTTTATATGAGTATTGCCAAGTCGTTTACCGATTTAATTATTAGTGGACTTTTCCTTGGGGTTGGTGGAGCCACGTTTTCTATCGGAGTAACCTCACTGCCAAAATATTATCCAAAAGAAAAACATGGATTAGTAAACGGGATTTATGCGGTAGGGAACGCAGGAACAGCAATCAGCACATTTTTTGCGCCGATGCTGGCAAAATCGTATGGCTGGGAAAATACGGTTCGCTTTTATCTTGTTTTGTTACTTGCATTTATTGTCATTAATTTTATCATTGGCGATCGCAAGGAGAAAAAAGTCAAGGTTTCCATGATGGCGCAAATCAAAAGTGTTTACCGCAATCAAACACTATGGTTTTTAAGTTTTTTCTATTTTATCACGTTCGGTGCTTTTGTTGCCTTTACCGTCTATTTGCCTAACTTTTTGGCATCACACTTTTCACTGGATCCGGTTGATGCCGGGATTCGAACAGCCGGCTTTATTGTATTGGCGACATTGTTGCGTCCATTAGGTGGCTGGCTTGCCGATAAATTTAATCCGTATGTGATTTTGATGATTATCTTTTTGGGAACCAGTATATCAGGTGTTATCTTATCCTTTTCACCAACGATTGGCCTTTATACGTTTGGAACGTTATCGGTTGCTGTTTTTGTCGGGATTGGAAATGGTACCGTGTTTAAGCTTGTCCCACTGCATTTTTCCAAACAAGCCGGGATCGTCAACGGAATTGTGTCGGCAATGGGCGGACTAGGGGGATTTTTTCCGCCAATTGTACTCACAACGGTCTTCAATTTAACCGGACACTATGCAATTGGTTTTATGGCATTGTCAGAATTTGCACTGGTCAGTTTTGTGATTGTCATTTATATGTATTATCAAGATCGCTTGAGTATTGAGGGACGAATTATTGAAGGAGCCGCGGAAGGCATCATGGTCACCAACAAACATGGTGTTATCCGAAACGTTAACCCTGCGTTTACGCGTATAACTGGATTTAAGGAAGAAGAAGTGAGAGGGAAAACGCCGAGTGTACTTAAATCGGGCAAGCATGATGAAACTTTTTATCAAGACATGTGGGAGATCATGCGGGAAAAAGGTTATTGGGAAGGAGAAATCTGGAATAAGCGGAAAAACGGTGAGATCTATCCCGAATGGTTGACCATAAGCCAGTTAAATAACAGCAAAGGACAGCCGCAGTATTATGTCGGGATGATGAGTGATATATCTGAAGTGAAAAAGTAAAAAAGAAGACCATATGACATCTTCTTTTTTTGCAGGAATACTTACCTATTTTGAGGAAAAGAAGAAAAAGGGCATTGACTTTAAATTTTAGTAATATTATAATTACTGGGAGTCAAATAACGAGAGGAGGTCATTACCATGCAACGCCAATTACAACGACAGCAAAAGCAACAACTATACAAGCAAAATTTTATAAATGGTGTGACCTCAAACGATGTCAGTGGAAGCAATAGCTGATTTACATGATAAGCTGAAACTGTTTGGTAAAGGTCACATATGTCTGTGGCCTTTTTGTGATTTAGAACAGCTCATTCGCCCGGCTAACGAAATTTTTGTCGGTAAGAACACTCTATTTTACGAAAGCATACGTCATAGGCGACGTGTGCTTTTTTGTTTAGGGATAGTTGAACGAACCGGTTGATAACAGCGCTAATCCGGTTGATATGTTGGCGAGACCGGTTGATATCCAGTCATGAGCGGTCGATATCTGCCTTCAATCGGTTGATACGTGCCCCAAACTGGTCGATATCCATACCAATTTGGTCGAAACTCCCGGATGATAATGAAATTAACAGGAGATGTTAGCCCATGTAAAAAAACCGTAACAAAGCGTATGTCAGCAGATTTTTGCAAGAAGAGGGTGAGAAGATGTTTCAGGTTTTTAACAAGTTAAAATGGTTTTTTAAGTATTATTGGAAACGGTATGTGTTAGCAATAACGGTATTAATTATTGCCAGTGCGATTGGCTTAATCCCGCCCAAAATAGTTGGCTTCGCGATTGATAAAATCCAGTTTGAAACACTGACAATGAAATTATTAACCATGATCGTTGCCGGTTATTTGCTGCTAGCGGTTATTCATTATGCCATCTCGTTTTTGTGGGATTATACCTTGTTCAGCGGAGCGGCGATTTTAGAACGGTGGACCAGGAGTAAATTGATGGATCACTTTTTGCATATGACGCCAACCTTTTTTGGTAAATACCGGACTGGTGATTTAATGGCCCGTGCAACGAATGATTTGCGTGCCATTCAGTTGACGGCGGGATTTGGTGTGTTGACACTGGTTGATTCGAGTATGTTCATGTTGATGATTATCGCCATGATGGGATTTACCATCAGTTGGAAATTAACCCTTGCTGCGCTGATCCCATTACCAATTATGGCAGTCGTGATGAATAAATATGGAGCAGCAATTCATGCTCGCTTTATGAAGGCACAAGCTGCATTTGGCGAGATGAATAATGATGTTTTGGAATCGGTTCGTGGGGTGCGGGTGATCCGTGCTTTTGTGCAGGAAAAACAGGAAGAGGTACGATTTCAAGCGATGACGGAGGATGTCTATCGGAAAAATATCGAGGTTGTAAAAATTGATGCCTTATTCGAGCCAACGATGAAAATTCTTGTTGGGCTGTCGTATACGATCGGGATTGGCTATGGGGCATTGCTAGTGTTCCAAAGCGGGATCACACTTGGTGATTTGGTTACATTTAATGTCTATCTTGGTATGCTCATTTGGCCGATGTTTGCGGTTGGCGAATTAATTAATATTTTACAGCGGGGAAATGCTTCATTGGATCGCGTACAGGAAACGTTGAGCTATGAAGCGGATGTGCAAGATAGTGCCCATCCAAGGCAGGTGAAAACGGTTGATTCGATCACATTTTCCGATGTCTGTTTTGCCTATCCTGGGGCGGTATCCAATCAATTAACCCATGTGAACTTGCAAGTGAACCCTGGTGATACCATCGGGATTGTTGGTAAAACCGGTGCTGGTAAAACAACCTTGTTTAAATTAATGCTTCGCCAGTATCCGGGCCTTGTTGGCAGTATCCGTATTTCAGGTGTGGAATTATCAGATATAAGCCTTGGGCAAATTCGCGATTGGATTGGCTATGTGCCACAGGATCAAATCATGTTTTCGAAAACAATTCGGGAAAATATTCAATTTGGCAAAGCTGACGCGACGGATCAGGAAATTTACCGGACGCTGGACTTGGCTCATTTCCTTGATGATATCAAACAACTGCCAAATGGATTGGATACGCAGGTTGGTGAGAGCGGTGTTACGCTTTCAGGCGGACAAAAACAGCGTGTGGCCTTAGCCAGGGCGTTTATCAAGGATCCGGAAATTTTAATCCTTGATGATTCATTATCTGCAGTCGATGGAAAAACGGAGGCGAAAATCATGGAACATTTACGTCATGAACGCCGGAACAAAACAACCTTTATCGCGGCGCACAGGCTGTCAGCGGTCACCCATGCCGATCATATTATTGTGCTTGACGACGGAAAAATTACCGAAGCAGGCACACATGAGGTGCTGATGAACCAAGGTGGCTGGTATATGCAACAGTATCAGCTACAGCAATTGGAGGATAAGGAGGAGATCTCCTAATGAAACAATCAACCGAAAAACGTTTAGTTGGTTATGCGTTACAGTTTAAAAAAAGTATTATTATTGGCCTGGTTTGCTTAATGATTGCTGTGTGCCTGGAACTTGCCGGGCCACTCATTGCCAAAACAGTAATTGATGATCATATTCTTGGGGTGGAAGGTAACTGGATACAGGTGAACAGCCAACACGATCGCAATACCGTTACCTTTGATGACCAACAGTATAAACGCGCCGATCGGGTTACCGGTCAAGAACAAACAGGGGAAACAAAGACCATTTTACAGGTTGGAAACAGTTATTATTTGGCGGATGGGGACCTTCCATTATCCGGTAAGCGATCTGTTGATGGAAATACGATTTTGATCAAACAAGGAAATGATACACAGACATATACTGCTGAGAAGCTTTCCTTGTCGGAGATTTATCCATTTTTTAAACCGGAGCAACGTCCGATTCTGTTCTTGCTGGGATTGTATGTAGCATTGCTGGTGATCGCAGCGTTTTTTCAATTTTTTCAGACCTTCTTATTGCAGAAGGTGTCCAATCAAATTGTTAAGAAAATGCGCAATGATGTGTTTGCCCATACACAGCGGCTTCCGATCAATTATTATGTGGATCAGCCGGCAGGAAAAATTGTCGCTAGAATTACCAATGATACGGAAGCCATTCGGGATTTATATGAACGTGTGTTATCGATTGTAGTAACGAGTATTATTTATATGGCAGGTATTTTTATTGCTTTGTTTTTACTTGATGTCACATTGGCGGCATTCAGTTTGCTTGTTATTCCGTTGATTCTGGGCTGGATGAAGGTGTATAAGTACTTTGGAACCAAATATAATACTGTGATTCGCTCTACGGTCAGTGCCATTAATGGAAATATTAATGAAGCAATTCAGGGAATGCCGATTATCCAGGCGTTTCGTCGTGAAAAACAAACGAAAGCTGAATTTGAGACATTAAATGAACGCAATTTTACGTATCAACGCAAATTGGTTAAATTAAGCGCACTAACATCATATAATCTTGTTACAGTTTTTCGGAACCTGGCCTTTGTTGGCTTTATCTGGTATTTTGGCTCATTTTCGCTTGAGCCTGGTAGCATTATTTCCATTGGTGTTCTCTATGCGTTTGTGGATTATCTCAACCGCTTATTTGAACCATTGGAGGATATTGTCAACCAGTTACCACTGATTGAGCAGGCAAGGGTAGCCGGCAATCGTGTATTTACCTTAATGGATCACCAAGGCGAGGATGTGCAAGTTCGAAAAATCGACAAATATCGCGGGAATATCGATTTTAACCATGTGTCATTTGCCTATGATGATAAGGATTATGTCATCAAAGATATGTCTTTTTCGGTTAAGGCGGGGCAAACCGTTGCTTTTGTCGGGCATACCGGATCAGGCAAAAGTTCGATTATGAATCTGTTGTTTCGCTTCTATGACCCACAGCATGGAACGATTACAATCGATGGACAAAAAACCGTTGCCTTGTCACGACAGCAGGTGAGAAGTCATATGGGCATCGTCTTACAGGATCCATTTCTGTTTTCGGGGACTGTCATCTCCAATGTTACGATGAATGACCCAAATATTACCCGGGAAATGGCAATCGCGGCATTGCAGGCAGTTGGGGCTAACCGGTTTATTGAGAAATTGCCTGACAGGTACGATGAAAAGGTCACCGAGGGCGGGACTACTTTTTCACTTGGGGAGCGGCAACTGATCTCTTTTGCCCGTGCCTTGGCATTTGATCCGGCCATACTAATTCTCGATGAAGCGACTGCCAATATTGATACAGAAACGGAGCATATGATCCAGCGAGCATTAGATGTATTGAAGCAAGGGCGTACCACACTTGTTATTGCGCACCGCTTGTCAACAATTCAACAGGCCGATGCAATATTTGTACTCGAGCATGGTGAAATTGTAGAACAAGGAAATCATGAAACACTCATTCAACAAAAAGGCCTATACCATCAAATGTATCAAATGCAACAAGGAAGAACACGCCAGGCTGGGTAGTGGGACAAGAGGACAGGCACCTTCTCCCACCTTTTTCTTCCATGTTAAAAATGGTGGGACAAAGGAACCGTCCCTATGGCCCTGGGGTATGCAATCAATATTTAAAGGAACTGTAAATGTTTTGTGATAGCAACGCTTGTCTTCTTGCGGTAGGATTAGATATGTTGACGATTAAAAGATGGTCAATGTTGAAAGTCAGTAGACCTGATGAGTAAACTAAAAAATTTTTCCTGGATGGTCAAAAAATGTCGTTTTAATGCGAATTTTGACTACCCTGTATTTAATCATATTGAAGATGGTGAGTTGTTATGAAACAAAAATACCTAATAAATACACCCAAAAAGGTTGACAAACAATCGTATCTTATAATGGCTGGGGGTGTTTCGGTTTGAAACATAAAGACCAATCCCTGGAAGAAATAATTTCCTCCATCCAAGCGGGGGATGAACGGGCACAGTACAATTTATTGAGAACCTACCAGCCGTTTATTGCCAAATGCGTTTCAGAGGTTTGTAAACGATATATTGATCCCAAACAGGATGATGAATTCAGCATCGGTTTAGCAGCATTTAACGAGGCAATTTTAACTTATTCTGCCGACCGGGGGAGTTCCTTTCTATCCTTTGCCAAACTAGTAGTAAAACGTAAAGTGATCGATTATATTCGTTTTATCCAAAAGAACCCCATTGCTGCATCGCTGGATGAGAGCTATGATGAGGAACAAATGGAAAACCACAGCGAGATTGTTGCGGTCAAAGAAATTTATCAACAAGAACAGGATACATGGCATCGAAGGGAAGAAATTGCCGAATTTAAGGAAAAATTAAAGGACTATAAATTATCCCTGGCTGAGTTAACCGAGATCTCGCCAAAGCACCGTGATGCCAGAGACTCCGCAGTTCATACAGCGCGTGTTTTGTTTAATGATCCTGAATTAAGATCGTTTGTTGAACGCAAGAAAAAACTTCCCATCAAAGCACTTGTCAAAAAAGTGGATGTCAGTAAAAAAACATTGGAACGAAACAGGAAATATATTTTGGCTATTTTTATTGTACTTAGTAATGATTTCGTATATCTGAATGATTATCTCAAGGGGGTGGGTAGGTGAGAAAAGGGATTGTAATGGAGAAACACCGCCGATATACGATTGTAATGACTGACAATGGCCTGTTTTTCAAAACGAAGCCACTTGGGGATACTGCATCGATTGGCACTGAAGTTTCCGTTGAAATGCTGGAAAGGAAAGGACGCTATTTATTCTCTTTTTACCCCGGGCAAACAGTAAAAAACGCATTTCGATTTATTGCCATGGCTTTCTTTTTACTTCTGTTTGCGTTTCCACTTTATGTAATATCCAGCAATAAGCGAACATATGCCTACGTAAATATTGATATAAACCCAAGTGTGGAATTGGAAATCGATGAACAGATGCATGTCCGCTCCATTAAGCCGTTAAACGATGATGCAAATGTACTTATGGATCAATTATCCAATTATAAAAATGAACCATTGGATCGAACCGTTTCACGTATAATGGTAAAAACCGAACAGTCGGGCTTGATGACACATGGTAAAAAAGTCATAGTTGGTGTTAGTTATGTAAAAAGCTGTAAGGTTCCCGTGTTGAATAAATTGGAACAATATTTCCGTGGTCAACATGGTGATTGGAAGATTGTTTCCTTTCGTGTGCCCGAAGAAATTAGAAGAACAGCCAAACAACAGGATAGAGCCATGAATGAGGTGATGGCAAAAAAGTTTGAAGAAGGTTCCACGAAGGTAAGGAAAGAAATAGAAAAGCTAAAACCTAATGAACAAGCAATTATCCATTCTTTTTATCAATAATGTATCTGGGACAAGGCTCTTTGTCCCACCTTTTATTTTCATGTAATATTGTGGGACAATGAAGGGGATGTTCGACTTGGAGCACTGCCTCTTATTGCAATGTCGAACGAACCTGTATCCCCATGTCCCTATCTTTAAACCTCCATGACGGCAGTTGGTGTTTGTTTCATGGCATGATCAATATAGTAAAGTAATTCATCATGCAATTGGAGAATTTTTGTTTGATCAAGTGAGTAATGATACGCATGCAGAAAATGCTGGATTTTTTTCGAAAGCATATCATCTTGTGTACGTACCATCAGCACTAATAAGTCGTCCCATTGCCCCCATAGTGAGTAATACAATGCCTTATCGTAATCAGGTATATCCATCATGTTCCCCTCCTTATAAATTAAAGGGTCATTTGTAGTTTCTCCATTTTATATATATATTGTCTGAAACAAAATTGGTGTCTTTGCCAAAAATAGGATGAAGCAGAAACCGGTATAAACCCGTTTTTTTGAAACATACTATGGGCAAATATGTAAGGAGGAATGAGCAAATGAAGTTCAAACTTTTATGTGTTGTATTTGCAGCAATGTTCGCACTTGCAGCATGTGGTAATGGAAACAACGGGGCAAACAATGACAACAATGGGGATAACGACGGTGCACAACCAACACGGTACAATAACAATGCAAACGATGAAAACCATGGTCAATCGTTAAGAAATGCACAAAATGCGGATCGTGACCGTGGTAATTTGAATAATAACAACGTCAATGACCGTAATAACAATGGCAATAACAACGATCGTTATGATATTTCCAAAGAAGCGGCAGACCGTATTACAGATGAAGTGGCCGGAATCGATCGTGCCTATGTCGTAACAACAAGAAACAATGCCTATGTTGCAGCGGGACTAGATGAAAATAACAATGACAATGACAACGTTAATAACGATAATGGCGTCAACGACAATAATACTGGTGTTAACAACAATAACGGTGTAAACAATAACAATAATGGCGCGATGAATGATAACAATGGTGTAACGAATAACAACCGTGCGGACAATGGTGATGCACTAACAGATGAGACAAAACGTCAAATCCGTGACATTGTTAAAGATGTGGACAACAATATTGACAATGTATATGTTTCCACAAACCCGGATTTCCTTAACCTTGCCGACAACTATGCTGACGATTTAAACAATGGTAAACCGGTTCGCGGATTTTTCGACCAAGTTGGTAACATGATCCAACGCGTATTCCCACAAGGACATAACAATCGCTAAAATCAATGGGACAGGGGGGACAGGCTCCTTGTCCTATTTTTAGATGTGACTTTTTTGTACAGGTTTCTGTGCTTTTATTTGTTGATTTTTTTCGTTATCATATACATACGGTAGCTTTATCAGCAAAAGGGGAGAGGATAATATGGCGGAAAAAATGAACGTGGAAAGCTTTAACCTGGATCATACTAAAGTGAAGGCACCATATGTACGTTTGGTTGGTGTAACAGAGGGCGCCAATGGAGACAAGATATATAAATATGATATTCGTTTTAAGCAGCCAAATAAGGAACATATGGATATGCCTGGGCTTCATTCATTAGAGCACCTAATGGCCGAGAATATCCGGGAACATCTGGATAATGTGCTTGATATCGGTCCAATGGGCTGCCAAACAGGCTTTTATTTATCCGTTTTTAACAACGATGATTACGATGAGGTACTGGACGCGATTGAAAAAACATTAAACGATGTGTTAGAGGCTGCAGAGGTACCTGCATGTAATGAGGTTCAGTGCGGGTGGGCCGCAAGTCATAGCCTTGAAGACGCCAAGGAAATTGCCCGGCAAATGCTCCAATCACGCAACGAATGGCACCAGGTTTTCGCATAGGGACAAGGGTTTCTCCTTGTCCTGTTTTTTGTGTTGGTCTACTGCTGGCTATGAAGGATTCGGTATGCTAAAATAAGTGAAAATGCATTGGAGGGTAAAGGATGAGTGAGCAGGTAATCAAGTATTTAGAGGAACATCACGATCAGCTGCTGGAAAAATTAAACCAGTTTTTAGCGATTCCAAGCGTGAGCACCGATAGTATACATAAAAAGGACATTAAAGATGCAGCAAGTTTTTTGACGACATATTTACAAGAAATTGGTTTTGAAAACATTGAACAACAGGAAACAGGTGGACACCCACTTGTGTATGCAGCATACAATCAGGCAGGTCCGGACGCGCCAACGGTTTTATTCTACGGCCACTACGATGTACAGCCAGTTGATCCGCTCGACCAATGGAAGAGTGATCCGTTCAAACCGGAGATTCGCGATGGACGTCTGTATGCCCGCGGGTCAAGTGATGATAAGGGACAAGTCTTTATGCATCTGGCCGTCTTTGAGGCGTTTATGAAGACGGATGGAAAACTTCCATTAAATGTAAAGGTCTGCATTGAAGGAGAAGAAGAAATCGGTAGTGAAAATCTTTATCAGACATTAAAGGATAAAAAGAGCAGTTCCAAGCAGATTTCGTCGTTATTTCCGACTCGGGAATGGTTGCCAAGAATCAGCCGACGATCCTTTACGGTTTAAAAGGATTTACTGGTGTCGAAATCACCGTAAATGGACCAGACCATGACCTGCATTCCGGTATGTATGGTGGGGCGGTGCGAAACCCAATCATGGCACTTAGTCATATTTTGGCATCGATGAAAAATGAAGATGAAGTCATTACAGTGGACGGTTTTTATGAGGGTGTTGAGCCGCTGACCAATGAGGAACGACAATTAATTGACCAGGTAGAGGGTGAGGATTATCGTGAATCCACCGGTGTTCCTGAAACCGTTTCCGAAAAAGGGTACACGGCAAAAGAACACACAATGGGCCGACCAACATTTGAAATAAATGGTATTTACGGTGGATATCAAGGAGAAGGAACCAAGACAATTATTCCTGCATCAGCGACTGCTAAAATCACCTGTCGTCTGGTACCTGGGCAAGATCCGGAAAGAATTCAACATTTGCTTGATAAACATGTGAAAAAGCATGCACCATCCGGCGTTACAGTCGAGGTGAAAAAAGAAAAGCTGTCAGCAAAAGCATATCAAGTGGAGCCGAACCATCCACTGATCCAAAAAGCTGCCAAAAGCTATAGCAAAGCATTCGGTAAAGATACCGTTTATGTCCGAATGGGCGGCTCGATTCCAGTGGTTGAATGGATGGAAGCATTATACAATATACCAATTGTCTTATTGGGATTTGGCACCCCGGATGACCGGCTACATTCGCCAAATGAAAGCTTTCCAATTGACAGCTTTACCAAGGGTATGGAAACCTTGGCATATTATTGGGACGAAATTCGTCATTAATCAAACGGCAATTGCTTCCTTGTTTGAAGGGGAATCAATTGCTGCATAAACCTATTAAACTTTTCTTTGTTCAATTATTTGGGTGGGGACTTTTTACAAAAAAGATATAAACATGAAATGGGGAGATGAATAGTGAAGTATGCAATCGTAACAGGGGTTTCGCAGGGGTTAGGTGAAGCAGTTGCCAAATTATTTATTGAATCCGGTATACATGTGATAGGCATTTCCCGAAATAACAATAAAAAATTGACAACACTTGCCGAGCAAAATAATGTATTATTCCAACATTTATCCTGTGACTTAGGCAATTTAGAAATACTGGAGCAGACAATCGATCAAATGAATGCATTTTTGTTTCAGGAAGAACCGACAACTATTTACTTGGTAAACAATGCCGCGGTACTAGAACCTATTGCTCAAGCTACGGAGATAAACAATCTTGAACTGCAAAACCATGTACAGGTAAATGCGATTGCGCCAATGGTCTTAATGAATTCATTAATAAGAAAAGCATTAGAAGAAGATGTGCGTTTTATTGGTGTAAATGTTACATCCGGTGCAGCAGAAAAACCATATTATGGATGGAGTGCCTACTGCAGTACAAAGGCTGGGATCAATATGTATACAAGAACAGTTGCAGTGGAACAGGATCAATTGGGGACCGGGAACAAGGTAATCGCCTTTAGCCCAGGAATCATGGATACGCAAATGCAAGAAAAGATTCGTGCTAGTTCTGCTGCTGATTTCGTTGAAGTGGATACATTCCGCAACTACAAACAACGAAATTTGCTAAAAGATACAGATGCTGTTGGTGGCGTGCTCGTTGATATTTTGACCGACGAATCCAATATTGTAAATGGAAAAGTGTACGATGTAAAAGACTATTTTTAAGATGGGGACTGCATCCGAACGAACCCTCAGATCACCGAATTAGTCATAACTTTTAATAATTTGCCAAGCATTAAAAAACGAACCCTAGGTATAACGGGTTCGTTTTTTGAAAGAAAAGAAAGAATAAAAATATGCTCTACTTTGCTTGAAATCAAATACTCATGTAATTCTTTGAAAATAAGAGGTATATAGATTAATAGTATCCACCGCCAGCATAACCACCAGCACCAACGATAATCAATAAGATGAATAATACGACGATTAATGCAAATCCACCGTTCATAAATAGTCACCTCCTTATTAGAACTTTATTTTAGTATTGGTTAGCACCAACCACAACGGTAACCGCCGCAGCCACCACCATAGCCATAACCACCGCGGTAGCCTCCGCACCAGCCGCTGGCACCAACAATAATTAGCAGAATAAATAACACGACAACAAAGGCAAAGCCACCACCATAGCCTGCACCATCACTCAATCATCTCACCCCCTTTAGAGGATGTTCAAAGTCCGGTAAAATGACACCAATAGGGGATCTTCACCCAAAACCCTAGTCCTTTTTATCCTCCTTTTGAACACGCTCTTTTATTTAATGTATGTGAATATCACGGACTTGGGAGGGCGGACGCATAGATTTACTTTCAATTTTGCATGTTACGTTGATGATTCTGGTTTTGGGCGGTGATTGCTGAGGGGATTTCTGCATTTGCTTGGATATCAACGATTTATTATTAGCAATTCCCAATTTCTGGTGGAACAATGGAACCGTCTCCTCATCCCACTTCATTTTTCGATTCATCTGTTCCTATGTTAAGATAAATCTGTGTTAAAATTAGGGGTGCTTATAATTACAGTGAGATATAACTGATAATGGTTGAAAGGAAGAACGGCATGATAACACGAAAAAGTAAACGTGAGATTGAAATGATGCAGAAGTCGGGTGATTTATTGGTGCAGTGTCATAAGGAAATTGCTCAAATGATTAAACCAGGAATCACTACGAAGGAAATTGATACATTTGTTGAGGAGTTTTTGGCAAAACATGGGGCGACCCCCGAACAGAAAGGCTTTGAGGGCTATCCATTTGCTATCTGTGCCTCTGTTAATGATGAAATTTGCCATGGTTTCCCCAATGATGAAAAATTGGTAGAAGGCGATATTGTCACCATTGATATTGTCGTCAACTTAAATGGGGGATTAGCCGATTCAGCTTGGACCTATGCAGTTGGGGAAATTGATCAGGTTGGAAAGCATTTGTTGGATGTAACGAAACAATCGCTTTATAAAGGGATTGAGCAAGCCCAGGCAGGTAACCGGATTGGCGATATCGGTCACGCCATTCAAACCTATGCAGAAGGGGAAGGATTTTCCGTAGTGCGTGACTTTACCGGGCATGGCATTGGCCCAACGATTCACGAGGAGCCGCATATCCCGCATTTTGGTCTGCCAAATAAAGGGTTGCGTTTAAAAGAAGGCATGGTCATCACAATTGAGCCGATGATCAATGAAGGTACATGGAAAAGTAAAATGGACAGTAATAACTGGACAGCGAGAACCGTTGATGGAGGACGTTCAGCACAATATGAGCACACCATCGTGATTACGAAGGATGGTCCATTGGTGACGACCGAACAGGATCGCGACGTGTAATAGTTACTTGAAAACCGGTGAAGTAATACGGCAAGCCATAATCAATTAAAAATGGGGATTTTCGGGAGAGTAAAATAGCCTTTACCCATGTAAGGAGGAGCCATCATGCGGGTTGTGTCAATTTGCCCGAGTAATACGGAGATTGTTGCTTATTTGGGGAAAACGGATGTACTAGTCGGTGTGGATAATTTTTCAGATTGGCCAAAAGAAGTAGAGGAACTACCGAAACTTGGCCCGGATTTATCGATTGACATGGATAAAGTAGCAGAGCTAAAACCTGATCTAATATTGGCCTCATTGAGTGTACCAGGCATGGAAAAAAATATTGCTGCACTCAAAGAACGCGGACTCCCGCATATTATCCTTAATCCAAACTCACTTGACGAGATTGCCCGTGATATCCAGACTGTAGGAGAGGCATTGGGTGACCCGGATCTTGGCGAGGACAAAGCCAATACATTTCGATCGCAAATAGCCCGTTATCGAACAAGAGCACAAAGGCGGCAAACTACCCCAAGATTATATTGGGAGTGGTGGCCGAAACCGATATTCACTCCAGGAAAAGCTAACTGGCTAACAGAAATCAGTCAGCTTGCTGGTGCCTGTAATATTTTTGCCACGGAGGATGTTGCCAATTTCCAAACAACCTGGGATCAAGTAAAAAAGCGTGACCCGGATCATGTTTGCATGGTGTGGGTTGGGGTCAAGGAGGAGAAAATGCGGCCGGAGTTGGTCAAAAAGCGACCAGGATGGAATGAGATGAAGGCGATTAAGACAGGGAACATTCATGTAATGGAAGAATCTTTATATTGCCGCCCCTCCCCAAGGTTGTTAGAAGGTTTACAGAAATTGGATAAAATATTGGGAAGCTGACGAGCGTGGAGTCGTCAGCTTTTGCTTGTAACGCGCTACTTACCCGGTGATTCGGATTGTTGTCCTCTTCCACCAAAAATGACGGTGATAATCGGGCTTAATAAACAAAAGAAGGCAAATGGCAGGTAAGTTAACACGGGAACATCCAGTACATCGGCTATAAACACACCGCATACACTCCATGGAACTAGTGGATTAATGACAGTGCCGGCATCCTCCAGTGTCCGGGATAATACTTTATTTGGCAGCTCCGCTCGGTTGTAAATACCTTTATACGTTTCGCCAGTTAGCAGAATAGACAAATATTGCTCTCCAATAAACACATTGACCCCAATTGCTGTAAGTGCGGTGGAAATAATAATCGTCCGGACTCGTCTCAGTTTCTCTTTAAACGCATTTAGGATGGATGGAATAATTCCTGTTACAAATAGTAATCCCCCGAATCCTAAGGCTAATATAACGAGCGATACTGTTGACAACATGCTCGTGATGCCGCCCCGCGTTAGCAATTCATTCATTGGTTCGAAATTGGTGTTGGCGGTATAACCGTTAAACCACGTGTTCCATATATCCGACCAGGTTAAATGACTGGTTATTCCCGCAAGCAGTGTTGCCAGTGAGCTGCTTAAACCGAGCGCAATAAATGCAGGCGTTTTAAAAATGGTACAAACGACTAGAACTAGTAATGGCAGCCATGATGTCCAATGAATTAATTGTGACGCTTCCAATGCACGTTGATATTGCATAATATTTTCTAATGGCACGGATCCATTTGGTGAAAGAAAAGCAAAGATAATAAATGAAATAATAAATGCCGGGATCGTAGTCAAACACATATGCTTAATATGATCAAACAAGTCAACTTCCACGATTGTTGATGCCAAATTCGTTGTATCGGATAATGGTGACATCTTATCCCCGAAAAACGCTCCGGAAACAATGGCGCCGGCGGTAATGGCCATGGAGGCATCAAGGGCACTCCCCATGCCGATAAAGGCAACGCCAATGGTTGCTGACGTTGTTAATGAACTGCCAAGCGAGACTCCGACTAGGGATGTGATCGCAAATACAATGGCATAAAACCATGTCCCGCCAATAACATGAAAACCGACGTTAATTAATGCTGGAATGGTTCCGCTAATGATCCAGCTGCTGATGAGCACACCAATTAACATGAATAAGAAAATGGCTCCCATGCCGGATTTTGCACCGAAGATCATTCCTTCTTCCAGATCTTTAAATGAAATTTGCCGGAACAGCCCATAGGCGATGAGCAAAAAGATGGCGAGTGTAATCGGGATATGTGGCGATGTTTCCAGCTTAATGATGAAAAAACTAATCATAGCTACGATGAGTACAAAGAAAATAATCGATTCCACAACGGAAGGGTTATATTTTGGCCGAATTGGAAACATGGCATTTCCTCCTATCTATCATTGATGTTCCAAATTTTGGTTAATTATCCATAAAAAAAGCCTCATCCCCATAATAGGGACGAAGCTTAACTCCGCGGTACCACCCTGCTTGATGATTGATTGTCACCATCCACCTCATTTATAAAGGTTCCGACTTTAATTGAATGTGTATTTCAAATTTAACCTGCCGGGGCTTTCACCAGCCGCCCCGTCTCTTTAAAATAGGCCAAACGCCAGGTTTTCCACCTTTTCGTCCGCCTTTATACTGCTCGGAAAAATTCTACTTTGCATTCCCGGATAATCGTATTTATTTACTACTAAAGTTCATCGTCATTTTAATGATGTAATTTAGAATATACATCGTTAGCGTACCCATTGTCAATATAGGGTTAAATACTTTTTAAATTTGCAAATATCAGGTATAATAGCGTCAATTTTTAAATACAAGGGGATAGCGAAGATGATGACAAATACGGTTAAAAAAGAAGAGGATTCTTCCCAAACAATGCGTATGGTCCGGCGGGGGGATTGCGGTTGGCTTTCCAATCATGCTCGGTTACTTGCCAATCGCGATTGCATATGGCGTGTTGGCGAAACAGGCCGGACTTTCTCTTGTAGAGTTAACAATGATGAGTGTACTTGTTTTCGCTGGTGCCAGTCAATTTATGGGTGCCAATATGATTGCTGTTGGTGCGGGTGCTGCAGAAATTATTGTCGCAACCTTCGTCCTTAATTTTCGCCAATTTGTGATGAGCCTATCGTTTATGAATCGGTTTCGTGACATTGGACGAACTTGGAAGGTTCCTTTATCATTGGGATTGACCGATGAAACATTTGCCGTATCATCATTACATACCAAAGAGGCAAGAGAGGATAAGGGTGCCCTCTTTTATCTGGCACTCCTATTAACGGCCTATTTTTCTTGGATCGCCGGCTCATTACTTGGTGGTGTATTAGGCGAAATTATTCCAGAAACTTTAAGCCAAAGCATGGGGATCGCTTTATATGCGATGTTTATCGGATTGCTGGTTCCCTCGGTAAAAAAGGAATTAAAGGTCGGATTAATCGCGATTATTGCAATGCTGATTAATGTATTGTGCAGTCCATTTATGAGTGAAGGATGGGCAATTGTGATTGGCACCGTTTTAGGCGGATTAACTGGTGTTTACCTTTTGAAAGGGGAGAGCGAATCTTGATTTTTGCTATTATCATCGGTATGTCGCTTGTCACCATGATTCCGCGTCTGATTCCAGTCTATATTGTTGATAAAATTAAATTCCCGGACTGGATCAATCGTTGGTTGAATGCGATTCCTTTTGCGGCATTGGGAGCATTGATCTTTCCGGGAATTATGTCCGTCAAGTCTGGCGAACCGTATGTCGGGATCATTGGCGGGATTGTCGCGATTATTCTGGCTTTTATCGGGCTAAACGTTATCCTGGTTGTATTGGGTGCCATTCTTGCAGTCTTTCTAATAACAGTGATGTAAGGGACGGTCATAGGGGGATATTTGGATGTATTCCATACGAAAAGCGGTTTATACAGATGCAGAAGTAATTGCAACCATTCACGAAAAAAGTTGGAAAAATATTTAAATTAAGCATACAGATCTCTTGCAAAAGAGGAACTGTATGCTTAATTTGGGTGTTTTGGATAAGGCTCAATATGGATATGAGCATAAGGAATGTTATGTTTTTTAGCTAAAAATTGTTCAATCCTTACAGTGATGTCATGACTCTCTTTTACATTTAAATGGGGATCAACCAGGATTGTAATTTCAATAAATGCCTGGTTACCGTGAATTCTTCCTTTAACATCATATACTTCCTTTACCTCGGAAACCTTCGCAATACTATCTTTTATCTTCTCTAATTGTTTTTCATCAAAACCATCAGTCAGGGTCAGAGTAGAATCCTTGAAAATATCCCACGCGGTTTTACAAATGATGATCCCAACAATGAATCCGGCAAGCGGGTCTAACCAATATAACCCGAATTGCGCACCGATGATACCAATGAATGCGCCAATACTGACAAGCGCATCAGATCGGTTGTCCTGCGCAGCCGCATTGAGGGAGGAGCTTTCGATTTTTTTGGCTAAGCTTTTATTAAAACGGTACACCAAAAACATGACAACAGCAGCACCAATAGCTGTCCAGGCTGTGAGCATATCTGGCTGCTGGGTTTGGCTGGAAATCAATTTCTTTAGCGTTCCATAAAGCACTTGCAAACCTACCGTGATCATAATAAAGGCGGCAAATAGTGATGCAACTGTTTCTGCCCGGTAATGCCCATAGTGGTGATCCTCATCGGGAGGTTTTCTGGAAATTTTCAATCCAACCAGAACCGCTATAGAAGCAATAACATCCGTGGAGTTGTTTAATCCATCAGCGCGTAATGCCTCAGAGTGTCCGATATAAGCGATGACTAATTTTACAGTTGCTAAAAAAAGGTAAGCAATGATGCTGATCCAAGCACCTTTTTCACCTTTTTTCAGGTCGTCTGCACGATTCATTTAACTTGCCTCCATAATTAGCTGTATCTGAGTTGATCTAAAAGCAGCCATACGCCCCTAAACGGTCGTCTCCGCTTTTCCTTATTGTCCAGCTCCAACGACCAGGGGCTAGTGGATTTCCTTCACCTTCGTACGATAAGTCAACATCGGCTCGCTTTCAGCTCACCGTGTTTCCTTTATCTCCTACGGCTCAGTCCAATCCATACGCCCCTAAACGGTCGTTCTCCGCTTTTCCTTAAACAGTCTACCAAAGGTGTGTGTGGTGGGTCTAGAGAAACATTCAAGCATCTGGTTATATGTATTGCTGAAAACTAATGATGTTTCGTGCACGCAATATCTGTTGGTGTTTATTTTAGTATCCAACTTCATTCGGTGATCATTCAAAGAAGTAAAAATTTTTGCTTGCAATTATTCATAAGATTTAGGATAATAGAAAAAAGGAACAAAGGAGAGATGTTCCATGAAAAAGCAAAAATTAGTGTATAAGTATTTTCGGTACACGGGGGATATGATCCATGCCAAACGGGAGATACCATACGAGTTGAGGCTTGCCTCGCGTATGCTGCTGGATGAATTGTGCTTTAACTGGAACAAAGCACACTTGGAAGCGGCTATAAATCAAGCGATTGACAATGGTGATGAGGTGGAATTTTTACGATTAAGCGAGAAATATAAGCAGTTTGTTTGGGAATAAATCTTAAGAAAAAAGGCTTCACCGTTCATGTGGTGGGGTCTTTTTTCAAATGAAATTGATTGTTGAGATGCATATGGTGGAAGTGGGAGGCAACGCATGAAAAATAAAAAAACAATTATGAGCTGGATGATGTATGACTTTGGTAATTCTGCCTTTGCGACAACGATTATCGCTGCGGTGTTGCCGGTATTTTATTATGATGTTGCGGCAGTTGGAATTGATAAATCATTGGCGACAAGTTACTGGGGATATTCGCAATCTATTGCTGTGTTGATTGTCGCGATTTTGGCACCGTTTCTGGGAGCGATCAGTGATTATTCCGCTGCTAAAAAGAAATTTCTGCGATTTTTCGCGTACATGGGTGTTCTGGCAAGTATTTTGCTGGCGTTTGTCGGGGAAGGTGACTACTTGTTTGCTTCAATCCTGTTCGTTGTGGGTTCAATCGGTTTTTCTGGCGGGAATATTTTTTACGATGCATTCTTACCGGAGATTGCGGATGACAAATCGATTGATAAAGTTTCGGCCGGCGGATTTGCTGTCGGGTATATCGGTGGCGGAGTATTACTGGCGATTAATATTCTAATGATTTTAAAATACGAATGGTTTGGTATACCAAATGCTACTATGGCAAGTCAATTATCCTTTGCCAGTGTTGGGATTTGGTGGTTCATTTTTTCACTGCCATTGTTTAAAAACTTGCAAGAAGAGAAGAAAACGACTGCCAAACGGGAACACTCCTATTTTTATATTGGTTTGTCCAGGGTAACGAATACCTTTAAGGAAATCAAACAGTATAAGCACTTATTAATTTTTTTATTCGCTTTCTGGGTTTACAATGATGGCATTTCGACGATTGTTCGCATGGCCACCATTTATGGCCGGGATATTGGGATTGATTCCAATGCGTTAATTGCTGCATTGTTAATTACGCAATTTGTGGGGATTCCCTGTACGTTTTTCTTTGGTTGGCTTGCACAAAAAATTACTGCTAAGAAAACACTGTATATCACGCTTTATACATACTTGGGGATCGTACTATTAGGTTATGCGATGTCGTCTGCATTGCATTTTTATTTGCTGGCAATCGCGGTTGGTATTGTGCAAGGTGGGGCACAATCATTGAGCCGGTCGATATACGGACGCATGGTTCCAGTCCATAAACGTGCGGAGTTCTTTGGCTTTTATGGGATATCATCCAAGTTTTCGGCGGTTTTCGGTCCATTTCTGTTTGCCTTGGTCGGACAGCTAACCGGATCTAGCCGCTTTGGAATCATTTCAGTTGCCTTGTTTTTTATCATTGGCATTATCATGCTGCGGTTTGTGGATATTGATAAAGGGGTAGAAGAGGCAGGGGCCAAAGCAAAGTAAGTTTAGCTTATGTTAATGTATCTGATTAAGCCCAATTTCTTAAAAGATCATGCAGTTGACACATGGGAGCCAAGGATTTAGCGGAGAACCATGATGATTGGCCGGATATCATTCATATTAATCCGGCTATTATATGCTACACAATCGGATCACTATATTTATTCTCCAAATTAAACTTCAATGGCTTCCCGGTATCATAGGAAATATCGCCGATTAACCCAGAAATTTGCTGCGTGATATGATTCGCGTCGTCTCCCCGCCAGTACTCCAGTATCAAGGTCATTATTTCGATTGCCTCGGCAAGTCCTGCTTCATAAAGATCCATAAACGTTTGGTTGCTTGGTTCTTGGGTAGCTGGATGATACCAGGTCGTTTGCTTTAGATTTAGATAATCGATATCCGTTTTGATCGGCTGGTGGGAATAGGCGGAGACCAGTGATTTCAATAATTTATTTTTCCATCCGTGTGGATCAGCCAATATTCGCAAGGCTAATTTCATATCCTGGTAAGCTTTTTGAATATATGCTGAACTTTGTGGGTTAATATCAGGATAGTGGGCCTGTATGATCGAATACAACAGCTTGACAAGTTCAGGATTTAAGTTACGCCCAACATCAATTTCGTTGTAAACTGGGACTTTCCATGTTTGCATTCGATACTTGTGTTGCATCATCAAGGTATCAATCAATACCTCAAGCCGCTGATGGTCATTACCTTCATAGCCTGCGCGATAATGGATGTAGGGATGGGCATTGCGGTCAAGGATATGATGAGTGACAAACCCAAAGACATAGGCTTGTATGGATGGATCCAAACTAGCTGATTTGGTTATTAAATCCATCAGAAAATCCCCACAATGTTTCGTATGTAATGCTGTGCCGATATCATGAACTGGTTCATCTTTTATCCATGGCCAAAAATTATAGTAAAAAAATGGATCTGGTCCCTGAGCTCCTAAATTCAAATATTGTTCGTGTGTAAAAAAACGACTTGGATGATTCATCGCATTTACCATATCTTTACAGAATGCGATATGTGTCCAAATGTTTGGCATGATAGTTCATCCTTTAGATTTATTTATCACGTATACATATATTATAAAAGACATATTGGATAAAAGGAATGAAAAGTTAAGACAATTTTGCATCTATACCGACAAATCAGCAGGATATTGGCAAAAAAATTGTTTTACAACCAAAGCTATACTAAAATGAAAAGTGGGTGAAAATAGCTTACATAGGGGAGGCAACAAGTGATGGAATATCGTATTGAAAAAGACACATTAGGAGAAGTTCAAGTACCTGCTGATAAATATTGGGGTGCGCAAACACAGCGCAGTAAACAAAATTTTCCCATCGGTGGTCAAAAAATGCCATTGGAAGTTGTACGGGCATTTGCGATATTGAAAAAAAGTGCAGCAAAAGCAAATAGCGAGTTAGGTTTATTGGAAAAGCAAAAAGCAGAAGCAATTGCTCATGCTGCTGACCAAATTGTTGCAGGCAAACTGGACGAGCATTTTCCATTAGTTGTTTGGCAAACGGGAAGTGGAACACAGTCCAATATGAATGTCAATGAGGTTATTGCACATGTAGGGACGAAATGGTTAAACGAACAAGGCAGCGAATTAACCTTGCATCCGAATGATGATGTCAATAAGTCACAAAGTTCGAATGATACGTATCCAACCGCGATGCATATTGCTGATGTGTTAAAACTAGAAGACGTTGTACTTCCGGCATTGAAGCAGTTAAAGAATACGCTAAAAGAAAAAATGGACGAGTTTCAAGATATAGTGAAAATAGGACGTACCCATTTGCAAGATGCCACACCATTGACTTTAGGACAGGAAATTAGTGGCTGGCATCGGATGCTTGAAAAATCAGAAGTGATGATCCATGAAAGCTTGCATCATTTGAAAGAATTGGCTATTGGCGGAACAGCGGTTGGTACTGGATTGAATGCCCATCCTGATTTTTCTGAAAAGGTATGTCAGGCTATTAACGAGGAAACAGGGAAGGATTTTATTTCTGCATCGAATAAATTTCATGCGTTAACAAGTCACGATGAATCTGTTTATGCACATGGAGCATTAAAAGGACTGGCAGCTGACTTGATGAAAATTGCTAACGATGTTCGCTGGCTGGCAAGTGGACCGCGCTGTGGCATTGGTGAGTTGACCATTCCAGCCAATGAGCCGGGCAGCTCGATTATGCCTGGTAAAGTGAATCCGACCCAATGTGAAGCAGTAACCATGGTCGCGGCGCAAGTGATGGGAAATGATGCGACGATCGGATTTGCCGCAAGTCAGGGCAACTTTGAATTGAATGTATTCAAACCGGTTATTGCCTATAATTTCTTGCAATCCAGTCAATTACTGGCAGATTCGATGCTTTCCTTTGAAGAGCGTTGTGTACGTGGAATCGAACCAAATCAGGAACAAATCGATAAATATTTAACTGATTCGCTTATGCTTGTTACTGCATTGAACCCGCATATTGGTTACGAAAATGCAGCAAAGATTGCCAAACAGGCATTTGCCGATAATGCAACATTAAAAGATACAGCGGTCAAACTGGGTCTGTTAACACCAGAACAATTCGATGAATATGTCAATCCAAAAGAAATGACCCATCCGAAATAAGATTTGAGAAAAGCTCATTCGTTATGAATGGGCTTTTTTGCTGGGAAGGCTTACGTTAAAATACTGCAACACCAGCAGTATTTGTTCCGACTATGCCAATAGCGAAATTTAACGACGGGGTTTGGTGGTTTTTTACGGTAATTTTTGTATGTTATACGGCGGATTCGGCATGTTATACGGCGAATTTAACGAGATATACGGCGATTTGCCCAACCTTTACGGCGGATTCGTCTTTTTAGTGCATGAATATACCAAATCCTGCCCGGTATAAAACACAATTTACCAGTCCAAATCTGTGATAAGTTTCCCCGAAGTGCAGACAATATGATTACAGGAGGTGATAGACATGGCTAACAACAACTCAAACCAATTAGTCGTACCTGGCGTACAACAAGCACTTGACCAAATGAAGACTGAAATTGCACAAGAATTTGGTGTTAACCTTGGCGCTGATACAACTTCTCGTGCTAACGGTTCCGTTGGTGGAGAAATCACTAAGCGTCTTGTAACAGCTGCACAACAACAAATGCATGGACGACAATAACAAATAATGATGGCTTTGGTGAGTATGGTCTCACCTAATATAAAAAGGGATGTCTATTAACAGACATCCCTTTAAACTTTTCCATATTTTATTTTTCTATACATATAAACAAAACTTAATGAATGCGCAGCTCTGTATCTGTGTCAAAAAAGTGGACCTTATTCATATCAAAGGCTAAGTCGACCTGCTCGCCACCGGTTATGTCCGATCGGGAATCGACCCTGGCAACAAAATCCTGTTCATTCACCTTGGAATAAAGGTAGGATTCTGCCCCCATCAATTCGGCGACATCAATTGTGGCGGTGATTTTTGTGTCTGGTGTGGAATCGATGAATACGGGTTCGTCATGAATATCCTCGGGACGAATACCCAGGACTACATCCTTGTTCACATATCCTTGTTCACGTAATATTTTCATTTTACCCTCTGGCACTTTTACGCTTACATCACCTATTTGAAAGGATCCGTCCACCAATTTTCCAGAAAGGAAGTTCATGGATGGCGAACCAATAAATCCGCCAACAAACATGTTCTCCGGTTTATCATATACTTCTTTCGGTGCACCAACCTGTTGGATAATCCCATCTTTCATGACGACTAGTCTGGTTGCCATCGTCATCGCCTCAGTTTGGTCGTGGGTTACGTAGATGGTCGTTGTTTGCAGACGCTGGTGCAGTTTTTGAATTTCCGCACGCATTTGGACGCGAAGCTTGGCATCCAGGTTGGATAGTGGCTCGTCCATTAAAAATACTTTGGCATCACGAACAATTGCCCGGCCCAAGGCAACCCGCTGCCGCTGACCACCGGAAAGTGCTTTTGGTTTCCGATCCAAATACGCCTCTAATCCCAAAATTTTCGCTGCATTTTCCACCCGTTTTTTAATTTCATCCTTTTTAAATTTCCGTAATTTCAAACCAAACGCCATGTTATCGTAAACATTCATGTGTGGATATAGAGCATAGTTTTGGAAAACCATGGCAATATCACGGTCTTTTGGTGCAACATCATTCATTTTTCTATCATCAATATAAAGTTCCCCGTCCGTTATTTCCTCAAGTCCGGCAATCATTCGCAATGTGGTGGACTTCCCGCAGCCAGAAGGACCAACAAATACAATAAATTCCTTATCTTGTATATGTAGGTTAAAGTCATCCACCGCAATCGATTTCTTGTCATATGATTTTTGAATGTGATCCAAACGTAATTCAGCCATTTTTCATATCTCCTCCATGTAATCCCTTTCATACATCTATTGTATAAAAAAGTTTGAAAAGGGGAAATAGTAAACATGCCCGAAGATCTTTCGTTATTTTGTGCACGTTTACAAATCCAGCTGCTTTTTTATTAGTAAGGCGAATTGTACGGTCATAGCTGCTTGAAACTGCCTGATATCAATCCCGGTTTTTTCAATAAATTTATCAATTCGGTATTGGAGACTGTTCCGGTGCATATACAATTCTTTTGCTGTTACCGAGATGTTCAAATTATGCTGAATGAATGTTTCGACTGTTTCCAGCAGCTCTTTATCAGCTAATACGTCATGGAAAACAATCTCGGGAACATAGTGAAGGAAAGTATCATTTGCTTGGTCAATAAGCAAATACGGAATCGCCGTGATATAGGACACCACCTTATCTGTCGAGTAGTGAAAGACGGTTGGCGCATCGTGTAACAGCTGCTGATAATATGGTTTTGCCTTTTTTATATCATACAGGTACGGTCCAACGTAAAATTTAATATTGACATATAAATCGCTTATTAGTACATCGACAATTTGCTCATAGGAAAGGCTTTCGTCAGTTTCTTCCACAATTATTCCTGTATGGTTGTTCTCCCATAGAATAGAGATCCTGGTTGTAAAAATATCCCGAATTGCTTCTTTAAATGCGTCAGGCTCCAGCTGATTGATGGGGAAGGAAAAAAAGACAAACCGATATTTGTCTATAGGACGGTTGATGGGAATTTCTCCATGTTGCACCAGCTGTGTCCACCATCGTTCGTCATCGGTCATCGATGGCAGTTCTACATGATAAGGTGTTAAAAAAGCGGACAATAATGTGTGATCTTTATCCGTTAATTCATCCTTTTTGATACCGATCAGTTCATTGTTTTCAGTTATGAACCATTGATAGTCCGTTTTTGTGATGTGTTTGGTATCTTTCATAAAAATACATGATGGAAATATGGCTTGTAGTGTTGTGATCATGTGCAAAATCCTTTTTAATATGATTCGATTACAATTGTGCTCGTTTTGATGGATAACATTACATTCATTATAGCATGATTCCGCCGATATTTGGCTTGATCAATTTTTTAAAATGGTATACATGAGGTCGCTCCTCTGTTATAGTTGTTTTAGCTGAAAATTGAGGAGGAATGATCGTGCCAAACATTTACGATCGTGCATATGATTTGGAAAAAGCCATACGGGAAAGTGAAGAATTCAATCACTTGAAAGATGCCTATGAGCTAGTGATGAACGACCCATCAGCAAAGCAAATGTTTGATAATTTCCGTGATACCCAAATGGAATTACAGGAAAAGCAAATGAAGGGTGAAGATATTTCCGAGGAGGAAGTGGAGAAGGCCCGTAATATTGTAGAGCTTGTTCAACAGCATGATGCCATTTCCAAACTAATGGAACAAGAACAGCGGTTAAATTTGGTAATCAATGATGTGAGCCGGATTATTACTAAGCCATTGGAAGAACTTTACGGTAATCCGGAAGAGCAGCAACAGTAAAAGTATACATAAATGGGACCCGGAGTTTTTCCGGGTCTTTTTATGTTCGGTACGATCGTATGAAGGTCTTTGAAATTCATAAACGGGCTGTTGTACCTGCTTGAGTCCTTTGAAAAAGTGCATGTCCGTCAGTTAGGCAAAAATTGATCAGGTCGGGAACAAAGTTGATCAATAAAGCGTGAAAGTTGATCGAACTAGGCGAAAAGTTGATCAAGTGCCCATAAAAGTTGATCGAACCGGACGGAAAGTTGATCTTGCGGGTACAAAATCGATCGAGTGTGCGGAAAAATGAATTGAACTGTACATATCGTCTGGATGTTTCATTAACCTCTCCCTGTCCCCGAGCAGGAAAACGTCCCTTTTCTCATCGGTGAAACAATAGCAGCTTTGCTTCTGGTGAGACGCAGCGGTGGGTATATTCAGTATAGCCCTCGTCTTCCAGCCGTGCTTGACCCACTTTTTTAGCTTCAGTATCATTCTCCGCCGAAAATGACTCATCAAGTAATTTATTTCCATTCTTTTCAAAAACAGTTAATACGTATGTCCGCATTTATTTTACCTCCCGAAATATTTCTTCCTAATTTCATACTATTCGACACCACCCGTAAAAAATCCTGCAATCAAAGCCAAAAAGCATGGTAAAATGGGATTACTATGCCAGCAGGAAGCATTAAAAATAAATGAAACCATTAGCTAATTAATAACGTAACATAAACGGGAGAGAGGAGAGGGTCTGATGACATTATCGTTACAAAATGTGACCAAACGGTTTGACAAGCACACAGCTGTTGATCATTTATCACTGGAAATTCCGGAAAAAGAGATGTACGGGTTTCTTGGTGGGAATGGCGCAGGAAAAACAACCACATTCCGGATGATCCTTGGATTGTTGGATGTAACACAAGGATCAATCACTTGGAATGGAGACTCAATCGGTTATAACAAAAGCCATTTAATCGGTTATTTACCAGAGGAACGGGGGCTGTATCCCAAGCTAAAGGTTCGTGAGCAAATTATTTATTTGGCAAAATTGCGGGGGATGAGCAAACATGATGCTTTGACCGAACTAACAGGATGGCTTGATCGATTAAAGGTACCGGAATATCTGGATAAAAAGGTAGAGGAATTATCCAAGGGGAACCAGCAAAAAATTCAATTTATCTCCGCCGTGATTCATCAGCCGAAATTGTTGATTCTGGATGAACCATTTTCCGGACTGGATCCGGTCAATGTAGAAATGTTGAAAGAAGCGGTTGTTGAACTAAAGGAGCAAGGGACTTCCATCGTATTTTCATCACATCGGATGGAACATGTGGAAGAACTTTGCGAGCATTTGTGTATTTTGCATAAAGGACACCAGGTTGTTGAGGGACGCCTGCGAGATATTAAACGATCATTTGGCAAGAAAAATCTATTAATCCATGCGGATGCATCATTGGAATTTTTGCGGGATCATCATGGGGTTGTCCAATACAAGTCATTAACAGAAGGTTGCAGTTTGCAGATTGAAAATGAAGCAGTATCACAGGAGATTTTTCAGGAATTGCAGGGTAAGGGTTTTGTTCGCAGGTTTGAATTAGAAGAGCCATCATTGAATGATATTTTTATTGAGAAGGTAGGTGACGCCTATGAATAAATTTTGGATTATTTTGTCACATACATTTTTGACAAGGGTTAAGGCTAAATCGTTCTTGATTACGACGCTTATTTCGTTAGTAATCATTTTTGCCATTGCCAATATCCAAACGATTATTAATTTGTTTTCAGGTGATGAGGATAACAAAGTCGCGGTGATTGATGAATCTGGGGAACTATTTAAGCCATTTCAGAAAAGTGTAAAAAGTGCAGATGATGATTTCCAACTGGTTGCTTTTGATGGTACGGAGGAAGAAGGGAAACAGGCCGTTACAGATGAGGATTATCAGGCTTTAGTTGTCTTGTCTATGAATGAAAATAAATTACCTGAAGCAACGTATTTCGCCAATACGATCACTGATTCTGAGCGACAAATGACGATGGAACAGCAATTACAGCAGTTGAAAATCTCCATGGCAACGCAACAGGCAGGAATTGATCAGGGAACATTGGCTGACATTTATGCACCGGTAGACTTTCATACGGTTTCCTTGGATAAAAGTGCAAAAACCGATGAGGAGCTTAATCAAGCACGAGGTATTGTTTATGTCATGCTATTTTTATTATATATGACGGTGTTGATTTACGGACAAATGATTGCCCAGGATGTCGCCACGGAAAAGTCTTCACGGGTAATGGAAATATTGATCTCCAGCGTGTCACCGGTCACACAGATGTTTGCAAAGATTTTTGGTATTGCTTTGGTCGGGATCACGCAAATTGTTGTGATTATTGGAGCGGGTTATCTGATGGTTTCCGCTAAACAGGATGACATGACCAGTGAAATTTTTACGTACTTTGGTATTGGGGGTGCGTCCCTTTCCCTGTTTGTTTACGCGGTTGTCTTTTTTATCCTTGGTTATTTGCTTTATGCAACACTGGCAGCTATGTTAGGATCATTGGTTAGCAGAATAGAAGATGTCCAGCAGCTAATGATGCCCATGATGTTTCTGGTTATCGCTGCTTTTATGATTGCCATGTTTGGGTTAGGTGTTCCAGAATCCAGTTTTGTAAAAATCAGTTCGTATATCCCATTTTTCAGTCCGATGTTGATGTTTCTCAGGGTCGGCATGGTCGATGTTCCGATTTGGCAGGTTGCTTTGTCGATCGGTATCTTAGTGGCGACGATTGTGCTGTTTGCAATCATTGGCGCTAGGATTTATAAGGGCGGTGTACTGATGTATGGCAATGCCGGCTCGTTAAAAGATTTGAAAAAGGCATTAAAATTGTCGAAAAAAGAATAGCTGATTTTATAAATAAAGGCCACCTGGGTGTGGTCTTTTAATATGCGGCCAAATCTGTAGAAATATCAACCCAAAAAATTAATGACAGCATCAAAATCTATGGTTGAAAATAATGAATAGAAATGGTGATGATAAACTAGCTAGCGGAGGAAAAACACGGAGACTCCTGTGGGAATGCGCAGTGTGAAGACCCCGCAGAAAAAGTGCGGTGTTAAGGAAGGCCGACTAAAAACGGCCTTTGCGGCCAACATCGGCATACCCTTTGCCAGGGCAAGGAGGCTGAGGACAAGCCCACGGAAAGCGTAGTGTTTTTCCGTAGCGGTCGCCTGTATCAAAATTACATCTAATCTGTCAACCATAGATTTTGGTTAAGGCCAACATTAATTTGTCATATTTTCGAACGTGCATGCTACAATAGCCTTTGGTAAGATAAGGGTAAAGGTGGTGGTGACGTTGCCCGAACAGAAGCAAATTTCTTTTTTGCATGCGGCTGACCTGCATTTGGATACCCCATTTAAGGGGTTAGCCCGTGTTCCGGAAGCTATTTTTAAAGAAATTCAAGAAAGTACATTTATGGCGCTGAACCGGCTCGTGGAAACTGCAATTGATAAGCAGGTTGATCTTATTTTGCTTGTTGGTGATTTATTTGATAATGAGCGGCCAAGTCTGAAGGCGCAAATTAAACTAAGAGATTTATTTGTGAAACTGAATCATCATCATATTTCGGTTTTTATATCATACGGGAATCATGACTATATCAACGGGAACCGCTATCCGATTACCTACCCGGATAATGTGTTTATTTTTCCGGATGAAACGGTACGCTCGTTTATTTACGAAAAGGATGGGGAAAAGCTTGCTGCAATTTACGGGTTTAGTTATGAAAATCAGGCAGTACTTACAAATAAAGCGCAAGAATTCGTGATTCATCATAACGACATTCCGTTTCATATTGCGATGTTACATGGCAGTTTACATCGTAACACGGAGCATGACACGTATGCCCCGTTTGCTGTGGCCGATCTGAAACAACAGCCGTTTGATTATTGGGCATTGGGACATATTCATCAACGGGAAACACTTGCGGAGAACCCGCCAATCATTTATCCAGGCAATACCCAAGGCCGTCACCGGAAAGAGGCAGGGGAAAAAGGGTGTTACTATACGGTATTGACGCAAACTGGTATCCAGTCATCATTTATTCCATTACAGTCGATTCAGTTTCATACCGTAACACTTGATATCAGCTCTTGTAAGCAAGCTGAGCAGTTGACATCTGTTATCGAAAACACAGTAACAGACAAACGTAATAAAGGGCGGCAACTCATTTCGCTTGTGCTAACGAGTTCATCACAGGAACACCAGAAATGGGAAACAGATGGAATCATTAGTGATTGTTTAGAACTGGTCAATGAGTCTTTCCTTCAGCAGGTGAATTGGGTATACATTTATCAGCATCAACTAGAACAGGTCGTCAAGCCATCAGAGGAAATGCTCGCTCAAGGGGAGCACTTTTTCGGTGAACTTGTCAGACATGCGGAGAATACATCCATTAAGCCGTTTATCAGTGAATTATATCAGCATCGACAGGCACGAAAATACTTACCTCATCTAGCAAATGATGAGGAAGAATTAATTAAGCAAAAAGCGCAGCAATATCTTCTTCAGGAACTGTTAAATCAGGGAGGCGACCCATCGTGAGAATCGTACAGGCAACAATTGACGGATTTGGCAAATGGTATGATGAAACAATTGATTTTTCATCGGCTAACCTGACATGCTTGTACGGGGAAAATGAATCGGGGAAATCAACGCTCTATCAATTTATTTTGTTTATGTTATTTGGTTTGTCCCCAAAGAAACGAGAGCTGTTCCACCCGAAAACAGGGGCAAAAATGGGGGGACGATTAACTTTATATGATCCGGAAATAGGGGAGTATACAGTTGAACGCTATGATGCCAAGAGGAACGGAGCAGCTGTATGTTATACGAGTGATGGGCAATTCAAGGATGAAGCATGGCTTTATAAACGACTAAATGGTATGACCCTCCAGACCTATCAGGCGATTTTTTCGTTTTCTGCTAATGATTTGGCGGGGCTTCGGGAAATGAAGGAAGAGGACCTTGGTGATGTGTTATTGAGTATCGGAATGACTGGGGCAAAAAACATTCAGAAGGTAGAAAAGCAATTAGATGCACAAATGGCAGCGTTGTTTAAACCGTATGGAAAAAAGCCGGTGATCAATGAACAGCTGGCCTTGTTAAACGAATTGCGGACATCATTACAGCAGGCGGATCAGGAGGAGGCAAGTTATCGCGAACGAAAGGACATGATTGATCAATTGGAAACCGAGATCAATCAGTTAAAACAAAATTTACAACAGGAAAAACAGTTGCTTTCTTTCTGTGATAAACAAATGCAGGCATTACCACTCATCCAGCAATATCGCTTTTATAAGAAACAATTAGCAGCACTGCCAACATCGATTTCTTTTCCGGAAGATGGAGTAAATCGGTTTCAACAGATAAAGGATGCGCTTTTGCCAATACAAAGTGAACACGCCGTTATAATGGATAACTTGGAAACATACCGTGCCAATAAAAAACAATTAATGGCCGATCAAGTTAGTGATGCGGTTTATGAACAAGCGTGTGAACTGTTGGAACAAGCAACGAATTATTTGGAAAAAGAACGCGATCAACAGAAACTTCTGGAGAAGAAACAGCAAAAAGAAGCACAACTAACAGCATCATTGGATCAATTAAACATTGGAATCACGACTGATGATTTAGCGATGCTGTCTTTATCCTTTCATACAGAAGATACTTGGAATAAACTTGTGCAAAATAGCAATCAAATCGCACTGGAATGGGAACAATTTGAACAGGAAGAACGGATAGCCAAACGTCAGCAACAGGATCTACTCGAGCAGCAAGAAACATTACAGACGCAGGTTTTATCCGGTTCACGTGTCGAGGAGTTAAGACAGACGGTACAAACCTATCAACAACAGACGCAATCCGAAAATCAACATCAAACAGGTTCAAAGCAATGGCAACAATTGAAACAGAAAAAGGAAAAGTCGGCAAAACAGGTATTGATTGGAAGTTTCTTCGCAGCCTTGATCTGTCTTGGTGGATTGTGGGTGTTTGATAGAACCAATGTATGGATCACCATTGTCGTGATACTAGTTATCGGGATCGGATGCTGGGGATGGATGAAACGATCGCTGAGGGATATGGAGCAATTGTTTGAACATGAGGAACAGGCGCCACTGTATGTCACCGAACAAGCATGGATGGAGGCAAAGGATTTATTGGCAAAAAATGAGCGTCATGAAGCAGAACTTTCTGCTATTAAGGATCAGCTTAAAACCGCCAATGTGCAATGGTTAACGTTAGCCGAACGCAAGAACACGTTGGAGGTGAAACAGGAACGTTTACAGCAGCAAATCGAGCAGCAATATGCGATCTATCCATTTTTGCGGGAAGTAGATTTAGCATATTGGACACCGCTTTATCATGCATTGCGCAGTGCGCTGAGCGTATATAGAGAAATCAAACAAATCGCCGAAAAACAAGCAACGATAGAGCAAGAAATGGACCAATTTGCGAAGAATATGCAGACGTTTTTTCAAGGAAGCGATGGGGAATCGACTAGCAAATCAGTTGATGAAAACATGAAACGATTGGAGAAGCTTGTCAAGGATCACCAGCAAACAAACGAACGTAAGGAACACTTGGACCGTCTGATTCAGGATAATGTATCGCAACTGGAGACGGTCAAGCAGCGGATGCGTGTTTACCAAAAAGAGCAACAAACATTATATAAGGCAGCCGTGGTAGAAACAGAGGAGGAATTCTTTCAAAAGGCGAAAACATGGGAGGCAATTAATGATTTTCGCACCAAACTTGCTGTGGTAAATGATCAGCTTTCTTCCTTTTTTTCACAAGACGAGTGGAAAAAAGTTTGTAAGGCCTCACTACAAGAACAAGAATTGAAACAGGAGCAGGAGCATCATCTTTCCACGATCAAGTCTATGGAAACAACCCTGGATACAAAGCGGCAGGCATTGGCCGATCAAAACGCGGAAATTAACAGACTGGAAACATCACAACAGTACTCGCAGTTGCTGCACCGGTTTGAGATGGAGCGGGAACAATTGGAGGAGTTCGCCAGGAAATGGGCTGTATTAAAAACGGCCAAAGAACTGTTAATCGAAACGAAACGCGATTATCGGGATAAATATTTGCAGGCGGTGATGGACAAAACAAGTGCCTATTTCGCCAAATTAACGAATCATAAGTATACGAGCGTTGCAGTATCACAAGGGAACCAGTTTATTCAGGTGATGTCGACTGATCAAATACGTTATTCTGTGAATGAATTATCCAAGGGGACAACCGACCAGTTGTATGTGTCTTTGCGGATCGCCATTAGTGAGGTGATGAGTGAGCAACATGGTTTGCCGTTTGTGATTGACGATGCGTTTGTCCATTTTGATGCTTTGCGAACGGAAAACATGCTAACCATTTTAGAAACCATTGCCGAAAAACAGCAAATTATCTTGTTTACTTGCAAGAACGATGTCAAAAATACGGTTCGTAACGGAAAAGTTGTTCATATAGAAAATACTGTTCGCATTTCTTCATAAATAATGATAAACTATTTCCAGATAATCACGAATAGGTGGAGGGAATTCCATTGTCAGAGGATCAGAAATCAAAGGAATGGGAAAAATACGAGGAAACAATTGAAAAATTCATCCAGGTTATTGCAAAGAATATGAATTTGTATGGTATCACTTCATCTGTTGGCCGGTTATATGGCGTCATGTATTTCTCGGATAATCCATTAACATTGGACGATATGCGTGAAGCACTGAAGATGAGCAAGACAAGCATGTCAACAGGGGTTCGGGCATTATCGGAAATGAAGATGGTGGAATCCACGTTTAGACGCGGTGTCCGCAAAGATCTGTATCGGACCGAAGATGATTGGTACAAGTCGTTTACCTCACTGTTTGGCAATCGCTGGCGTCAACATACCGAAACAAATATTGAAGAAGCAGAGGAAACAATTGAGGAGTTGACCTATATTGCCGGACAAACAAACGATGAGACATTAAAAGAAGCGATTAATAACGATATTGAACGTTTACGCTATGCACAAAATTATTATAAATGGCTCATGAAATTTATCCAGGTCGTGGAGTCAGGGGAAATCTTTAAATATATTCCAAAGAATAAATAAGCAGCATCAGTTGAGCAGGCAGACAAAACTGCTACCGCCTTGGGATTTACTGGCGGTAGCTGTTGCCAAACTTAAATTGGATGCCTTTCGTACCTTTTTACAAGGTTCGGACTATGCTCCCTTACTTGATCATTTCTGTATTTTCATACCTGCTATCAAGGAAATCGACAATATGAATAATATACCCTTCAATGGATTGTGGTGATCGAATGCATGAACCCCATTCCGGCAGTCCATGATGGCATAGGATACAGTGAGACATTTCGTGAATTTCCGTTAATGAAAGACTTATTCTCTCCGTTTCAATAATTCTGGCAAGCATGAGTACCCCATACGGAATATGCCCAACCCTGGCACCTAAAGCATCCATGGTGATTCCCGCCTGCTTACGGTTTTCAGTTTCTGAAATGTCAGCGGTTGGAAACAGAAACGTGAACGTATCAAATGTTTTCCCGGCATGATCATATTCCAATAGTTTACCAATGTCATGAAAGAGAATACTAGTTAAGATAGTATCATAGTTTGGTGTGGCCTCTTTATACCCCATCATTCCTTGCAACATATGGTACAGATGGTCAATCGTATCTTTCCAGACAAACTGTTGTTGTATAGGCTCGTTTGTTTGAAACTGCGTCCAAAGTTCCTTCTTGTATGCCTTTTCGACAACATTGATCAGCTTCATTACCGCTTTGAAAGGATCACTCTCTAGTTTTAGGATGTACCTGGCAAAGCGCATCAGGCCAACCGTATGTTTTAATAACCCGCCTAAATAATTGTGATGGTATCCTTTTGCAGCCGGCCGAATCCGGAATTGATCCCAAAAGCGGTCCATTGCAGCGAATGAAATATCCATAAATGGCGGTTGTAATTCCCGAAGATACGTAAATAGTTCAACCGTTAAGTCATCCATGTTTTGTCTGGTATAAGCCAACAATGAGAAGGGATTAATCGCTTCATCACACGGTGTCAGCTGATTAATCGTTACGGATTTATGACCGCGAAATTCGTCAACGATCCCCTCGATATCAAACACTGCATATTTTTCCAGTAGCGGCTGGTATTTGTCTACCTCGCCTTGGTTATCCCACATTTTTGCCTGAATCATTCCGGCATTATTACTAAATCGTATTTTTAAAAACTGTTTATTCGTTTTGGTAAGCTGTACCTGAAAATCATTCAAAAGCACACGGGTTTGTACATGGTTTCCCTGGACTTCATGTTGTAGATCAAAGTATTCCTCACTGTCTGGCAAGGCTGGTGGGGGAAACCGGGTAAGAATTTCTTTGCGTTCTTCAGCGGAAATGTCATATTTAATCGGGATAAATTCATAAAAGTATGCTTGATCCGGCATCTTGTTTCACTCCAATTACAAGTTTCATGTATGTGTTCAATCAAACAATCCACTCTATTGTAACGTATAACAACCTTGTGATTCGAGAATAAAGTGATGTGCTTGTACATATATATGAAATAGATGATGATTGACAAGGGGGACGAGGACATGATTGTCGGGGTACCTTGGTGGGTATTTATGTTGATCCTGTTTATTTTCTTGAGCGGATATATGTCATTTCGAGCCATGCGTGCGGAAAAGAAGTTGGATCAGCAATTTATTGAACAGCAAGGGAATGTGTATCTTGAGCGAATGCGTGAAGAACGACAAAAGAGGGAAAACCAGCACAAGACGGGGCTTTCCTAGCATAAGCTAAATACAGTCATGAGGTTGATGCCTTTCTTAACTTATAAAAAAATGGAGGCAAGTTATAAGAACTTGACTCCATTTTTTTATATGCTCAGAATGTGGATCAGCTGAGCTTGTCCAGGTTATTTTTTATCTTTATCTTCTTTTTGATCCTTGGCGTTATCATCGTCTGAGTTAAACAATCCCTTAAATTGTTTGTCTTCCACTTTGATATCAGCATCTTTCATAAGTTTATCAATTTTTTGCTGTGCTTTTTGTGGATCCACTTTTTGGTTTATGATCTCGCGACGAATGTCATCCTTTACATCTTCATATTTGCCAACGTCCTGATCGGATTTTTTCTTGCCGGTTACTTTAATGATGTGGTAACCAAATTGGGATTTAACTGGATCACTGATTTCACCTTTTTTCATGCTGTAGGCCGCGTCTTCAAATGCGGGATCCATTTTTCCGACTGAGAAGTAACCCAAGTCACCACCCTTTTCGGCAGAAGCTTTGTCTGTGGAATACTTCTTGGCCAACTTGGCGAAATCACCGCCGTTATCCAATTCTTTTTCGACCTTTTCCGCAGTTTTTTTATCGTCAACAAGAATGTGTGATGCCTTGATTTGTTCTTTCATGCGATCGTAATGTTGTTTGATTTCTTTTTCCGGAATATCGATATCCTCGGAAAGAGCCTGCTCTTGTAACATACTGAGGCGAACCATGTGACGGAACTCGTCTTCATCTTTAATTCCCTGTTGTTGCAAGGCCATCTCAAATTGATCGCCCATTTGGTCTTTGGCTTTCTTCACTTCTTTATCCACTGCTTTATCGGAAACATCGTATTTGTCGTTTAATACTTTCTCGGTTACCATTTGCTGTAGAACCTGATCACCGGCCTGATCCTTTAATTGATCATAAAAATCTTCTTTAGTTATATTGCCGGCATCAGTTTTGACAACTGTCTGTGATGAATCATTGTTTGTACATGCGGACAGTCCAAGGACACCAGCTGATAATGTGAGAGCAATGACTAGTTTTTTCATCGAATTAAACACTCCTAATCTGATTGTTTCCTAATTGATTTTGAAACTAATGATAAATATACCACATTTTTATTCAAAAAAAAAATAGTGCAAGGATAAAAAGAGATATTTCTTTGCAGATTAGGTTGTTAGCTTATCACATTTGTGACCTTCACATACGAAGAAACCAATAAAATAATGATCATAATATTAATCATGCGAAACACACGGGATTGTTTATGCCGGTTCATTTCCAATTTTAAACAGAATTGGTTCGTTAATGAATTAAAGATCAGCAGAATAAAAAGCGCGTAAACAACAAAAAAGATTACCATGTGTATATTCCCCCCTGAATACAAAAGCAAATGGTGTGTTATATATTTAATAATCAAATGATGTGACACCTGTAAGTATTACTTTATCAAAATATAGACTTCATGAACAGAGCCGATTAGTATTTAACACAAAAAAGAGGACCTGTTTAAACAGATCCTCGTCTCGTATCATTTTTCTGCTTTCTCGGATGAATGCCTTGTTTTTCTTTAATCCTGGGCATTGACCAGTATTGCATACGCCCCATTTTCATTTTCAATTAGCGATTTTTTTGGTGCTTTGTGCAAATGAATCATATATATAAAATCGGAAAACGATACACCGATATGAAAGGCGGTAATTAATACGATAGGCAGATAATAATCATCTGTCACGTAACTGGCAATGATCCCTGGTACGGTAATCAGAATAGTTGGTGCCAGGGCAACCCATATCGACAGCTGCTTGGATATACGGGCCGTTGGGAAATACGTTAATGCAGGCAGAATGATTTTTTTAATTTTAATCTTCATGTTTGTTCGTTTATTCGTTATGATTAATGGTAAAATATGCATAAACGAATGTACAAAAGGCAAGATAATAAACAAAATACCGAATAGAATCATACCATTCTTGTTTATGCTAGGAGTTCCATGGATAAAGGATAGTGGGACATACAAACAAATAAAAGCCGCAATTCCGATCAAAAGTGAAAGCGAGTAAATACGGGTTAAACCAAATTCCTTATTAAAATTAAACGATTTCCAGCAATTCATTTTTGACCCTCCTGTCAGACACATTCGTTTATCCTCAATTCAAGAGAATCATAGTATGTTTTTGGCCAAAAAGCAATAGGTATTCACAAAAAAATATTCCTTTCCTTTTTTCGGGATTTTCGGTAGGCTAAAAGTAGCATTACATAGGGGGTAGGTTTAGTTGGACAAGTTACAAAATGATGATACCATATATTTTCATTTGCAATTGTTAGCGAAATTAATTGATATGAAGCAATATCCCTTTAGTAAATTAATCATTGATCATCGGGTTACCTTCCAGGAATATAAGGATTTGCTTGATCTTCTTGCCAATTTAAATGAACAATATGGAATACAAAAAGAAGAAGGGTTATTAAATTTTACGGCATTGCTTGTACATTTTGCCGGCATGTTAACAGTGAAACTGGATCCAACCGAAACTATTTTTGCATTAAAAAAAGAAGGATATTACCCTTCTTTAATGGACGAATTTATTAAAATATTGGAAGATGATCGTACATGACTTCGGATAATGGTTGATTCATTAAGTAAGATAAGCAGCATTGAAATGGCCCGATTCCAACATATTAACAGTATGATTCGTTAGTTATTCTTCATTTTCTGAAAAGCGGCTTCGATTTGATGATGGAATGCAATAATATTCTGTAATCGGCCACGAAGGGATATAACACCCTGATTATTTTGTTCTTCCTTCATGCTCGTCAACAATTCTTCCAGTGATTCCCTTTGATTGCTGGTTGCGTCAATCCATTTTGTGATGGATGTGTGCATAAACGATTTAAATAAATGGGCGTTTGCCTGATATAAATCTTTTCGAACTCCTTTTCGCCATACCCTCGTTACCAGATTTGCATCAACCAAACTTCTAACGCTTGTACTCATCGTAGTCTTGCTCTTTCCCAATGCTTCACTCATTTCATCCAGTGTCATTGGATCCCCATACAAATATAAGAAAGTAAATAAACGTGCCTCAGATGAAGATAAATTGAACATTTCAATAGTTGGTGCAAACTCACTTATTATTTTTTGCATCATCCATTCCTTTTGTTGATTAACCATAATATCCTCCTAAAAGAGAATGGTTCCAAATCAGCAATAACTGAATTTGCCTTATTGCCTAAGTTCTTTGAATCCACCCCTCAAACCCTGATATATAAAGGTTACAACAAAAAGGGAAATAATGAAAATGGGTCATTACATAGAAAACAAGCGGAAATTGGCGTAATTAAAAGCATATTGGATTAAGAATATGTACAGTTCAAACTGTACGAAAAATATGTTTGAAATCAGTGGTATTTAGTGTTTGAACTGTACAACTAAAACATTGTATAGTAATAGAGTGATTGAAAGCCGAATGATCTCTGATGAAACATTATTGAACTATTATTTTTCTGTTCAGCTGCCCAATCATCAGTTGAACGATTTTTCTAGTTTAATAAATTATGCATGGATGTAACCTGATAGAAAAGTAGCAAGACGAATGACATGCTTCATTGGAATGTTAATGAATGATACAAGGGAAAGCGGATCAGTTATTTTTTAGATCTGTTCCTTGTAACAATTGGGCTTAATCAATTTTGATACGGTATATAAAAAATTGTTAGAGAGAGGTGAAGGGAATGCCGGTTATTGAAGTCAAAGATTTGACCAAAATATTTGGAAAAAATCGAAAAGCGGCGCTGAAGCTTTTGAATGAAGGCAAGACAAAAGCAGAAATTTTAGCGGAAACTGGCTGTACAGTAGGGGTTAACCGTGCCTCTTTTTCTGTTGAACCCGGAGAAACATTCGTAATTATGGGTTTATCCGGTAGTGGGAAATCAACGTTGGTTCGATTAATTAACCGTCTAATTGAACCAACAAAAGGAAACGTGCATATTGATGGCGAGGATCTCGCAGTCATGGACAAAAGTTCGTTACGCAAAGTACGCCGGGAAAAACTAAGTATGGTATTTCAACAATTTGCCTTATTTCCTTATCGAACCATCCTGGAAAATGCAGAATATGGTTTGGAAATCCAAAAGGTACCCAAAGAAGAACGAAGAAAGCGGGCAAAGGAAGCGTTGGAACTTGTTGGTCTTGGGAACTATTTAGAACAAACCCCCGGCCAGCTATCAGGCGGTATGCAACAGCGTGTTGGACTTGCACGGGCACTTGCCAATGACCCGGAAGTGCTATTGATGGACGAAGCATTTTCCGCACTTGATCCATTAATCCGTAAAGATATGCAGGACGAACTCATTGATTTACAAGCTAAAATGCAGAAAACCATTATATTCATCACACATGATTTGGATGAGGCATTGCGGCTTGGTGATCGAATCGCCCTGATGAAGGATGGATCGATCGTCCAGATTGGTACACCAGAGGAAATTCTGGTACATCCAGCCAACGATTATGTGGAAAAATTTGTCGAGGATATTGATCGCTCCAAAGTGTTAACCGCACAACATATTATGCGGCGTCCGGAAACCATCAACATCGAAAAGCATGGTCCGCGGGTAGCCTTGGAACGCATGCGTGAAGAAGGTTTATCAAGTATTTTTGTTGTCGATCGGCATCGCAATTTGAAAGGATATGTCACGGCAGAAGATGCTTCAGATGCCAGAAAAAATGATGTTCGCGATATTAATGAAATTATTAAAAATGACATACCGCGGGTTGAAAGTGATACACCCATGAACGACATCTTTAATATCATTTACGATGCTCCAATTCCGGTTGCTGTTGTGGAAGATGGTAAACTACTGGGAATTATTATTCGCGGTACGGTAATCTCAGCATTGGCCGGTGAAGGAGAGGTGAATTTGAATGCTTGATGATGCATTAGATTTTGTGAAAGAGATTCCTATAGCTGAATGGGTTGAAAGTTTTACCGATTGGATAACGGATGTATTTGCATTTCTATTTGACCCCATTAAAGAGCAATTTGGCGACTTCATGGAATTAACTTCCGATTTGTTAAGTCAAATACCAGCGCTTATTGTGATTATCATCATTGCGTTGATTGCCTTTTTCGTTTCCGGAAAAAAATGGGGGCTGGCTGTTTTTTCGATTGTTGGATTATGGCTAATTTATAACCAGGGAATGTGGGACAAATTAATGGACACATTTACACTCGTCTTGATATCTAGTGTATTGTCAGTCATTGTTGGCGTTCCATTTGGTATTTTAATGGCAAAAAGTAAAATTGCTGAGGCTATTCTCAAGCCGATATTGGACTTTATGCAGACCATGCCCGCGTTTGTATATTTAATCCCTGCCGTTGCCTTTTTCGGAATCGGAATGGTACCAGGGGTATTTGCCTCATTAATCTTTGCCACACCACCTACCGTTCGTTTCACCAACCTGGGCATTCGTGAGGTTTCCAAAGAACTGGTTGAAGCGTCAGAGGCATTTGGTAGTACCGGTGCACAAAAATTATTCAAGGTTGAACTGCCAATGGCCAAAACAACAATCATGGCAGGAATTAACCAGACAGTCATGCTGGCACTATCGATGGTTGTTATTGCATCCATGATTGGTGCACCGGGACTTGGACGAGAGGTACTATCGGCATTACAACGTGCAACGGTCGGAACAGGCTTTGTTGCCGGATTGGGAATTGTTATTCTGGCTATCATTATCGACCGGTTGACACAAAGTATGAATGCCAAAAAATAAACATGGTTGGTTAGCTTTTTACTATGCACAAACGTTCAAAAGGGGGTTCACCGCCTTTGAGCGTTTGCAGTGAGAATTTCCATATATTAAAAACTACAAAAAGGGGAGATTCATAGTTATGTTTACACTTAACTGGAAACGTCTTGGCGTAGCAGCCGGACTATCATTATCATTAGTTGCTGCAGGGTGCGGTTCAGATGATGATGCTTCATCAGATAAAGATTCAGATAGCGGTTCGTCAGGAGATAAAAAAATTGAACTTTCATATGTAGAATGGGATACAGAGGTTGCCTCCACAAACGTGATTGCCAAAGTATTGGAAGATGAAGGATTCGATGTGACGGTAACCCCACTTGATAATGCTGTCATGTGGCAATCAGTAGCTTCCGGAGAGTCTGACGGTATGGTTGCTGCATGGTTGCCAGGTACACACGGTGATTTATATGAAGAGCATAAAGATGATGTAGAAGACTTAGGTACGAACCTTGAAGGTGCAAAAATTGGTTTGACGGTACCAGAGTATATGGATGTAGACTCGATTGAAGATTTGAAAGACGAAGCGGATAAAACCATCACCGGTATTGAACCGGGTGCCGGCGTTGTACAACACGCTGAACAAGCTGTAGACGATTACGATAATCTGAATGGCTGGGAAGTGGAAACATCCTCCAGTGGTGCCATGGCTTCTGCCTTGGGTAAAGCAATTAAGAAAAAGGATCCAATCGTTATTACTGGCTGGTCTCCACACTGGATGTTCCAGAAATATGACCTGAAATATCTGGATGATCCGAAAAACTCATTCGGTGATGCAGAAGAAATTAGAACGATGGTTCGTAAAGACTTGAAAGATGACATGCCTGATGCTTATAAAATTCTGGATAACTTCCAGTGGGAAACAGATGACATTGAAAGTGTTATGTTAGATATCCAAAATGGAGAGGATCCGGAAGATGCTGCAGCAAAATGGGTGGAAGATAATCAGGATAAGGTAGACGAGTGGACAGAAGGCGTAGAATAATCAGCCAATTGCTTCGTAAAAAGTGAATAATGCTTGAAGGAATGCTGATAAACTATTTATCAGCATTCCTATTATAAGGAGGAGTTCAACTTTATATGAATCATCTAACTAAAAAATATGTTGTTTTGATGATTGCCGTGCTATTTATATTGATTGCAGCCGGTTGTTCGGGAAACAAAGCAAACGGTGATGGAGAGAAAACAGATATAGGTGAAGCAGTAGATTATACGATCACTGGTATTGAGCCCGGAGCAGGAATTACCGTAACAACAGAAAAGGCTTTGAAAGAATATGACAATTTAAAAGGCTGGGATGTGGAAGAGGCGTCTACAGCGGCCATGATGGAGGAACTGGGGAAAGCGATTGATAAAGAAGAGCCAATTGTGGTAACTGGTTGGAACCCCCATTGGATGTTTGCTAAATATCCGGATATGAAATACCTGGATGATCCGAAAGGGGTTTACGGTGAAACAGAAGTAATTAAAACGCTTGCACGCAAAGGGCTAAAGGAAGATAAACCGGAAGCCTATAAATTGCTTGATCAGTTCCAATGGGAAGTGGAAGATATGGAAGACATTATGTATGAGGCAACCAAATCCGGAGCAGATATTGACGATGTAGCGAAAGAATGGGTAGAAGAAAATCCGGATAAAGTAGACGAATGGACAAAAGGTGTTGATGATGTAGACGGTGAGGAAATTGAATTGGTATCAACCCCGTGGGATTCTGAACGCGCTTCCTCGGGTGTGGTAGCAGAGGTATTAAGGTCAAAAGGCTTTGATGTTACCGTTACCCCGGTTGATGTCGCCGTCGTATTCAAATCGGTAGCCAATGGTGACGGTGATGCGACGTTGGCCGCTTGGATGCCAATGACGCATAAAGACTTTTATGATAAATATGACGGGCAGTTTGAAGATTTGGGTGAAAATTTAAAGGGAGCTAAAATTGGCTTAGTTGTTCCAGATTATATGGACATAGACTCCATTGAGGATTTAGAGCCGAAATAATACTAAAACGAAAGCGCACTGAAAACATCCAGTACGCTTTCGTTTTAGTATGTTCAATATTCCTCTTGTTCGTTCTTCATTTTCTCCTCAAGATCTTTTAAGCTGGATTCGATTTGTTCCAAGTAGTGTTTGATGTTTTGCTGATGGGGTTCAACGGATTGTTTCCATTCTTGTACTGAGACCTTCATTTCCTGGGTTAAATCCTTGATTAATGCAGCACCTTCTTTGGAGGTATTGGTAATTTGCTCCTTCAGTCGTAATCCATCCCGTTTGAGATCCGCAATCATTTGTTTCCATTCAGCACCTTGTTGTCTGGCCCGATAACGTAATTCCTTACCGGAGGATGGCGCACTTAGCAGTGTAGCTGTGGCACTTGCAACGCCTCCAATAACAAATCCCAATAATAAACTGCTTTTAGACATATCATAACGCCCCTTTCAACTCATAGTATATGTTTTCCTCTTAACACGGTTATGAAACGTGTTTCGTTAAGGGAATATGTAATTTTTCGGATGTATAGATGATGAAGCAAAGCGGAACGTACAAAACAACTTCCACACTTCTATTATAAAGGTTTTTTAGGTAAAAGTATAAGGATAAGGTAAAAAAATTATATGAAAATGGGCAGCAGTGAGCAAGATTTTTGTACAAAAACCTCCGACAAATTATTATGTCAGAGGTTTTATCAATAACCGGGATATTAAGGATAATTATTTAATCGCTGTACCAATCTCCTTGGCAATTTGCTGCAAGTCATCAGAAGAATAGTCATTTTCATGCGTGTACCAGCCTAACTGGTAACCGTCACCTTCTCCATACCGCGGAATGATATGGATATGTAAATGAAAAACGGATTGTTCTGCTGGTGCCTCGTTGTTATTTAACAAGTTCATCCCAATTGGCTTGTACACTTCTTTAATTGCATTGGCTATTTTGGGAATTCGGGCAAACAATTCACTGGCAACTTCCGGTGAGGTTTCATAAATATTTTTCGTGTGTGTCTTTGGAATCACAAGTGTGTGTCCTTTAGTAATTTGGCTGATATCCAAGAATGCGTATACTTGGTCATCTTCATACACTTTTGCTGATGGGATGTCACCATTAATAATTTTACAAAAAATACAATCCTCATGTTGCATCGTATCCACTCCTTCATCCTTTTCTCTTATTGTATATAGAAGTGGTTGAATATGTAAAGTTTTCTGTTGCTTTGTCTTACATGGTATCAACTGAAAAGATGTTTGAGCCTAAACATCGACTGGAAATAAGGAATATCAACCAAATATACTATAGTGTCAACCGGAGATAGAGGATATCAACCAAAAAAGTCATAACATCGACCGGAAAAGGCTAACATCAACCAAAAGTTTTGCAATATCAACCAGATAAAGTAAATATCGACCCAAACCTGGGAACTATCGACCACAAAGCCCTTTTAGTGAGTGTTCAAAAAGGAGGATAAAAAGGACCGAGAAGTTCTAGGCGGCGTAGCTTTGAGCACCGGAGTGTACATAAAAGGTACATGAGGAGCGGAAAAGCAAGCCAACGACGAAATTCGACGTGTCATTTTTACCGGACTTTTTGAACATCCCCTTTTAGAAAAAACAGGACTGACCCGGAATTCCGGACCAGTCCTTGAAGAACGGTGTTTGTATCTAACGTTGGGGACTTGGTAATTTTGTTAATGTCCATTTGGCCAATTAACGTCATTACAAAAACCTTTTTGTCAGCATCTCAAGGTATCCCTTGGGATGAATTCTGGCAGAAGGGTTTTATTTCATTAGATTATCTTTCACCAACACCTCATTTTTGTGTTAATTTACAAATTCAGTTTAGCCTCTTTTTCCAACACTAACACCTCATTTGTGTTTTGACACGAAAAATTTTGTTTAGTGAATCAACCCCGTTCTTCACTAGCTATTTTGTGCGGTTTTGCTCGTTTCATACATATAAGTTAAAAGTTTTTGGGACGATTTTTTAAAATGAATTTGCGGTGATGTCGAATTTCCTTGCACACTTTGCTTTGGCATCTGGGAGCATAAATGGTAAAATTTTAAGTAGGTAAGTAACGAGGAGGAAGTCTTTTGAAACCATTGTTACATATAGAGAACCTGCACGGTGGGTATACCCATAAAAATGTACTGCATGGTATTTCGTTTGATGTGTATCCCCATGAGATTGTTGGTTTAATTGGATTAAATGGAGCCGGTAAAAGTACGACGATTAAGCATATTATTGGTCTAATGCAGGCAAAAAAAGGGACGGTTTCTGTAAACGGAAAAACCTTTGCAGAAAACCCGCAAAATTACCGTAGTCAGATGGCTTATATTCCAGAAATGCCGATCTTATATGATGAGTTAACATTATATGAACATTTGCGCTTAACGGCGATGGCGTATGATGTGCCGGAAGATGTGTTTGAAAAAAGACTTCATCCATTGTTAAAGGAATTTCGGATGGAGAAAAAATTAAAATGGTTCCCTGTACATTTTTCCAAAGGGATGCGGCAGAAGGTCATGATCATGTGTGCCTTTCTAATCGAACCATCCTTGTATGTTGTGGACGAGCCATTTGTTGGTTTGGATCCACTTGGCATTCAGTCTTACTTACAATTGATGAATCATATGAAAGACAACGGTTCTGGCGTGTTGATGTCCACCCACATTCTGGCAACTGCAGAACGCTATTGTGACCGGTTTGTTATTTTGCACGATGGAAACATTCGCGCTATTGGCACATTAAAAGACTTGCAGCGTGATTTCCAAATGCCTGGTGCAACGCTCGATGATATCTATGTTCAATTAACAAAGGAAGAAAGCCATGTTTGATGCCAACCAATTTTTTAAACAACGGTTTTCTCAGCATTTAAAGGAGACAAGCCGTTATCTAAAATACATTTTTAATGGGCATATTGCGTTTGCCATGCTGTTTTTTATCGCAGCGGCTGCTTACTATTATCAACAATGGCTCACCCGTATGCCCGAAAACTTCCCAACCGACTGGATCATTGGCATTGTTTTTGGACTTTTGGTCAGTTACAGCCCTGTCCGCACGTTATTAAAGGAACCTGACCTGGTTTTCCTGATTGCCGCTGAACATAAGCTTGGGGCTTATTTTCGGAATGCCTTAATTTATAGTTTTGTCATCCAGCTTTATTTGATTTTGCTCGCAGCAGCGGCATTTGGACCACTTTATTTTGCATCTTTTTCAGAGCGAAGTGGCAGTGAATATCTGATTACGATTGTGGTTGTGCTGATTTTTAAAGTATGGAATTTGCTTGCCAACTGGTGGATGCTTAAAGTACGCGATCTGGCAACCAGACGTACGGATATACTGTTAAGGGTCTTGCTCAATTGTGCGGTGTTTTATTTACTTGTTCATGGAAATATCCTGTTTGCAGCAATTGCAACGGTCGTATTTATTATCTTGTTTTTATATGACTATAGTATTTCAAAAAAACAGGCTGGTCTTGTTTGGGATGTGTTGCTGGAAAAGGATCAGAACCGCATGCAATTCTTTTACCGGATTGCGAATATGTTTACCGATGTACCGCACCTGAAAAATCGGGTCAAGAAACGGCAATGGTTGGTTAATCTTGTCAATCGGGTTCCGTTTCGCCAAAAGTCAACTTTCGACTATTTATACCGGATTACTTTCATCAGAAGTGGAGATTATCTCGGGATGTTTGTTCGGTTACTTGTCATCGGCGGCTTGCTGATTTATTTTATTCCGAACGGCTGGGTAAAAATTGTTTTTGCGTTATTGTTTTTATACTTAAGCAGTTTCCAGATGATGACTTTATACCAACACCATCGCACTGTTATCTGGCTGGATATCTACCCTGTATCAATCCAATTGCGGAGAGATGCTGTATTAACATGGTTATATAAGCTTACCTTTATTCAAACGATTATATTTGCTGTGTTGTTTGTGTTGATCGGGGATTATTTGGGTGCTGTGATTACTTTGATCGGCGGTGCCTTGTTCAATTATTTGTTTATTACCGGATATGTGAGAAAAAAATTGGCGTAAGAGGGATTGTTGAAAGCAATCTCTCTTATTTGTTTTAACTTTTTACAAACTATGGTATGATGTAAGTAAATACAAATGTACTAACATACGTATATTTTGTCCTCAAATGAATATACTTGGAAATAAAAAGGAATGAGTGTGTTAAGCATGGATAAAGAAACCAGAAAAGTGGTACCATTTGGGAATAGCGTGGGAGTAGGCATCCCGAAAAAAATTTTAGAAACATTAAATATTCATCGTGGTGATGAAATGGAATTTGAAATAAGAAACGATGAGATTGTTATGCGTAAGAAAGAAAAATTGGAAGACCAGGTGGATCCGGAGATGTTGAAAATGCTTCAGGAAACCTTTCGTGATCACAATGAATTACTGGAAAGATTGAAGTAGGCCATGGATATACATTATTTAAGTGTTAGAGATGTTACAATCATTCACTTTATGGTCATGAAAAAATATGGTGAAGGGGAACAGGTGGGGATCAAGGAACAAGGTTTGTTGGAATCGGCTGTATATCGCCCACAACAATCTGTATTTGGTGAAGATGCCTACGTAAGCTTATGGGATAAAGCAGGCGCCTTTTTTGAGTCCTTGGTACAAAACCATTGCTTTTTTAATGGCAATAAACGAACTGCATTTACCAGCCTTGACATCTTTTTAAAGAAAAATGGGTATTATATTATCCCTGATACGGACACTAACGAAGCGTTTACGTACCAGGTGGCGGAAAGGAAAATTCACACTGGTAAGATTTCTGCTTGGATACGGCTGCATGCTGTGGAAAAAAGGTAGTTCACTACTATATACCCACAAATCTAACAGGTTATCCCAAACACAGTTGTGTCAGGAGATAACCTGTTTGCGTTACCGATGCCATTCTTGATATTTTAAGTAAGCATCGATGAGTGTTTTCGCAGCAATCGGCATTGCCTTTTCATTAATGTCAAATTTCGGGTGATGGTGTGGATATGGATTTTCTCCTTTTTGAGCACCAGTAAAGAAAAAGGCACCAGGGCGTTCTAACATGTAATAGGCAAAATCCTCACCCGCCATGGACGGATCAACCGCTTCACTGGAAACCACATCGGGCAGCTCGTTTCCAACCTCCAATACCAATTCTGCTTCTTTTGGATGATTGATCAATGGCGGATAGCCTTTTTCATAATTAAACTTATAGGTTGCGTTGCTTGCTATACACGCACCTTTGATGATCGTTTCCATTTCGCTGATGATCTTCTCCTGCAATAACGGGTCAAAGTAGCGGACGGTTCCGATTAATGTTGCTTTGTCAGCAATGATATTGAATGCGGAGCCACCTTCAAATTTTCCCACGGTAATGACTGCTGTTTTCAATGGGTCCATTCGTCGCGCAACGATTTGCTGAAGCTCGACAAGTAATTGTGCGCCAATCACTAATGCATCCTTTGTTTCGTGTGGATAACCACCATGCCCGCCTTGACCCTGAATTGTAATGTTGAAACGGTCAGCACCTGCCATAAAAGCAGTTTTCGATGTTTGCAAAACACCAATAGGGGTGGTTGCCCATAGATGCGTACCAAACACTGCATCAACATCATCAAGTACGCCCGCTTCAATCATCGGTTTTGCTCCACCAGGTGCGTATTCTTCGGCATGTTGATGTAAAAAGATGATGGTACCAGGCAGCTCGTGTTGGAATGGCTGAACTGCTTTGGCCAATGCCAATAATTGGGCGGTATGGCCATCGTGACCACAGGCATGCATGACCCCATCAACTGTTGATTTATAGAGTACATCATTTTCTTCTTGAATAGGCAATGCATCAAAGTCAGCGCGCAAGCAAATTGTTTTACCGGGTTTACCACCTTTTAATGTCGCGACAACGCCGTTTCCGCCAACATGACTTTGATAAGGAATGCCTAATTCCTCATAAAAGTTGGCAATGAATGATGCTGTTTCAGTTTCTTTAAATGACAATTCCGGATGTTGATGTAAATGACGGCGTATCTTCACCGTTTCCGGGTATAAATCATCAATCGCTTTATGTAAATCTTCCCGCATGGATCATTCCTCCTGCATAGTTGGTTATGTTATATTATATCATTTTTTGGAAAAAACGAAAAAGGATGACCGAATCAGTCATCCTTAAAGGAAGTAGTATTTTATTCAGAAATTCTTGGATCAGCAAGTAGTCGTTCTACCTCTTCTTTATGATGCGTTTCATCAGCAATGATATCTTCCAACTTTACCACCAGTTCGGTATAGCCCAACTTATCAGCAAGTTTTTTTCTTTCTTCATAGCGATCGATTGTATCGGATTCTGCTTGTAATGTCGCTTTCAAAAGGTCTCTTACTTGGGTAGGCTGCTCAACTTTCGCAGATTCAGTCGTTGGTGTACCGCCCAATGCACTGATTTTTTCCGATAAATAGGCGGCATGACCCATTTCATCATTAATTTCTGATTCAAAAAACGGCTTTAATGCAGAGCGATACAATCCAGAAACGACGGCGGCACTGTACGTATATTGAATGGCTGCACCATATTCATGTGCCAAATCAACGTTTAATCCATCAATTAACTTTTTTAAGTCTTCGTTCATTTTTATCCATCCTTTCACATTTCTTTTTTTTCATTCGTACGCCTATATTTATTAGGTTCCCGGAAAAGAATAGTTTAAACATGTAATTTGTAATACTATTGGTTGCAGGAGGTTTTCAGGTTGAATCACAACATGCGGTATTTTTATTATTTTCTGTTGCTGCTGCTTACGGGTGTCATTATTGTCTGGGCGTTCGATGCATATACTGGCAGAATCCCATACCTTGATCAGTGGACAGAAGCTTTTGCAGAAAACATGGCTGGAACGAAATTATATGCGGTTTTTCGCTGGTTTACGGAATTCGGATCAGGTTCATTTTTATTTCCTTTTGTCGTAATCATAAGCTTCCTTGTTGGACTGATGTATCGTGATTGGTTTTCGGGAGGGATGGTCGCCAGTGGAGTGATTGTTTGTTATCTGCTTAATTATGGTATCAAGTTTATTGTTGCCAGAGATCGCCCGCGGGTGTCGGCAGCAGCGGATGCGGTTGGATATAGCTTTCCCTCCGGACATTCGATGCTTTCTATCGTCTGTTATGGGTTGTTTGTTTATTTTATGGTTGGGAAATTACGGACGAGAAAGGCAGCTGTCTGGTTGGAAATATGTTTCGCACTACTTGTCCTGATGATCGGGCTCAGCAGGTACATCATTCGGGTCCATTATTTAACCGATGTCATAGCGGGCTTTGGTATTGGTTTGCTTTATCTGATGATCTGGGTTAGGGTGTATCGATATGTCCAGCGATTGCGCGGCCGTCGAACACCGGAGACAGGCTAAGGGAGTGCCTCCGAATGTTTTTGAAGTTGAAAAAGCCACCAGCCGGGACAAAGGCAACTTACCAAAATAAATAGAGAAAACCAGCCGATAAAAATTCACAAACCTTTCATAAATCTTTAGACACAGTATCTTTTCTTGACTACGGAAAAGGGTCAGCTGCATTATCAATCAACGGATACAAAGTTGATCGGGCACAGCCAAAAGTCGATCGAACCGGACGTACAGTTGATCGAGGGTAGCCAAAAGTTGATCGGGCACGGCTGAAAGTTGATCGAAAACAGTTACAAGACGATCAAAACGCGCGAACGGTTGATTAAGTGGAGGAAATTCAATGAACTGTTCTTGGCGGTAATGTTTTTTAAATGGCCTCTTGTTCGCATGTCCCTTGATTGTTTTTTTCAGGGTTGCACTGTATAATACGGGTGTATCTTGAAATTAAGGGAGATTTACATAAATGAAAAACGAAAAGTCAGGGGAGACGATTCTGTTTGTTATTTGGGGACAAGCAGTCATTGCGTTTGTCGGTAGTTTGTTTTTCTCAGAGGTTATGGGATATGTCCCGTGTGAACTCTGTTGGTTCCAGCGGATTTTGATGTATCCATTGGTGATTATCTATGGTGCCGCAATGGTCAAAAAGGATTTGGCGATTGCTCTGCCGGGACTTATCCTAAGCGGGATTGGTCTGCTTGTATCCATCTATCACTATTTGGTGCAAAAACTGCCCGCCCTACAGGAAGCTGGTGGATCATGCGGGGTCATTCCGTGTAATACGGAATATGTGAATTACTTTGGATTTATTACGATCCCATTTCTAGCAGGGGTTGCATTTATCGTTATTTTTGTACTTCATCTGGTTTTACTTAGACAGCAAAAGGGGGAAGCAGGACGTTGAAAAAGAAGATGATCATTTTCGCAGTGATAATTGTTGTGTTGTTTGCAGCATTGTACTTTGTCACTGTTTTTAAAAACAAACAAGCAGTTGATGAGCATGATAATCCATACGGAAAAAATGATTTGAAACAGGAGACAATTGATCAACTGGATGATCCAATGTATCAAAATCAAATCATACCAGATAAACTAGATGAGAAATTGGCAAATAAAGAGGATATGTTTGTTTATTTTTACAGTCCAACTTGCCCGCATTGCCAACGTGTGACACCAGTGCTTGTTCCGCTGGCAGAGGATCTTGGCGCGGATGTGAAGAAGCTTAACCTTTGGGAGTTTGACAATAAATGGGATACGTATGCGATCGAATCAACCCCAACACTTGTTTATTACAAAAATGGGAAAGAAGCCGATCGAATTAGCGGAGAAGGCCAAACAGAAGAAGAAACAAAGCAAATGTATCAACACTTTTTAAAAGAACACGTAGAATAATGGTGGGACAAAGGGACAGGAGAACCATCCGGGGCCTACCAAAAAACGGGAAAGCTGATAAAACGCATGAAACCGCTGATATAAGTGAAATAATCGCTGATAGACCACTCAAAACCGCTGATACAAGTGCAAAAGTCGCTGATAGAACACGCAAAACCGCTGATACAAGTACAAAAGTCGCTTATACAACAAACAAAACCGCTGATAAAAATGCTATGCAGCATCAGCGGTCCTACACTAATCCCCGTCAAATAGGGACACAGGAACGTCCCTGTGTCCCTATTCTTGTTTGACCATTTGGTAGGTTGTGATAAATGGTTTGGCTGCTACATATGCTGGTGGTTTTGCGGCTTGGTTCTGATGCTGCTTTTTAAAAGTGCTGGAGTTCTTCCAGTTTTCGAAATCGTGTTCAGATGCCCACTGGGTGACAACAACGTATGTATTGCCTTTTCGGGGACGAAGCAGACGGAAGGCCTGAAACCCTGGCATATGATCCAGTCCGCTTTTGCGTTGTTTAAACCGTTCTTCCACTTTGGTCGTGCCATCGTCAGTCACTGGAATATGGTTCATGACAACATATCCCTTTTTGGCAATCTCACCTTGAGACTCGATCACGTCATAGGCACTGCCTGCGACAAATACACTTTTTTCCTTTCCCTCATAATACGCCAGCGTACCTGAGTCGCCTGCCATGAAATAAAATGGGATATCAGGATATTTGTCCTGCAGTTTTTGCAAAAAATCATATGTTCCTTTCGTCATATATGCATGCACATTTCATTCTCCTCTCGTAAATAGTTTCCTAAATTATAGATGCTTTAAGAACATACTCTTATTATGTATACCCTCGACCAAAGAAAAATAACACATTACCATATAATAATAATTATCATCTAATAGTAATTAAAACGCTTTTCGATTGTCACATTCTGTCGTATAATGGATGAGATAGTAGAGGTGAACTATGAAAAGAAGCGACAAGCATATAGAAAGAAGAAGTGATCGACATACCAAAAGAGGATGGAAGTCATTACCGCGAAAAATAAAATGGTCCATTAGTATCATTGGGTTTCTCCTCATTTTAGGGTTGATTGGATATGGTGTTGTTTTTTTCGGCGGGGCTTTCATAGCCGATCAGGAGGACATGGAACTGGATGCAACCACAACGATTGAAACCCAGGAAGGGGAAGTGCTTGCCTCTGTTTACCATAAAAACCGTACATTGATTGATCGTAAAGATATTCCGGATAATATAAAAAATGCTTTTATTGCCATTGAAGATCGACGTTTTTACACGCATGGCGGTATTGATTTTAAATCTGCTGTTCGTGCGGTTTACAAAGATGTGATTGCAATGGGAAGGGTTGAAGGTGGAAGTACGATTACCCAACAACTTGCGAAAAATTTATTTTTGACTAATGATAAAACGTTGATGCGAAAAACAAAGGAAGCACTGGCAGCCATTTATTTGGAACGGCATCTTTCCAAGGATGAAATTTTAGGGCTATATTTGAATCAAATGTATTTTGGCCGTGGTGCATATGGTATTGAAACGGCATCACAAATGTATTTTTCCAAATCGGCACGTGACTTAACTCTATCAGAAAGTGCATTGCTGGCAGGGATGGCAAAAGGGCCAAATGGATATTCGCCAATTGACCATCCTAAAAAGGCATTGACCCGGAGAAATATGGTACTTCAAGCGATGGAAGATACCGGAATGATTTCAACCGAAGACCGTACCAAGGCACAGGATAAGCCATTGGGTTTGGATGTGAAGCAAGAAGAAACAAACCATGTGGCTGACAGTTATGTGGATCTGGTCATGAAAGAAGCTGCAGATAAGCATGAATTATCGATTGATGAGTTAAAGCGTGGGGGTTACCGAATTGTCGTCAATATGGATGAATCAACCCAGCAAATTGCCTATAACTTATTTCAAAAGCCAGACTACTTCCCAGGTAATACCGCGGGGGTTCAAGGTGCTTTCGTCATGATGAATCAACAAGACGGTGGAATTGTTGCTGCAATCGGCGGTCGTGATTATGAACTTGGTGGGTTGAATCGGGTTACAGTGAAAAGACAGCCTGGTTCAACCATCAAGCCGATCGCTGTCTATGGCCCGGCAATGATGAAGAAAAAATTTCAACCTTATTCATTGATACCGGACCAAAAGAAGGATTACAACGGGTATTCGGCAACCAATTATGACGGTCAATATGATGGTGTCGTGTCCATCTACCAGGCATTAGTACAATCAAAAAACACACCGGCTGTCTGGTTATTAAATAATTTGGGCATAGCTGATGCTAAAGCGTACCTAAAAAAGATGGGGATTACCCTGCCTGATAAAGGATTATCGATTGCCCTTGGCGGACTAAAAGAAGGTTTAACACCAATGGATATGATGCAAAGCTACGGGACATTTGCCCACAATGGAGAAATGATTTCGGCTCACACCATTGATCGGATTTATGACCGGGACAATCAACAGATATTCCGGGCAAAACCGAAGCCGAAAAAAGTTTTCACGCCGCAAGTTGCCTGGAACATGACGGAAATCCTGTCGTCCGTCGTGGAAAATGGAACAGGTCAAGCTGGAGACTATAACAAAGCTCTGGCAGGAAAAACCGGTTCTACCCAGCACCCACACGTGGAAGGGACTGATAAGGACGCCTGGTTTGTCGGTTACACACCCCAATATGTGAGTGCATTATGGATGGGTTATGATGATTCGGATAAGGATCACTATCTAACAGGAGGTAGCGAGTATCCAACCATGTTAACCAAGGCGATTTTGACGGAAATGGATAGGCAAAATTCGTTAACAGCTTCCTTTACCAAGCCGGAACATGTGAAGACTGTGCCAAAGCCGGTCAAACTGCCGGAAACAACAAAAATAAAGATAACTTACCAATTCGGTGGATTACAGCTGGTTAAAGGGAAAATAACCTGGAATGCAGCACAAGATGATCGAGTGGAATATCATATTTATCAGAAACAAAAGGGAGAACTTCCCAAGCGAATTGGCACTGTTCAAGATAATGAATTTGAGGTGGGCGATGTTTCAATGTTTCATCCACCATCTTATTTCGTTGTACCATATGATCCACTAACAAAAACCGAGGGTAATCGATCGAATGTAGTCGAACCTTCCCTGTGATCCAAAAGAATGTTCAGGTAACTTTTTCATTGAATTAAAGACAAATTAATGACAATTACTGTAGACTGCTATACAGAATCAATAGAAATCGGTATAGTAATTAGGGAAGTTCATTAGATCACAAGCTTGAAAGTATTGGTTTTAAAAAGATGTTTAATTGTACAAGTGATAAGCATGAAAAAGGGTGAAAAAATGGCGAAACAAATTAATGATGCGATTATTAAAGCCTACAAAGGCGGGCAAACGGATTATACGCCTGTCTGGTATATGCGACAAGCTGGCAGATCACAAAAGGAATATCGGAAATTAAAAGAGAAATATTCTTTATTTGAGATTACCCATCAACCAGAATTATGTGCTTATGTGACCCGTCTGCCAGTTGAACATTATGGCGTTGATGCAGCGATCCTGTACAAGGATATCATGTCACCATTACCGGCAATTGGTGTTGACGTGGAGATTAAGAAAAATGTCGGGCCGGTAATTGATCATCCGATCCGCAATTTCCAGGATGTGGATCGGTTAGGAACGATTAATCCAAAAGCGGATGTGCCATATGTGCTGGATACGATCCGTCTCTTGACCGAGGAACAGCTTGATGTACCGCTTATCGGTTTTACAGGAGCCCCTTTCACACTTGCAAGCTACATGATAGAAGGCGGCCCTTCAAAAAATTATCATCAAACGAAAGCTTTTATGTATCAGAGTCCTGAAAGCTGGTTTCCTTTAATGGACAAATTGGCAGATATGATTGTTACGTATGTGAAAGCACAAATCCACGCTGGGGCAAAAGCCATCCAAGTGTTTGATTCCTGGGTTGGAGCGCTTAGCAAGGATGATTATCGGACCTTTATCAAGCCGGTCATGAAGCAGATTTTTACCGAATTAAAACAGGAAAATGTTCCACTGATTTTATTTGGCGTAGGTGCAAGGCATTTACTGCTGGAATGGAACGATTTGCCGGTTGATGTGATTGGACTTGATTGGCGCACTTCGATCACGGAAGCAAGACAAATGGGTGTGACGAAAGTATTGCAAGGTAATCTGGATCCAGCCATTTTACTTACCGATTGGAAGACAATTGAGGATCGAACCAAAGGAATTTTAACAGAAGGTGTCAAACAATCAGGTGGCTATGTCTTTAATTTGGGGCATGGTGTAACTCCGGACATTAAACCGGCAACATTGAAACAGCTAACGGAACTCGTGCACACATATTCCAGTGTAGCGAAGACAAGATAAGCAGCAACATTGCTCAGAAAGGATGTTAGAACATGGAAAGAAAGCAAATGGGATTACTAGTTATGGCTTATGGCACACCATACAAAGAAGAGGATATTGAACGATATTACACGGATATTCGTCATGGCAGGAAACCAACACCGGAAATGCTGGAAGATTTAAAAAGCAGGTACAAAGCAATCGGTGGCATTTCCCCGCTGGCCAGAATCACGGAAGAACAGGCCAAAGCTTTGGAAACAAATCTAAATCAACAACAGGATGAATATGAATTTCATGTCTATATCGGCTTGAAACATATTGAACCCTTTATTGAAGATGCGGTCGAGCAAATGGTAAAGGATGGTATGGAAGAGGCTGTATCGCTCGTTCTGGCACCACATTATTCGACGTTCAGCGTGATGGCTTACAATCAACGGGCAAATGATGCTGCGGCTAAACACGGAAAACCCAAGATTGTTTCCGTGGAAAGCTGGTATAATGAGCCAGGATTTATTGATTTTTGGGCCAAACAAATTAATCAAGTATACGACAAGATGCCGGAAGAAGAGAAAGAAAATGCTTGTTTGGTTATTTCTGCACATAGTTTGCCAGAGAAAATTCTGCAAAACGGGGATCCATACCCTGACCAATTAAAAGAAACAGCCAAATTGATTTCCGAGAAAACCGGTATTACCAATTATGCGATTGGCTGGCAAAGTGAAGGAAATACTCCTGATCCATGGCTGGGACCAGATGTGCAGGATTTAACGCGCGAATTGTATGAACAACAGGGCTATCGTTCGTTTGTGTATGCACCGGTTGGTTTTATTGCCGATCATCTGGAAGTGCTTTATGACAATGATTATGAATGTAAAGTCGTTTGTGATGAATTGGGTGCAACCTATCACCGGCCAGAGATGCCAAATGCCCAGCCAGAATTCATCGATGCATTGGCAACCGTCGTTATGAAAAAAGTAAGAAGTGAAGCAAAGTGAGTAAACAGAAACGAATTTTGATCGTTGGTGGCGGAATTACTGGATTAACAGCGGCTTTCTATCTGCAAAAGGAGATTCAGGCCAGCCAGCTGCCTTATGAAGTGAAACTCGTGGAAGCCAGTCATCGGGTTGGCGGCAAGGTCAAGACCTATAAACGGGACGGTTTTGTCATTGAACAAGGGCCAGACTCCTTTTTGGAACGAAAAAAACCTGCTGTCAAACTGGTTGAGAACCTTGGCATTCAGGATCAGCTTGTTCGTAATGGCACAGGACAATCCTATATTTTGGTTGATCATAAATTGCACAAAATGCCAAAGGGCTCATTCATGGGTATCCCAATGCAAAAGCGGCCATTCCTGTTTTCCGGGATTGCCTCATGGAAAGGTAAAGCACGGGCTGGCCTTGATTTAGCTCTGCCAAAAGGAAAGGTACAGCATGACCAATCTCTGGGCCGTTTTTTGCGGCATCGTTTTGGCGATGAACTGGTTGAAAATTTAATGGAGCCGCTATTATCGGGAATTTATGCTGGTGATATTGATGACATGAGCTTGATGGCTACCTTTCCTAACTTTTATCAGTTGGAACAGGAATATGGCAGTTTAATCAAAGGTTTGCAGGAAACCAGACCGAAGCCAGCGAAGAAAAAGAAGCCGAAAAAAGGAATGTTTTTATCATTTTCCGGTGGTTTGGAGACTTTAATTGACGCATTACGCGAGCAATTGGGTGATATGATTCAACTAAACGCAACGGTTGATCATATTGAAAAAAAAGACCACGGATACCATGTATTATTGGACAATGGGGATGTCTATAAAGCGGATGCTGTGATAATGGCTACGCCGCATTACAGTGTGCCGAAAATATTTAGTCAATATGATTTCTTTAAGACATTTAATGAGATTCCTGCTACATCAGTGGCGAATGTTGCCATGGCTTTTGATCAATCAGCCATTAAGAAGGATATTGATGGCACCGGGTTTGTTGTATCAAGAAACAGCGATTTTCGGATTACGGCTTGCACCTGGACCCACAAAAAATGGCCAACCACGACACCAGACGGCAAGGTGTTGTTACGCTGCTATGTTGGCCGTCCAAACGATCAATCCGTTGTTGATGTGTCTGATGATGAAATGGTCGATATAGTCTTACATGATTTGAATCAAACGATGAACATTACACAACAACCAATATTCAGTGTCATATCACGCTGGAAAAATGCGATGCCACAGTATACGGTTGGTCACAAGGAACGTATTGCGCAAGTACGACAGGAAGTAGCGAATCAATTACCTGGCGTCTTTTTAACCGGAAGCTCCTACGAAGGAATTGGCTTGCCTGATTGTATAGAACAGGGAGAAAAGGCGGTCTCAGAAGTGTTGTCGTTTTTACAATAGAATTTCGTACAGATACTTGAATTGTTAGAAGGAGAGTCCTTGAATGGCTTAGGACTCTCCTTTTTTTCGCCAAGAAAGCAGTGCCTATCGATCCCGGCTGCCGGACAGAAACACCTAGCGAAACCTGCAATCATCTACCACTTAAAAACATTGAAACGATACTATTCGATTAAGGTCAATGCCAAAGTATACCCATCTATTGAAACGCCATCTAAAACCTGCAACCGAGTTTCGACCTACAAAGGTAGGGAAAAACCAAAAAGAATCCCGATTATTTAGCCATATATAGGTGAAGCGGAACAAGCAGCCTCGAATCGCGCCTGGGTCCACCGCAAAAGTTTGGAATTGTGGTTGTGTTGGTATGAAGGATGGTGGAGGACTAGTAGGTGCTCCAGCAGTCTGTCCTCCTCCTGGTATCCCAGGTTGACCTCCAGGAAAACCGGATGGACCTCCACCTGGGAATCCTCCAGGAAAACTGGATGGGCCTCCACCGGGAAAACCTCCAGGGAAACCACCAGATGGGCCTCCACCTGGGAATCCCCCGGGGAAACCGGGCATATTAAATCGTTCATCATATTCATCATATTCATCGTATTCGTCATATGGCGGATAATAAAAGTTCATGTTCATGATTCCTCCTCAAAAAATTCTTCTGTATACTATATGGATATTAGTCTAGTCTGGACTGGGCGGATGAAGTAAAAATTTATTTGGTGTAGTGTTTTACCCTGATATTCGAATACTATGAATCCCTCTTGCGCTCGTTTACAGGTGGTATTACAGCACTATTTTACGAAATGTTGTTTTAGGATAACCCGAAGTGTTCTGAGGACATGACCCGAAAATTGGCTTCTTGTTTTCATTCGTCACGTATGAAGGTTATTATTAATAATTCAATCTAATTAGACAAATTGTAACCTTTTGAGACATTACTGTTGTGAATTAAACACGATTATAGTACGATAGTAAAGATGTTTGTTTAATACGTTAAAGGAGCTTTAGTAATGGAATCAATATCAAATGAATTGCTCATTGAAGCATACTATAAAGCAACGCAAATGAAATTGGATAATCAGTTCATTCATTTAATCAAAAAGGAATTAAGCGAACGTTCCATATCAGTAGAAGAAACAACGGATAACTATCGGTTTGACAATGGCAATTACATAAAAAATAAACGGACATTATCTTACTGAATAATGGAATGGCTTTTTGAACCTTCACCTAAGGATTCACAAATGCAATACACCTAATCAACAACTTACCAACAAATAAAAAGGAAGCAACATTCCTGCTTCCTTTTTATCTCCTATTAAACTTGTTTAAAATGAGACGGATCTTTTATCCGTTTTTAACCGTTCACCTTTTTAGCATCTTTGATATATTCACTAAGGACATCGGCTAATGCATCTGCTGTATTTTGTAATTCTTTACTATCGTTATCTACACCACCAACTTCGATTACTATGGAACGGTTGGATAAATCTTGATTATAGACCCCGTCTCCTTCTGATTGATCTTTTTTGAAAATACCACGGCTGATTCCAGGGTACCTTTCTTCTATTTTGTCATTTAAGTCTTTGGCAAACTGTAAATTCTCTTCATAACCTTCATGAGCGACGCCAACTATAAAGAATAATTTTGCATATTTCTTCCCTTTAATATCGGTTGTTGTGACATCTTTTCGTTGTGCATCCCGGTGGATATCGATAAAGTAGTTGAGTGATTTGTTGGATGCCATAGCCTTTTCAACCGTCTCCCTGGAAAATCTGTAGGCATCATAGTAATCCCATCCTTTGGCATGCAATCCAGCTGTAACGTTGGTTGTATCATGTGCAGTATTTATTCCTGCATCTTTTAGATTATTGGCTAGAATAGATCCGACATAAAAGACATTTTCCTTATTATCGGTACTTGATGCCTCGCTCAGTTTTCCTTTTTTGCCCATTAAAGGAAAAAAGGCTTCCCATGCATGGCTGTGATAAATAAATACTTGTTTCGGTCCTGTGCTGTCAGTATCTTTATCCGATTCAGGCTGGTCCTCTTCTGGTTTATCTTTGTCTTCTTCCAACAGTTTATCAAAGTCTGGTGGTGGTGATTCGATAGGCATACTAGCGACATCATCGCCACTTCTGGAGATGTTAATGCCATGAGCATACGATTTTAACCCGGGTAATTCTACCTCCAATAAACTCGTGAAATTGCTGGGAGTAATCCCCGAGGTAACTTTAAACAAGACATGTGACAGATTTGGTGGTTCAATATCATTTTCCTCCAAGTTTGCTTTTAATGTTGGGATTTCTGTACTCATCATTAAGAGCAGTGTGTCGGTAATGGTATCTGATTGAGTTAACTGACCAATGAAGTCAGATTTGAAGTAGTTGCTCTGATTCGGCTGTGTTACGACGAAAATAAAGGACATGAGAATGACGATGCTTACGAAAATAACTAGGATACCTTGTCTGATCTTCATATAAAAATCCTTTCTAGTATGTCTTTATAAAAGGATATGCTAGATTTGGGTGAAATAGACTTCATTTATTGTGGTTTTATAGTAAGGGGAGATTAATTGATAGAATGGCAAGAAACCCTCATTCATAGATGGGTTGGAATGAGGATTTCTGAAGTTAATGATTATGCATAGCTTTTTTCTAGTTCATCGACGAGTTTACCAACATAAGCGACAGCAGAACGGATTGTATCCGGGTTTTCCATGTCCACACCAGCTTGTTTTATTAACTCCAGTGGTTTCATGGTGCCGCCGGATTTTAACACGTTTAACCAGCGGTCTACAGCCGGTTTCCCTTCTTGTTGAATCATTTGCGCGACTGTGGTTGAAACAGTTAGTCCGGCAGAATAGGTGTACGGATAAAGCCCCATGTAATAATGTGGCTGGCGCATCCAGGTTAATCCGGCACCATCATCGATTGTAACGTCTTTGCCCCAGAAGTTTACAATCGCTTCTTTCTTTTGGTTGCATAACACATCGGCAGTGATTGGGGTGCCAGCATCAGCAAGTGTGTAGATCCGGCGCTGAAATTCTCCTTCTAATAGATGAGTAATAAAATTATGATAGTACGTGCCGAGCATTTGGCTGATGACCCAGCGCCTCATTCGTTTGTCGTCTGTTTTATGCAAGAGATGATTGCCCAACAATAACTCATTTAATGTTGATGGTGCTTCAATAAAATATGTTGATGGTCTCGTGTTCACAAGGGATTGTTCTTTATGGGCGAGATAAAAATGTCCGGCATGCCCCAACTCGTGGGCAAGCAAAAACGTTCCCCGCATCATATCGGTCCAGGTCAACAAAATATATGGGTGCGTACCATAGGGACTGGAACAAAACGCGCCGGTTGCTTTTCCCACATTATCTGCACGGTCAATCCAACGGTCGCGTACCGCTGTTTCGATCATATCACTATATGCTGGTCCCATTATTTGTAAAGCCTCGATAATCGTCGCTGTTGCTTCTTCGTACGTTGTTTTTGGATTAAACGATGGATCAAGTGGTGCTTTTAAATCACAAAAACGCATTTCCATCAAACCAAGATCTTGCTGCTTTAATTTAACAAATCGACGCATGCTTGGGGCAAGTTCTTGTTGAATAATGTCCAATTGATTATTGTACATATCAGGTGTGACTTGTTGTTCATGCAATAACATCTCTGTTGCCGAACCATACCCACGCAAACGTGCCATTGTTACATGTTTGTTAACCTCGGTTGCATATGTAGCTGCATACGTGTTTTTATATCGATTTAATGTCTGGATAAAGGAATCATAAGCATTACGACGAATGTCTGTATCCGCGGTGATTTCATAGCGATCTTCATAGAGTGCTGCTGACATGGGCAGCTCATTTCCGTTTTGATCCTTGATGGGTGCAAACGCCATGTCTGATGACTTGCTACGTTCATAAATCATATATGGTGCATCATGTACTTCACTTAATGCAGCCAATATTTCCTCAATTTCCGGTGCAAGGGTATAAGCTTTACGCTCCAATTTATCCTCCAGCATTTTTCCGTATGTTTTTAATTGTGGTTCCTCTTGTAAATATTGGTCAATCGTGTGCTGGGATAATGTTAATAATTCGGAATCAATAAATGATAATTTTGCTCCGATTGCGGCTAATACGGAGGCTGTTTTTGCTGAATTGGCCTGATTTTGCGGGTCACTGCCATCACCACTTAGTTTCAGATTCGCATATGTCGCAATACGAATGATACGCGCTTGTAACTCCTCCAGCTGTTTTAAGCATGCAGTAAGTGTTGCCGCGTTATCTGTTACTTTCCCTTTGAATGGAGTGATTTGATCCGCTGTTGATTGAATGGTTGTTAATGCTTCTTCCCAGTCATGTTCTGATGTAAATAGATCACGTAAATCCCATGTTTGTTCCACAGGGACTTCTGAACGTTTTAATCGTTTTTTAGTAGTCGTCATATGTACGCTCCTTCCGATTATCATGTTTTCCAGTAACTAGTATAATACAAAATGAACAAGAATGATATGACTTTTCAGAAAAGCGATGTGGTGAGAAGGAGGAGATTACAGTAATTTATTTTGTGATGTCCAAAAAAAATAAACAGCCGAAGAATAGCTGCTTAACTCATTTATCCCACATGCGGGAAAGCTGTTATCTGATTGTTTTTGCGGTGTGTTATACTACAGAATTAATACCGTATCGTTTACCGTGCTGGATGATCACATTCGTCACAGACATTACCGTAGCAATCCGCTTTTTCTTCGATATCCTGACCACAACGCTGACACTTCTTCTTAGGCAACTTTTTAAAAAACTCAACGATGTTATCCATGTTCATCCCCCTTTGTTATAGTAACTGTATTGTATTACAACAGTATGCATTTTGTCAATAGTGTGTTACAACAAAATTATTTATAAAAGTCATTCTCTTGTGAAAGTAAATGGTTTCACAACCGTGCTGATAAAGGTTTTTTCGGTATAGAAAAGATCACTTTTTTAATAAAAATTTTAAATAGCATTGTTTGATCTATTCTTTTGCTTGCCTGTTCGGTTTGCATTACAATGAAAGTAGGACTTTTGTACAAGAAAAATGAGGAGGATACGTTAGAATGAAATTTATTGATAACAAGGGAATTACCGATCCAAGCGTAAATCTGGCGCTTGAAGAATATGTGCTGCAGAATTTTGGTGAAAAGGATACATATTTACTATTTTATATTAACCAGCCATCGATCATTATTGGCCGTAACCAAAATACGATTGAAGAAATTAATACAGACTATGTTGATAAAAATGGAATCAAGGTGGTGCGCCGTCTGTCTGGTGGTGGGGCGGTATACCATGATGAAGGAAACTTGAACTTCAGTTTTATTACCAAAGATGATGGGGACAGCTTTCAAAACTTTGCCAAGTTTACCAAACCAGTTGTCGAGGCACTGAATAAAATAGGGGTACCGGCAGAATTAAAGGGCAGAAATGATTTGGCAGCTGCAGGCCGAAAGATTTCCGGGAATGCGATGTTCTCGACAAAGGGTCGGATGTTCAGTCACGGGACATTGATGCTCGATTCGGAAATTGAAAATGTGGTAGCGGCATTAAACGTAAAACAAGAGAAGATTGAATCAAAAGGGATTAAATCGATTCGCAGCCGTGTCGCAAACATTTCTGAATTTCTCGATGAAAAGATTACGATGGACCAGTTTAAGGAATTGATTTTGCGCTACATTTTTGATGTGGACGATGTAAAGGATGTACCTCGTTATGAGTTGACTGAGCAGGATTGGGAGAACGTCTACCAAATTTCCCGTGACCGCTATCAAAAATGGGAATGGAACTATGGTAAGTCTCCATCGTTTAACGTACAAGCCTCATATAAATTTCCGGCTGGTCTTGTCGATGTTCGCTTAGATGTTAACAAAGGAATCATCGAAAACTGCAAAATTTATGGGGATTTCTTTGGCATTGGTGATGTTTCGGAACTGGAAAAACGTTTAATTGGTGTTCGCCATGAACGGGCGTCTATCGAGAAGGCGTTGGCTGATGTGGATGTATCCCATTATTTAGGGAAGATATCAAAGGAAGATTTGCTGAACTTGTTATATTAATTTATTTTCCTTGGGCTGTTGAAGTTAATGCTTTGGCAGCCTAATTTTTATAGGTATGGGGTGTTTTTGCCGAATGCCCCAAAAAGGTCAGTTCAGAATACTGTTTTTTTGAACCAGTTCATTCATTTAATCCTTCCCTAAAAAGCATAAAACGGGTGCGAATCAGGAATAAGAAATGGATATTCGCCTATGGTCTATGCTAGAATAAGCCTAACTTTATGTTGGAGGATGAACCATGGAAATTGGAACAATAAATAGATCAGATTACTATGTATTATCACCATTGAATAAATAATTGGTGGAGTGGGCGACAAATGTCAAACATGGTACCGAAATTATTTTTTGATCACTTTAACGACTCAAGTTTTATTGCTGAGGAAAATTAAAACAATCCATTGCTATCATTTACAGATTTTCCGAACGGGAAAGCCCACTTCTTTAGGTGTGGGATGAGAGTGAGGTCGGATAAGAAGTACCACTTAAACTGAATGGTTTTGTGGTGCTTCAAGTATCCGAAAGTTTCACTCTTTTTTGTTGTATATTCGTTACAGTTAATCGAATAAAATGATACAATAAATTTATGAATGAATATAGAAGAAACAACACAACCATATCATTAATCAACTATCATTTTGTTTTTTGTCCTCGATATAGAAGGAAAATATTTCTTCGTGCTGATGTGGAAGAACGTTTCAAGCAGTTGGTATAAGAAATATGTGAAAAACTTAGAATTGTCATTGTCGCTTTAGAATGTGACAAGGATCATACATATATGTTTCTCAATGCATTGCCAACGCTTAGTCCAGCGAATATCATGGCGAAAATCAAAGGAGTGACTTCTAAAAAATTGAGAGAGGAGACAACGCATCAGATGCAGCAAAGAAAAGATCAATCTTGGATTAAACAGTATTGCTGAACTTTTTGATATACGAACGGATTATCTAATGGGAAGATCCGCCGATCCAGAATTAACTGCAAAAGACGAAAAAGACATTGCAAAGCGTATGGAAAAAATGAGGAATGATTTAAAAGAAGGCAAAGGCGATGGACTGAATTATATGGGCGAACCCATGAGTGAGGAAGCTATTGAAACACTTTTAGAAGCACTTGAACATGCAGAACGCATTGCGACTTTGACGAATAAAAAATACACCCCTAAAAAACATAGAGATAAAGATTAGTTTAAGGGGGGTCAATTATGTGGATAAAAGAGATTGTGATAAAATTAGTAAAAAAATACGGAACCAATGATCCATTCGCAATTGCTTCTGCAAAAAATATTTATGTAATTGAACATAATCTTCATGAAGAAATATACGGCTTTTATAAATATATAAGAAGAAATAAGTTCATTTACATAAATTCAAATTCACAACCAGAGGTTAAACGCTACACTTGCGCCCATGAATTAGGGCATTCAGAAATACACCCCAGATTAAGCACACCTTTTTTAAAAAGACGCACATTGTTTTCCGTTGATAAAATAGAAACCGAGGCCAATCAGTTTGCGGTCGAGTTGTTATTGCCCGATGATGAACTTTATAAATTAAGCGATACCAATATGACTATTAAAGATGTAGCAGGTCTCTATGGCATTCCTAGTGAGGTTTCGCATTTAAAGGAATTTAAATAAAACACGGTCTATTGAGATCGTTTTATTATAGATTTGATATAGTTATATATTACTAGAGGGGGCATTTTAATTGAGTGAAGAAAAAAAGAAAAAGAAGGAAAGTATATCGGAACAAGCGACAAAGGCATTAGAATCCCAATATATCAAAGATGGGAATACACTTTATCGCGTGTCTGGAGTTACTGTAAAGGAAAAACGTCTAACTAATTTCTTTGCAGCATTTGACCAGGACGGAATTAAAATTTATGAATTTACGAGCGAAAAAGAATTAATATTTCATCGATCAATTGATTGGTCGGATTGGAAAGATGTAAAAATTGATCATTTTGCATTAAAATCCATCTTTTCATTTAGAAGTGACGATAATCAAGAGGAATTTATTGTTTCCGATGGTTCTGGAAAAGAAGTTGAAGAGCTTATTCGGAAGCATACAAAGATTCATGTAATCAATCAATCTCGGAAATGGTACCAAAAAATTCTAGGGTTCCGTTCAGGAAGTAAATGGAAAATGATCACTGCTAGTTTGATATATTTAGTTATCATTTTCGGGATAATTGGTGCATTTACCGGAAACGACGAAGAAAAAGCATCTGGTGAACCGAAACAAGAAGTTGAGAATGAAGAAGCTAAACCCGTAAATAAAACTGTAGACAAAAAAGAGGAAGCCAAAAAGGCCAAGGAAAAGAAAGCCGCTGCTGAGAAGAAGAAAGCTGCCGAGAAGAAGAAAAAAGATGAAGAGAAAGCCGCAGCTGAAAAGAAGAAAAAGGAAAAAGCTAAGAAAAAGAAAGAAAATAGACCCATAGATGAAAAACTAAAGGAAGATAATAAAAATATAGTGAGTACGAATTTAGATGACGATGGTAATTTAAAAATAGAATTTGATGGAGACGATTCTTTTAGTGTGAACACTATGGTGTCAAATCAATCAATGAACGCGTTGGAAGCAATGAAAATAGCTTTTGGTGACAAAAAAGTAAACAAGGTTACTGCTGTTGTCACAGGTACAATGACTGACACGAAAGGAAATGAATCCAAAGAAGAAGTTATTTCAATAACTTATAACAGGGATACCTTTGAAGAACTAAACTACGATAACTTTCATAAAATGGCTTATGGCGAGGAATGGCGCATCTATAATGAGTCGGATTATTACTATTTTCATGTTGGTGTTTACTATGATTTGAAAGATAAAATTAAAGATAATTTAGCATACGGCGCTAATAAGGTGAGTTAGGTGTACAATCACGTACACCCTCTTTTACACAATTAAACAGAACCTACGTTCCCCGATTTAAGGGGGTGAAGCATGATGCAGAAGGAATTTGATCCAGGAAAAACAGTTAAAATCCCTGTTTATTCTAGCATCAAATTAATAAACGGGATACTTATCTATGAGTTAGAAGGATATGAAGACATTCCTGTTGGTCTTTTAACCGATCCAACAGAACAATAGGAGGGATTCGCATGGCAAAAGGACATGCTAGACCGCGTGGTAACGGTAAATGGCAATTAGAAGTTGATTTAGGCAGTTATACAGACATAAATGGTAAAAGAAGACGGAACAAAAAATATAAAACGATTGATGCAAAAGGACAACGGTATGCAGATGAACAACTGATCCAATTCGTTGCCAAAGTCACTGGAAAAGGATATTTTGAGCCGCAAAAAATAAACTTTGTGGACTTTGTGTACAATGAATGGCTGCCAAAATGTGCAAAAAGGAGATTGGCTCACACTACATTAGAAAGACATATTTATTACTTGGAGTTGCGTATCCTACCGGCATTTCAACATTTACGGCTGGACCAAATAAAACCGGCCCATATTATTAATTTTCTTCAAAACTTAGAAGAAAAAGGAATGCGTTCAGATGGCAAGGAACTAGCGAGTTCAACTATTTTCTACCATTATAGGATTTCCTCATCTTCAGCACTTGTCAAGTCTTTGGACACGTTCTTATTTTGTATCAACCGCGAAAAATGCATCGAGTGAAACTATTAAACGCTATGTTGAACAACAAAAAACAAGGGGGTGAATAGCATGTCGCAAACGATAACAATTAAAATTAAACTACTTGCAACGAAAGAACAGTCTTCTATTTTGTATGAGATGAGCCAAACGTATATCTCTACCATCAATACGCTTGTATCTGAAATGGTCAAGGAAAAGAAAAGCACGAAGAAATCAAGCAAGGATATTCATATTCCTCTACCAAGTGCAGTGAAAAACCAAGCAATTAAAGACGCTAAAAGTGTTTTCAAAAAAGCGAAGAAGAATAAATATGAAGTTGTTCCCAATTTAAAGAAGCCTGTCTGTATTTGGAACAATCAAAACTATTCCTTTGACTCCACCCATATTTCAGTGCCCATTATGGTTGGTGGAAAAGTAAAGAAAACTCCAATTCGTGCTTTATTGATTGATAAAGATAACCGTAATTTAGAGTTGATTAAACACAACAAGTTAGGTACACTACGCATAACGAAAAAGTCAGGTAAATGGATTGCCCAAATTTCCATCACGCTCCCTACAATCGAAAAAACAGGTACAAAGATAATGGGTGTCGATTTAGGACTTAAAGTTCCTGCTGTTGCAGTAACAGACGATGGTAACGTACGATTCTTTGAAAATGGCAGACAAAACAAATTCAAAAAGCGAGTGTTTCGTTCAAAGCGTAAAATCTTAGGAAAAAAGAAAAAGATAAACACCATTCGCACGCTCGATGATAAAGAACAACGTTGGATGAAAGACCAAGACCATAAGGTTAGTCGAGCAATTATAAACGTTGCAAAAGAAAATAACATTTCCGTCATTCGCTTAGAACAGTTGGCGAATATTAGGGAAACGACAAGAAACAGTCGTAAAAACGAAAAAAACTTGCACACATGGTCATTTTATCGTCTATCACAATTCATTGAATACAAAGCAAAGTTAGAAGGCATAAAGTTGAATATGTAAACCCTGCCTACACCAGTCAAACATGCCCAAAGTGTTCTACAAGAATAAGGCAAAAGACAGAAAATACAAGTGTACATGTGGATTTGAAAAACATCGTGATTTAGTTGGTGCAATGAATATTCGTTATGCACCTGTGATTGATGGTGGTAGTCAATCAGCCTAAGATGCTATATGCACTGTCTTAGGAGGGGCAATGAGATGCCCTCATCTTGAAGGCTGTTCAAAACAGAAATGGACTGCGAACGCATAGTCATTCAAGAATCCCACCCGTAATATCGTAAGGTATAGGGCTTGCGGCTTTAGCCGTGGGAGTCTCAAAGAGATGCTTCGTAATTGGGTTCAAAAACTTAGGTTATCACCGTATCGAGGCTCATATCAATGTAGATAATACACCTTCCATTCGATTAATAGAGCGTGTAGGAATGGTTTATGAATGCACGAGAAAGGGATTTATTTACGAGTTTGGTGACTGGACCATAAGGCTGAGGAAATATTCATGGGGGAATTAATGATGGCGATTAAAAAAGCATATGGTTATGTAACAAGAGTTAAAGAAGGCAGAACGCAAATATTGGTATTCCGCCATCCTGTTACTGAAGCTGGCATACAGATCCCCAAAGGTACTATAAAGTCCAAAGAAAGCACTTATAATGCAATAATTAGAGAAATTAAAGAAGAAACAGGATTGAAAAACTTTGAGATTGAAAAGCTAATTGCAGAAGATTATTGGGAAAATGATGATGGTATTATACATAATAGATTTTTTTACAAAATAAATGTATCAAATGTTCCAGACAAGTGGGATTACGAACCAACAGGTGGAGAGGATGAAGAAGGGCTAACTTTCCATTTTTTTTGGATTTCTTCGGAGAATGAGGTTAAACTCATTCGGGGACACGGAGATTATTTAAACCTCATTTTTAATTCATGTTCGTCTAAAGGGCAATAATCTGGAATTTTTAATCAAAGTGCCATTGTTCAATCAGAAAGTGGGGACATCTCAACGTATCATGCTTGTTGTTCTCTCCGTAATTAGCAATGAAACGTTTCAAATTGGGAATAAAATTAAATTGGGATACGATAGCATTATCAAGAATCAGATCCTGCCCAAATCAATACAATTTCAGTTGAATTGACCGAGTAATGAGCCAAACATTTTCAGGGAGTCTGGGCAAAACCCCCCATATTGAACATTCTCAAAAAAATGTAAGGCCAAAGGAAATATCTTAATTTACTCTAAAATAAAGATTTTTTTAAGAAAAATGTCTTTTTGGGTATCTTTTTACCTATAAATTTGGTAAATTAGTAATAGTCCTCTTTCTAATTCATGGAACAATTATAGGAAGGAAGTAATGTAAAAATGGAAAATAATTATTATTTTAACCCAACTTATGAAGTGACGCCGCTAACAATGGCGGTATTGGTACATCGTGATGAATCCGGAAAGGTGTCTGCGCGAATTTTGGAAGAACAGGATGAATTTATTGTAAGACAATCACCGACCAAAATTATCGATTATGCATGCAAGTTTTTCGGTGCAAGTCTTAAGGGCCGCCAAGATGGAACCCGGGATATATGTGGCATTACACATAAGGCTCCGATCTCGATTGACCCTGCAAGCGGCATGTATTTCTTTCCAACATTTTCACCGTCAAGTGCCAATTGTTCCTGGATTGCCCATTCGCATATTGACGAAGTGTATAAGGTAACAAACAGACAGACGGAAATAGCATTTAAAACAGGTAAAAGGGTAATTCTTGATGTTTCCGTTGGTTCCGTATTAAATCAGATCCAGCGAACAGCTCAATTTCGCTATCTTCTCGACAATCGAATCAGGTATTTGCAGAAGCACTCGGTTGAAATAGTGGCAGAGCCCTATGCATAAGCTCATGGATGATGGCTTCAACTTTTTTTCGGATGGCTGGATTAAAATAATTGCGTTTTTCTTCACGGCCTTCGCACAAGAAAAGGTAGGACGAAAAGGAATCATTCTTATTTAAGGTGACAACTTTCATGTGTTTTTTCCTCATTACATCCCGTAGCTTACGTCGCTCATTCATTGCTTCAGTAGTCATTCTATCCAGGAGTTCCATATACGGCTCTTTTATCTTGAATGAACCTGATTCAATTGTTTGCATATCTTGTTCCATAACAATCAATGCCATGGACAGAAACAAAAAGCGTGAAGCCACTTCGATTTCCTCATCACTTAGATAACGCATCATGAATCTCCTCCGATGAAACATTTGTTCTATTTAATTATACGATAATCACGTACAAAAAACACTAAAATCTTTAATTTTGTTCATAATGGATAGAAAGAGGCAAAAAAATTAGCTGGTCATGCTATGCAGACACTGATTATTCCATTAAAATAAATATTATAGTCAGATGATAACTCGATGTGATGTTTGTGTGAGGGGATTATAGCTAAATGTTTCTAACGGACTTAAGTATTAAAAATTGGCGAATGATTGTTGAAAATGATTTACTGGATGAATATATTGAACAGCTTTTGGACAACTATCAGCAACTCGGGCCGTTACCAGGGATATTACTACCATTGCTCGAAGCCTTTTTACCATTTTTGCCACTGGTCGTGTTTGTCTTCGCAAATGCAGCAGCATATGGTTTGTTTTGGGGTTTTTTACTTTCATGGTTAGGTTCAAGTCTCGGCGCGATCACTATTTTTATTATTATTCGTAAGCTTGGTCGAAAGCGGATCTTTACGGCCATTCGGAAAAATAAACAGGTACATAAAGTGACAGCCTGGTTTGAGCGCCATGGCTTTGGACCTTTATTTTTATTAATGTGTTTTCCGTTTTCCCCGTCGGCAGTTATTAATATTGTTGCTGGATTATCAAAAGTCAGTTTGCAACAATTTATACTAGCTGTTCTGATGGGGAAATCGGTGATGATCTTTACTATGGCATATGTCGGAGCCAGTATTATGTCATTTGCCAAACATCCTGTTCGTACGATTGTTATTGGTATCTGTATTGTCCTATTTTGGATCCTGGGCAAATACATAGAAAAACGCTTGCAAAAGAAAGGTGAAACCCAAGGAACGTCCCATTGGAATGACGATTAACTGGCAGGAAAACAGGGGATGAAGAGAATAACCTAGTAGGAACATATGAGGAAATTGAATTAAATGAAAAACCGGTCACCAAAATCTATGGTTGAATTAATGAATAAAAATGGTGATGATAAACTAGCCAGCGTAGTGTTTTTCCGTAGCGATTGCATAAATCAAAATTACATCTAATCTGTCAACCATAGATTTTGGTTAAGAGTCTGAAAAACCGATCATCATTTAAATAAGTATAATTAAGCTTTCTTCTTTGGTAAAATGGAAGAAAGCTATTTTTTTGCTGAAAAATGTCTGTTGGAGAGGGGATTACATGGGGATTCGCTTTTTATTAGGTACTGCCGGCACGGGGAAGAGTGGCCGAATGCTGGATGAAATGAAACAAATGCTGTTGGAGGATCCACAAGGTCCACCAATCTTTTATATCGTTCCGGATCAAATGACGTTTCAACAAGAATATGCCTTATTTGATGATAACCTTATTCAAGGGAGTACAAGGGCAAATGTCGTCAGTTTTTCCAGACTTGCCTGGCGGATATTACAAGAAACCGGCGGGGGGACAAAACAGTTTATTAGTTCCATCGGCATTCAAATGATGCTGAGAAAGATTATTGAGGAAAAACAATCAGACTGGCGGGTGTTCCAAAAAGCGATGGAGAAACAGGGATTTCTTGATCAGCTGGAAAAAATGATTACCGAGTTCAAGCGTTACAGCATTACTCCGGAAATGTTGAAAATGGAAATGGAACACATCAATCAATTTACCCATAAAGAACCTGGAGAAGTGGCATTAACAAATAAACTGCAAGATTTGACTTATTTATATGAAAAATTATCCATTGCGTTACATGATAAATACATTGATAGTGAGGATCAATTACGATTACTGGCGGAAAAAATCAGGCAGGCACCGATACTGGATGATGCCATTGTTTACGTTGACGGATTCCACCGATTTACCCCGCAGGAATTGTTTGTAGTGGAGGCGTTGTTGAACAAAGTCAGCTGCGTTACTATCGGCTTAACCGTTGATGATCCGGAAGAAACCAAACCTTCAGAATTGGATCTGTTTTATCAAACGAAGGAAACCTATCAAACTTTGAAAGCCGTGGTAGAAGAAAATCAAATTCCCATTGAGGAAACAATAAAAATGAACCCAGCGTATGGAAGATTTAAGGGGAGTCCTGCTTTTTATCATTTAGACGCTAATTTCGATAATCGGCCGGCACCGAAATATAAAGGGGCTGTACCCATTCAGATTGCCGAGGCGGTACATCCGCGCGCGGAAGTAGAAGGAGCGGCACAGGAAATCATTCGCTTAGTTAGAGAAGAGCATTACCGGTATCGGGACATGGCTATTTTTATTCGGCAGCCGGAAACTTATCATGACCTGATTGACACGATTTTTGCAGATTATGGTATCCCCGTGTTTGTCGATGAGAAGCGAACGATGCTGAATCATTCTTTGATCGAATTGATTCGTTCTGCCCTTGATATGGTACAGGGGAATTGGCGCTATGATGCAGTTTTCCGGGTGCTAAAGACAGGATTTATCCCGATCGCGGATAAAGAATATCCATTAACAAATGATGCCATTGATGAATTGGAAAATTATGTGTTGGAGTATGGTATCCGTTCACGGGCACGCTGGATGAGTGAAGAAGACTGGGAATACAGTCGTTTTCGCGGATTTGATCAGACGGCACAGACTGATGCGGAAAAGCAGACACAAAAACGGATTAATGCCTATCGTCGTCAAGTAGTTCAGGCGCTACAGTCATTTGATGAAAAAATCCGAAAAGCACAAACGGTTGCCGGGATGTGTGAAGTCCTGTTTACATGGCTGGAAGAACTTCGTGTACCAAAACGTCTGGAACAGCTAAGGGATACCTTTGATGAAGCAGGTCAAATTGAAAAGGGACGTGAGCAGGAACAAGTCTGGGAGGCCATTGTCCAATTGATCGATGAAATGGTCGAAATTGCCGGTGATGAACCGATGGAATTAGCCACGTTTCGTACCACCCTTGATGCTGGTTTGGAATCGTTGAAGTTTGCGCACGTCCCACCAAGCATGGATCATGTGATTGTTGGGACCATTGACCGTTCCCGGATTAGCGGCAAGAAATGTGCGTTTTTACTTGGTGTAAATGACGGCGTTTGGCCGATGAAACCACAAGCAGACGGGATGATTAATGAGCGCGAACGGGAGCTGCTGGCGACACATGGATTAAGACTGGCTGATAGCAGTAAGCGTCAATTATTGGACGATTGGTTTTATATGTATCTGGCTTTTACAGCGGTAAGTGAACAAATGTGGATTAGTTATCCGTTAAGTGATGAAGAGGGAAAAGCGAAAATGCCTTCCCAACTGATTAAGCGCATGGAGGATTTATTTCCGTCTTGTTGTGAACATTTGCTGTTGCAGGATCCAGATGAATTATTCGATGCACAGGCGTTCATCACAACACCGGTTAAAACGAGAGCAGCATTAACCGCACAACTAAGCCGAAAACGAAAAGGATACCCGGTTCAGCCGATTTGGTGGTATGTTTTGAACTGGTATATTGAAAATACGAGGAAGTTTGGTACAACCTATTCCATTTTACAAAGTCTGTATTATCGTAATCAGCCTGTTGATTTGTCAGAAGAAACAACAAAAGAACTTTATCCCAAAGAAGTGAAGGCCAGTGTTTCCAGGCTGGAAATGTATTATCGCTGTGCATATCAGCATTTCGCCAAATACAGTTTAGGCCTGGACGAACGGCAAACCTATCAATTGGATGCACCAGATATTGGCCAGCTGTTCCATGAAGCATTAAAACAGATTACTGAATGGGTTCAACAGGCAGGAAAAGATTATGCGCAACTGACGAAACAGGAGACCGATCATTATGCCCAACAAGCGGTCAACCATCTTGCGCCAATTTTGCAACACCAGATTTTACACAGCTCGAATCGCTATCAATACATTCAGCAAAAATTGCAAGACGTCATTGCTCGTGCTGCCTATGTGCTAGGCGAACAGGCACGGCAAAGCAATTTTTCACCGGTTGGACTGGAGCTTGACTTTGGTATGGGGGATAATCAAACACTTAAGCCAGTGAGACTACCCCTTAAAAATGGATTTGAATTGGTCTTGCGCGGCCGTATTGACAGGGTAGACAAGGCGCTGGATCAGGAGCATTTATTCCTGCGTATCATTGATTACAAATCAAGTGCCAAAGGGTTGAATCTGGTAGAGGTATACTATGGCCTTGCCTTGCAGATGCTTGCTTATTTGGATGTTGTTCTGTCCCAATCTGAACAATGGCTGGGTGTAAAGGCTACGCCAGCGGGAGTACTCTATTTCCATGTGCATAATCCAATGATTTCAGCAAAACAAAAAATGGACGACCAAGAAATTGACCAGGAAATCTTTAAAAAATACAAAATGCAGGGACTTCTGCTTGCTGATGAAACTGCCGTCAAGTTAATGGATACATCACTGGAGTCAGGATCAAGTCAGATTGTACCGGCAGGCGTGAAGAAAAATGGCGGATTTTACAGCAGTTCACGGATTGCTGATGAGGAAACTTTCCATATTCTCAAAGACCATATTCAACAGTTAATGGTTCGTGCCGGTGTTGATATGACAGAAGGTAAAGTCCATTTAAACCCATACCAGCATAAACAAAGGGTTGCTTGTACCTTTTGCCCATATCGCTCGGTTTGTCAATTCGATCCGACTCTGGAAGAAAACAATTATCGCAAGCTAACGGATCGAAAGGACGATGAAATTTTGGAAGAACTGCGTAGAAAAGTAGATACCGGTGCCGGACAAACGGAGGGAGAACAATGGTAAATTGGACGAATGAACAGCATGAGGCGATTTATACTGATGGCAGTGATATTTTGGTGGCAGCAGCGGCTGGATCTGGGAAAACGGCAGTCTTGGTGGAGCGGATAATTCAAAAATTGATTCGTGCGGATAACCCGGTTGATATCGATACATTGCTTGTCGTTACTTTTACCAATGCAGCGGCTCAAGAGATGCGCAACCGTGTTGGTCTTGCCCTGGAAAATAAGCTGGCAGAAAATCCATCATCCAACCATTTGAAAAAACAATTATCCTTGTTGCAGCGTGCGCAAATTTCAACTTTGCATTCTTTTTGTCTGGATGTCATCAGGGAATATGCGTACTTGTTGGATATCGATCCAGGATTTCGAATTGCCAATGATATGGAGACTGATTTGATCCAGCAAGAGGTCATTGCTGATTTATTTGAGGAATGGTATGGCAAGCAAGGAGAGGAACAGCAGAAGTTTTTTGCGGTGGTTGATCGCTTCTCCAGTGATCGCAATGATAATGATGTGGAAGACCTTGTGCTGAAATTGTATACATTCTCCGAACAAAATCCATGGCCGGACCAGTGGCTGGATCGCCTTGTCGACACGTATGATGTGCCAGATCAATGGACTGAGCAGGATTTGCCTTGGCTTTCGATCATCAAACGGGAGATAAACAGTCAATTCACAGCGATCAAAGAGGAAATGGAACGTGCCCTGGATCTGACAAAGGAAAATGATGGGCCATACCATTATGCGGATGCCATTGATGCAGATATCAATCAATTGCATGAGGCGTTATCGAAATTTGCTTCGTGGGATCAATTACAAGCCTTTATGCAAACAAGTACATTTACCAAACTATCCGGCAAACGAGTGGACTGTAATGAGGACAAGAAGGCAAAAGTCAAAGCATTGCGTGATAGTTACAAAAAACGCTGGAATGAGATGAAGGAAAGCTGGTTTACCCGTAATCTCACCGGACATGTTGCGGATATGCAGGAATTGGCACCGGTTATCAGGCAGCTGACCGAACTCGTGAAACAATTTAAACAACGGTTCACCGAACAAAAACGGGAAAAAGCAATTGTCGACTTTTCCGATTTGGAACATTATTGCCTGCAGCTGCTGATGGACGATACATCTGATCCGCAGCATGTCGTTCCATCTAGTGTTGCCCGTCAGTTCAAGACCAAGTTTACTGAAGTACTGGTTGATGAATATCAGGATACCAACTTGGTGCAAGAGACCATTTTAAAATTAATCAGTGATCAGGATGGTTCTGGGAATATGTTCATGGTTGGCGATGTGAAACAAAGTATTTACCGATTTCGTCATGCTGAACCATCTTTGTTTATTGATAAATATAAACGGTTTGCTGAACAAAAATCACCAGCGAAACGGATTGATTTGGCCAGTAATTTTCGCAGCCGGAAGCAAGTTTTAATAGGAGCAAACTATATTTTTAGGCAGATCCTTGATGAAGACGTAGGGGAGATTAATTATGATCAGGATGCAGAATTAATTTATGCCAACCATATGTACGATACCCTTGAACTGCCACAGGCGGATCCGGAACTTGTAATTATTGATCGCGAAGCACCTGAGGAAGATCAGGTGACAGAAGACGATGAGGAGAACTATCAGGACTTGGAGAAAGCCCAGCTGGAGGCGCGTGCCTACGCAGAAAAAATAAAGAGGTGGGTAGGCCAAAGGGATGAAAAACCATTGCAGGTAGTCGATAAGCGAACACAGACACAGCGGGATGTAAGATATCGTGACATCGTTATTTTATTGCGCTCCATGACCTGGGCACCGACAATTGCCGATGAACTGAAAAAACAAGGGATCCCTGTTTATGCGGAGTTATCCACAGGCTATTTTGAAGCGATTGAAGTAAAAATCATGATCAGTTTATTAAAGATCATTGATAACCCAAGACAAGATATTCCGCTTGCCTCTGTATTGCGCTCGCCAATCGTCAGTCTGAATGAAGAGGAATTGGCCAGGATACGTCTGGCGGATAAGCGTCATACGTATTATGATGCACTACGGCGATTTACCGATAATGAAACCGATGAATTAGCGGAAAAATTGCGGCCGTTTATGGAGCAGCTGGAACGCTTTCGTGTCGCTGCCAGACAAGGGGCATTATCGGAATTGATCTGGCAAATTTACCGGGAAACAGGTTATTATGATTTTGTCGGAGGTATGCCAGGTGGTCGGCAACGTCAGGCAAATTTAAGGGCACTGTATGATCGTGCTCGTGGCTACGAGACGACATCGTTCCGCGGTTTATTTCGTTTCTTGCGGTTTATCGAACGGATGGAAGAACGCGGTGATGATCTTGGAGCAGCCAGGGCGCTTAGTGAACAAGAAGATGTTGTCCGCATGATGACCATTCACAGCAGTAAGGGACTCGAATTCCCAATTGTCATTGTTGGGGCAATGGATAAATCATTTAATCTGATGGATCTCAACCAGCGCTATTTATTGCATAAAGATCTTGGGTTTGCCAGTAAGTATATTGATCCGGTAAAACGGATTACCTACCCAACCCTTTTGTTTCATGCCTTTCGGAGTGAAAAATTGCGTGAACAATTAGCGGAGGAAATGCGTGTTTTGTATGTTGCCTTAACCAGGGCAAAAGAAAAACTGGTTATGGTTGCCAATGTTGCTTCATTCGAAAAGAAACAAGCAAAATGGCAAAAGATGGCTGACCATGAAGCCTGGGTCTTACCAGCACAGTATCGGCTGGAAGCGAAAAGTTACTTGGATTGGGTGGGCCCGGCCTTGATCCGGCATCAGGCCAATGGTTTGCTCAGGACAGAGGATGTCGGTGATGCCGTGTTGGATCCGATCAAAATTGATCCATCAACATGGAAAGTTTTTGTTGTTCATGGAAGTGATTATACCAATCTGGAAAAAGTGGACGAGTATGTAGATGAGGTGCTAAAAGAAAGTGTTACGACATGGCAGCCGCTTGAGCTTACCGATGAAGAGCAGATGCATATGGTTGATGAACGTCTATCATTTCGCTATCCATTTCCGCAGGCGCAAACAGCCCGGGCCAAACAAACGGTTACGGAACTAAAACGGCAACGGGAAGTAAAGGATGATTATAGTGATATGCGGCTTGTCCAGCCGTTTCATGCGCCAATTGTCAAACGGCCAAAATTTATGCAAACAGAGAAGTCCATTTCAGCTGCAGAGCGTGGGACAGCAATGCATACGGTGATGCAGCATATCCCGCTTACCCGTAGCTTAAATAAAGCAGAGATAGCGGAATTTATTGAAGAACTGGTCGGCAGGGAAATTTTAACCGCTGATGAGGCAGCTATTATTGATACAGAGGCGATCGAGCAATTTTACACAACGGGTATTGGCACATCTCTTGTAACTGCGCCTACTGTCTATCGCGAAGTGCCATTTAGTCTTTCACTTCCAGCAAGCGAGGTTTATGCCAACTGGGAAAGTGACACAGATGAACGGGTACTGGTGCAAGGCGTGATTGATTGTATTATTCATACAGAAGACGGTTGGGTCATTGTCGATTATAAAACCGATGCGATTGATGGAGAAGCAACGCAAGGAATTATCCAGCAGCTGCGTGAACGGTATCAGACGCAGATAAAACTCTATAAACAGGCGTTGGAGACAGTTTGGCAGCAGCCGGTTAAAGAAGCGTATCTTTATTTTTTTGCCAAACAACTACTGGTTAAAGCATAATTGTGACGATGGTGTTCAATTCATCTTTTTAGATCAGTCAACTTATGAATAGCGTCGGTCCTCCGTAGTACAATGATGACGGAGGACCGATGTGTTAGGTGTTTCCTGCAATTAGTTGATCAATCATGTCGGGATCAACTGGATTGGTCGAGCTAAATCCGGTATTTGTATTAATAAAATCTCCCGTATTCATTGAACCGGAGCCGGTAGCGGTTTTTGCAGTGCTCTTTGGCGAGAGATAAAAGGAGTCACCAAAGTTTACCACCCCTCCAGTAATGCTGTTAACTTTTAGCGGACCTACAATAGATGGCATTTTTCCACCTTCCTAATCCTTGGTATGATAACGATAA